>NZ_NJQY01000011.1:99126-134962 GCF_010628845.1 Bacillus sp. 22-7 | reverse complement strand
TCGGGCCTTTACGGGCAGTTTGACCCCCGCCTATCCTCCTTTGTGATTCCTCTGAGTCTTGAAGTGGGGGTCTTACTGTCCGTTAGACTGCGATAAGAATGCGCATAGCAGTTTTTTAGAGAGGGCAGAGAATGGCCCTCTTTTTCTCTTGTCCAGTAATGCGAATAAAACCTCTGAAACTATGGGTATATTGTTGATACTGAATTGATGGCAGATAATTGGTGGAGATATTGTGTATTTATTATTGGTTGTACTTGTCTATATTTTTTTTGCCTGGAAATTCGTCGATTGGAAAAGATGGAAAGAATACTATCCAACTGTCCAATTTTATATCATTGCCAACTTTCTATATAATTTTTTATTTTATAATCATACCCTATGGGCCTATAGGGCAGTTACGCTGGATTGGCTGAATCACACGTTTATTGAAATCACCTTCACTTTGTTGATTATTCCGGTCGTCGTCATGATTTACCTTCGCTATTTTCCGGAAAAAAATCTAAAGAAAAAGATTTTTTATACTGGCGTGTGGATCGTTTATTTCTCAGTGCTGGAGTATTTGTTTTCTAAAAAGGGATTGTTTGTTTATGATAATGGGTGGAATTTCTGGTGGTCTGTGCTGTTTAATCTCATCATGTTCATCATGCTGCGAATGCATTATAAAAAACCGGGGATTGCTATGGCAGTTTCGCTTCCTATCATTGCGATTCTATTATGGCTCTTTCATCCGCATCTGATCGATTTGAAATAATGATTGAATGGTTTCGGAAACATTTTGCCCTAAAGAAAATGAAACATGGTGCACAATTTTAAAAGCCTTGCATATTCTAAGTATTAAATTCCTGTCAGGATAAGCCTACTTGCATCCTGGCGGGAAATTTATTACAATAGTCATATTCTTATACTAAAATGCTTAGATAAGGAGCAGTAGTGGTGCAGCGCCCGTTTTAAGAGAGTTGACGGCAGGTGCAAGTCAGCCGGGCACATCATGAACTCGCCTTTGAGCAGCAAGTGTGAAATACCAGTAATGCTTGCCGTTTTCCGCGTTAAGGATGAATGAAGCGAGTGACATGTTCACTAATGTGGGTGGTACCGCGGGAGATTTATACATAATCCTCTCGTCCCTTTTTTGGGATGAGGGGTTTTTTTATTTTATTTTCATTAATAGGAGGAAACAAAAATGAGTTTCAATCATCAGGAGATTGAAAAAAAGTGGCAGGGCCACTGGGAAGAAAATAAAACATTCAAAACAACTGAAGATAAAGGCAAGCGCAAGTTTTATGCGCTTGATATGTTCCCATATCCTTCAGGCGCTGGTCTACACGTTGGCCACCCGGAAGGATATACGGCAACAGATATCCTTTCCCGCATGAAGCGCATGCAGGGCTATAATGTCCTTCATCCGATGGGCTGGGATGCATTTGGTTTACCTGCAGAGCAATATGCACTTGATACAGGGAATGACCCGGCAGAATTCACAGAACAGAATATCAACACCTTCCGCCGCCAGATCAAGGCGTTAGGCTTCTCCTATGACTGGGATCGTGAAGTAAACACAACAGACCCTGAATACTATAAATGGACTCAATGGATCTTCTTAAAGCTTTATGAAAAAGGGCTTGCTTATATCGATGAAGTAGCTGTTAACTGGTGTCCTGCACTTGGAACAGTACTTGCAAATGAAGAGGTTATCGACGGAAAAAGCGAGCGCGGAGGCCATCCGGTAGAACGCCGCCCAATGAGACAGTGGATGCTGAAAATTACGGCTTATGCGGATCGCCTGCTTGAAGATCTTGATTTATTGGATTGGCCAGAGAGCCTTAAGGATATGCAGCGCAACTGGATCGGCCGCTCTGAAGGAGCCGAAGTGACATTCAATATTGAAGGACATGATGGCACATTCACCGTATTCACAACACGTCCTGACACATTATATGGTGCAACATATGCTGTACTTGCTCCAGAGCACGCGCTTGTTGATAAGATCACCACAGAGGGGCAGCAAGAAGCAGTTCAGGCTTACATTGACAAAGTAAAGAGCAAGAGCGATCTTGAGCGGACAGATCTTGCTAAAGAAAAAACGGGTGTCTTTACTGGTGCGTACGCGATCAACCCGGCTAACGGCGAAAAAATGCCAATCTGGATTGCAGATTATGTACTAGTCAGCTATGGAACAGGTGCCATCATGGCGGTTCCGGCACATGACGAGCGCGACTATGAGTTCGCCAAGCAATTTGATCTGCCTATTAAAGAAGTCGTTGCCGGGGGAGATGTTGATAAAGAAGCATACACTGGCGATGGCGAGCATGTGAATTCAGGTTTCCTTGATGGTTTAAACAAAGAGGACGCTATTGAGAAAATGATTGCCTGGCTTGAAGAAAAAGGTATTGGCACTAAGAAGGTTACTTACCGTCTTCGTGACTGGTTATTCAGCCGCCAGCGCTATTGGGGCGAGCCGATTCCAGTCATCCACTGGGAAGATGGCACAATGACTGCCGTGCAGGAAGATCAGCTTCCATTAGTGCTTCCAAAAACAACGGAGATCAAGCCATCCGGTACTGGTGAGTCACCATTAGCCAACATCGATGATTGGGTTAATGTTGTGGATCCGGAAACTGGTAAAAAAGGCCGCAGGGAAACGAACACAATGCCGCAATGGGCAGGCAGCTGCTGGTACTACCTTCGCTATATTGATCCGAAAAATAGTGAAGCTCTTGCAGATCCCGAGAAATTAAAAGAATGGCTTCCGGTTGATATATATATCGGAGGAGCTGAACATGCGGTTCTTCACCTTCTATATGCCCGCTTCTGGCACAAGGTCCTTTACGATGTGGGAGTTGTCCATACGAAGGAACCGTTCCAAAAGCTATTCAACCAGGGTATGATTCTTGGGGAAAACAATGAGAAAATGAGTAAATCAAAAGGCAATGTCGTTAACCCGGATGAAATCGTAGAGAGCCATGGTGCAGATACTCTTCGTTTATACGAAATGTTCATGGGGCCGCTTGAAGCTTCCATCGCCTGGTCTACAAATGGATTGGATGGCTCAAGAAGATTCCTTGACCGCATCTGGCGATTGTTTGTGGAAGAGACTGGTGAATTAAGCCCGAGAATTCAAGACATTGAAGAAGGCAGCAGTCTTGAAAAGGTTTACCACCAAACGGTGAAAAAAGTAACTGAGGACTACGAAGGACTTCGTTTTAACACAGCTATTTCTCAAATGATGGTATTCATTAACGAAGCTTATAAAGCAGATGTGCTGCCAAAAACTTTTGCAGAAGGTTTTGTTAAAATGCTTTCACCAATCGCTCCTCATATTTCAGAAGAGCTTTGGTCAAAATTTGGCCATGATGAGTCCATTGCTTATGAAGCCTGGCCGGCATTTGATGAAGCCAAAATGGTGGATGACGAGGTCGAAATCGTGATTCAAATCAACGGCAAAGTCAAAGCGAAGCTAATGGTTCCGGCCGATGCCAAAAAAGACCTGTTGGAGCAAATCGCAATGGGTGATGAAAAAGTAAAAGAGCAAATTGATGGAAAAACTGTCCGTAAAGTCATTGCAGTACCGGGCAAGCTTGTAAACATCGTTGCAAATTAAGTTATATTGAGATGAACCACCCTTTGTTTGATCAAGGGTGGTTTTTTTGTATTTGTGTTAAAGAAACTTCTCATTTTTTTTTTTTTTCGTGCCATATAGGGTATTATAGGAGTGGCAGCATTAGTAAAGGCAAAGTGCTATTTAAAAAGTTTTCAGGAAAGGGTGTTAGGTTTGGACCGTATTGAAGAGATTACCACTGATGAATTGCAGAAAAAGCTGGAGGCTGGAGAGAAGCTTGAGCTTGTAGATGTTAGAGAAGATGAAGAGGTGGCATCCGGAATGATTCCAGGAGCCAGACATATCCGCATGGGCACGATCCCTGAGAATCTTGATAAATTTGATAAAGAGACTGAGTACATTATTATATGCCGCTCTGGCAATCGCAGCGGAAATGTTTGTCATTACATGCAGGAACAAGGATATAAGGTGCGCAATATGGCTGGCGGCATGATGAACTGGCAGGGGAAAACGGAATAATATCCAAACGGGGCTAATTAGGCTCCGTTTTTTTAAGTTTTTTAATTTTAAAAATTCGGAAAATTGACCAAGCTAATAAAAAACGCTGGGAGGAGAATTCCTGTGATTAAGGTAAAATTATTCGATCACGAGCATGAAAAAGACCTAGAAAAGGATATGAATCATTTTCTGGAGAAGATTGAGGAGAAAAAGCTGCTGGATATAAAATATAATGTGGCCGCAGTGCAGGAGGATGAAGACGAACAGATTTATTGTTTCTCTGCCATGGTAATATATAGAGCCTGACTCTAGTGCATCAGGCTCTATCTTTATTACACGGTATGTGCAGATGATGCTGCATTTAATCCGGCTAACCGGCCTGTTACAAGTGCAGAAGTGATATTGTATCCGCCTGTGTAGCCATGGATGTCGAGGATTTCTCCGCAGAAGAAAAGACCTTCCATCATTTTTGAAGCCATTGTCTGCGGTTCGATTTCTTTGACGGAAACACCTCCGCCGGTAACAAAAGCTTTATCGAGAGGCAAAGTGCCGGTTACTTTAAACTGAAAAGATTTGCAGCCCTTAACAAAGCCTCTGATTTTTTCATTGGAAATAGCTGCCCCCTGTGCAGATGGATCAATTCCGTTCTGCTCAAGAAGAAACAAAAGATACCTTTCCGGAAGCAGCCCTTTTAAGAGGTTTTTAATGATTTTCTTCGGTTCTTCTTTAATCTTTTTGGACACTTCCTGAAAAAGAGGTTCTTCCTTTGTATCCGGGAGTGCATCCAGGTTCATGGTTACTTCTTTCAAATTCCACTTCTTCATCGCTTTCACCGCATACTGGCTGCAGCGCAAGACCGCCGGGCCGCTAATGCCGAAATGGGTGAAAATCATATCCATCCGATGTGTTATAAGCGCTTTTCCTTTAGGGTTTAAAACACTAAGTGCCACACTCCGAAGCGACAATCCCTGCAGCGCTTTTTCTTTAATAAAGCTCTCTGAAGATGTCAGCGGAACCTCAGTTGGAAAAAGCTCCGTAATAGTATGGCCTGCTTTTTCAGCCCATGCATAGCCGTCACCGGTTGAGCCTGTGTGAGGAACTGACTTTCCTCCGACTGCTATCACAACAGAGTGTGCTTCATAAACATCGCCTGTTTTTAATTCTACCGATTTCACCCTGCCATTTTCATAGTGAACATCCTGGATCGGGCTGTCTGTTTTGATATCGACCTTTAGTTCCTTCAGCCTTGAAATTAAGGCATCAACAACCGATTGCGCTTTGTCGGTAACGGGAAACATCCGCCCATGATCTTCCTCTTTCAGCTCAATTCCCAAATTCTCAAAGAAGCGGATAATATCTTCATTGCTGAAGATGGAAAATGCACTATACAAAAATCTCCCATTGCCGGGGATATGCTTAATGATTTCATCTACTGGGAGCCTGTTTGTGACATTGCACCGGCCTCCGCCGGAAATGGCAAGCTTCCTTCCAAGCTTGTTTCCTTTGTCAATGAGAAGGACCTTTGCCTTCTTTTCCGCAGCACCGATTGCTGCCATCAATCCCGAAGGACCTCCGCCTATCACTATTACATCATATTTCATGGTTTCACCAACTTATCTAAATTCGCTAAGTAAACAATAGATTCATTATAAATCAAATATCCTATTTCTAAAAATAATCCCTCATTATACGGTATTGCAAGTGGAATTTCCCCGGCAAGAAGAGTACACTACAAATAGTGTGTCTAAAAAGATAGAAATATGACGAACGCAGCTCGGCATTCATATACAGTTCTAGATTACTGCGCAGCTTTTTTAAGGAAGGGATTATATGTCATCTAAGCTTTTAAAGGGAACCTTCATCCTTACACTTGGCACCATTATTTCGAAGGTTCTTGGTTTGTTTTATGTTATTCCTTTTTATCAAATAGTCGGTAAGGAAGGGACAGCCCTTTATTCCTTTTCGTATACACCTTATACAATCTTTATTAGTATCGCAACTGCAGGGGTTCCGCTGGCAGTTTCAAAGTTTATCTCTAAATATAATGCAATAGAGGAGTATGCTGTCGGCAGAAAGCTGTTCAAGTCAGGTTTGGTGATCATGACTGCAAGCGGAGTCATCTCCTTCCTGATCCTGTTCTTCCTTGCTCCAACGGTTGCCGAAATGACCCTGGCAGGGGAAGATGTGGAGGTAAGTGTTGAAGATGTAACAACCGTTATCAGAGCAGTATCATTTGCCTTGATTATTATTCCCTTCATGAGTCTGATAAGAGGATTTTTCCAGGGGCACCAGTCCATGGGGCCTACTGCGGTTTCACAGGTGGTGGAGCAGATTGTCCGCATCCTGTTTGTGCTTGCGGGTGCATATGTCGTTTTAAATGTTATGGAAGGCTCTATCACTACGGCAATCAGTGTCGCCACTTTCGCAGCTTTTATTGGCGGACTCGGAAGTCTCGGGGTGTTATTCTGGTATTGGTATAAGCGCAAGCCGCATTTGGATAAAATGCTTGAAGAAGATAAAGGAACAGTGGACATCTCTCTCAAGGAAATATATAAAGAAATCATTCTTTATGCTGCACCTTTTGTGTTTGTGGGTCTTGCAAATCCGCTCTTTCAATTCATCGATCAGATTACATTTACAAGAGCGATGGACGCTATTGGCGAAGCAGGCAATGCTGTAGCAGCATTCTCTGTCCTGAACTTTGAGACACATAAGCTGGTCATCATTCCTGTCTCACTTGCCACAGCTTTCTCGCTGACGCTTGTGCCGAGTGTGACGAAAGCATTTATGGAAGAAGATCGGGCAGACTTAAACCGCCAGCTGAACCAGACGTTCCAGGTGCTATTATTTCTGACTCTTCCTGCCGTGGCAGGCTTGTCCCTGCTTGCAGAGCCCGTTTTTACCCTATTCTATGAGCATAAAGATTTGGGTACTGAAGTGTTGAGAACATATGCACCGGTGGCAATTCTCTTTGCTTATTTTTCGGTAACAGCAGCCATTCTGCAGGGAATCAATGAACAGCGTTTCACAATTTTGAGTTTGCTGACAGGCCTGCTTGTAAAGCTGTCATTGAATATTCCGCTCATAAAACTGTTCGAAACACAGGGAGCCGTTTTTGCCACAGCGCTTGGCTATATTGCGGCGATCTTAATTAACCTTTATGTCATAAAAACATATGCCAAATATCCATTCAAGCTTGTTTTAAGACGTGGTATGCTAATTGTATTATTTACTGCATGCATGTACATTGCTGCAGGCTTGGTTTATCAAATTACCACCAGCTTCTTATCGCCTGCATCCAGTGTCGGGGCAATAATTATTGTCATCATCTGCGGAGCAGCAGGAGCCGGAGTTTATTTCTACCTAAGCTTCAGAACAAAACTAATCTATCTCCTGTTCGGATCAAGGGTTGATAGAATGCTGAAGAAATTAAGACTGAAAGCATAAAAAATAAAAGGTCTCCATGATGGGGGCCTTTTCTAAAGAATTCCTAGGGTTTGTTTTAGTTGCCTTTATACCAAAGCACAGAGTTGATCTTCGCTGTGGGTACTTGATCCTCGAAAATGCTGACGCATTTTCTTCCTGCGATGTTCAGTCGAGAAAGTTTATTCAATGTCCTGCGGGAGTAGCTGCAGGCGCTAAGCGACGAGGCGGCTCACCGCCTGCCCCGCGGAAAGCAAGTGACCCGTGCTGAAATCAACGGGCAGAATATTTAAGGTATTTTACTAACGAACTTAAAACTAAATTAGGGTAAATTTGATTAATATGGAGGGTCATTATGAGAATAGACAAAATGCTCGCCAATCTCGGCTACGGCAGCCGCAAGGATGTTAAAAAGCTTTTAAAAGATGGAGCAGTAACAGTTAATGATGAGAAAGTAAAGGATCCAAAACAACATGTGGATCCTGAACAGGATGTCGTTGTCATCAACGGCGAAAAAGTTGAATACAAGGAATTCATTTATTTAATGATGAACAAACCGCCTGGCGTCATTTCCGCAACCGAGGACTCACAATCTGAGACCGTGGTGGACCTGCTCGAAATGGAAGACCTTGTGTTTTCTCCTTTTCCGGTAGGGCGTCTCGATAAGGATACAGAAGGGCTTTTGCTTCTGACGAATGATGGCCAGTTGTCCCATCGCCTGCTTTCACCCAAAAAACATGTCCCCAAAACCTATTTTGCAGTCATAGACAGTGAAGTTACAGCAGAGGATATAGCCGCATTTCAAAAAGGGGTTATATTGGACGATGGCTATGAAACTAAGCCTGGGACATTAAAAATTCTTAAGTCCGGCATCACCTCTGATATAGAATTAACAATAACAGAAGGCAAGTTCCATCAAGTGAAAAGGATGTTCGAAGCTGTGGGAAAAAGAGTCATTTACTTAAAGAGACTTTCCATGGGCCCGCTCGAGCTGGATGAGACATTGGAATTGGGAGAATATCGGGAATTGACGGAAGAAGAGCTTGATAAGCTGATGAATTATGAAGTGGGATAAGACAGAAAAATCGCCCTGAGAGCAGGGCGATTTTTTATTTATTATGCTGTTTTTGCTTTGAGTATTAAGATGACATCTTTACTTTCTTTTGAGTAATAGTCCATTTGCCTCTGCTCGGACTCTTAACCAAGTCATTGTAGGCGAGGACATTTAAATCTCTTTGAATGGTGCGAGGAGTGATGCCAAATTCCTCTACAAGCTCCTGAGTTGTTACAGTTCCGCGCTTACTTATAAACATGTAGACGGATTTTACACGGTTTAACATCCGGTTAGTCGAAGGTTTCAAAAAACCACTCCCTATCCTTTTTTCAAACCCCATGGCAATTTTCTGCAACCGACAGCTACATTGAAGGTTAACCTTCAATCGTATGTAGTTTTCTTTTCCCCAGACAACCCCTTTATACTCTGGTTTTTAGTCAAGATGTCATACCTCTGACTATATTGTAACGCTATTATCTGATTATTTCTACTTCAAGGCTAAAATTTTACAAAATATTTATAATGGTGCTTCTTTTTTTAGTCTTTGCGTTCCCCCCTTTTTTGATGTATGTTTAATTCCCTAAATTTCTGTAATTAAACTTCGATGCGAAAAGGCATTATTACTATACCTTATGGCAGAAGGGGCTTGTAATATGTACAGAAAATTCTAAAATATGCTCTAAATTTTCCTATATCCTAAAATTTGTTTTTTGATTATAATCAATTGGTATATTTATCGCAGTCAAATTGCCCGTAAAGGCCCGAAGAAGGACAAAGACTAAGAACGCCACATCCTCCCAAAAGCTAACGCTTTCGGTCGTGCGATGCTCATGCTGACGAAGCCTTCCTTGTCCTGTGGGCCACAACTAACAATCAGTGGGGATAAGGAACCCCCCACTGATTGAAGTTTCACTTTATAAGATTGAAAGGAAGAAAAGTTATGGAAGCTCACACTCTGAGAGATCGCCTGGTATACCCGAAGGAAAGTATTTATTTTGCATTTGTTGCCTTATTTAGTATTGTGTCTTATATTTTTCTCGCATTTTCTATTATTGGGATTGTAATTATTTTAACTTTGATCCTTGTATCTCTCTTGTTCCATGGAATTATGATGGGAGGCATCAGAAGAAACGGGGTAAGAATAAGTGAGAAACAGTTTCCGGAGATTTATGAAAAAGCAGTAATGACTGCGAAGGAAATGGGTTTACAGGATCTGCCGGATATTTACGTAATTGAGTCTGAAGGGGTTCTAAATGCCTTTGCCACCAGATTTTTCAGAAGAAATATGGTTGTCTTATATTCTGGTATTTTTGAGCTGGTTGAGCGGGGAGCTGAAAAGGAAGTGCTGTTCGTCCTGGCCCATGAGTTCGCTCATTTAAAAAGAAAACATGTTATCATAAGTCTCCTGCTCCTTCCTGCTATGTGGGTTCCATTCCTGGGGAATGCGTACCTGAGAGCATGCGAGTATACATGTGATCGTTATGCTGCCTTTTATATAAAGTCTTTTGAAGCATCAAGGGATGCTTTAACCATGCTTGCCATTGGAAAAGACCTTTATCCTAAGGTCAATAAACAGGCATATATGGAGCAGCTTCAAACAGAAACTGGATTTTTTGTCTGGCTGAATGAAAAACTATCCACGCACCCGCACTTGCCAAAAAGAATATATGCCCTATCGAAGTTTTTTGCCAATGAATCTACAGTTGAATTAAAAGAACCGAAGGGCAGAGTTTGGATTGGAGCAGCAGTGTCAGTCCTATCTTTGACGATTTTATCCGGAGGACTCTGGTTTGGTTTTAAAACACTTGAAAAAATGGATTTATGGACTGAAACGGTTATGGGGATTGAAGGTGCCACCTCACTAATGAACGCAGCGAGCGAAAATGATACTGACATGGTTCACACATTATTGACTGATGGTGCGGATATTGAGGAAACGGATGCAGACGGCACTACTGCATTACATTGGGCTGTTTCTTATGGCCAGTATGACAGCGCTGCTCTTCTGCTCGAAAGTGGGGCTAACCCTAATGTGATCGATAACTATCAAACCTCTCCTTTAATGAGTGCGGTGTTCAATGAGGATATTGAAATGGCTGCGCTGCTTCTGGAGTATGGTGCTGATCCCGCTGTGAAAGATGCCGAGGGCTATACAGCCTATGATTACGCAAAGGACTTTGAAAATATAGAATTAATGGAAATCCTCCAGCCATAAAAAAACTGCCTCTTTGAAGGGCAGTTTTTTTTATGGCTTTAAAAATATTAAATTAGTGCAAACTTTTTCCAGCGATATTCGTATGTATAGTCAGGAGGAGAGAAAATGAAGCTATTAAACGTTGAAATTGCATCAGCAGGCTATGAAAATGAAAAACCGATTATACATAATATTCAATTTGATTTACAGGATGGGGAATTAATCGGCCTTATAGGACCAAACGGCGCTGGAAAAAGCACAACGATAAAAACGATTCTGGGATTAATGGAGCATAAAAAGGGAGCAGTGGAATTTAAGGAGGGAGTGAAATATTCCTATATTCCGGAACGGCCTATTTTCTATGATGAGCTGACACTTTGGGAACACCTGGATTTTACAGCGGCAGTGGAAGGATTGCCGGAATTACATTATAAGAAGAAAGCAGAGGAGTTCTTAAAAGAGTATAACCTGTCTGAACATGCTCACAAGTTTCCCGGGACTTTTTCAAAAGGAATGCAGCAAAAGGCTATGCTGATTCTGGCAATGATTGCCAATCCGGATGTCTATATCATTGATGAACCGTTTATTGGGCTGGATCCTAATGCAATGAAACTGTTTCTGGAATCAATTGATCGGGAAAGGCAAAGAGGCGCAGGCATTCTCATGTCCACGCATGTTCTGGATACAGCAGAGAAAGTATGCAGCCGCTTCTTAATTGTGCATGAGGGGCAGTTGAAGGCTTCAGGCACATTATCTGATATCAGGCGGCAATGCGGTCTTCCTGCTGGGTCACTTTATGAATGTTTTCATCAGATCGCAGAGGGGAACCGCAATGAAAAGTAACTCTCTCTTTCTCAGAAGGCTAATAAACAGCTGGAGTTATCAGTTTGGTATTTTCCGTTCCATTGCAGATTGGACCATCATGGTCTATCTCATTGTTCCGGGAACTGTCATCTTTGGAATGATCTATCGCTCCTGGTGGCTGGAAACTCCGGAGTGGATGGCTGGCCTGCCATTGTTTCTCCTATTCTTTCTGTTCTATATTTTTTCATGGATGGGAAATTTCCGTCCATTTGTATTAGAGGCAGATAAGGTATTTCTGGTAAAAAATAAGACCCTCTTTATGGGAATGAGAAAATGGGGATTTGTTTACTCACTATTTTTTCAAGCAATGGGTACAGTAGCAATGATTGCTGTTTTTCTTCCCTTTTTAAAGAATAGATATCTTTTGGAATGGAGCCAAATTGCTGTCTTCCTGCTCTTTTTCATCTCAATGAAATGGTCTATTATGATAGTTTCTTATTTTTTGAAAAGGATTGAAGGGAAATTAAAAAGATATGTGATCACCTTTGTGCTGTTTGTACTCTTAAGCTGGTTCAGCCAGCTTGTATATTCACTCTGGTCTATCGGTGCAGAATTTCCGGTTATAATTGCATCAGCATTGCTGCTTTCAGGTGCACTAATAAGAGCTTCCCGGCTGCTGAAAAAAATCTCAGCCTTAGAATTTGAGGTTATGCTTGAACAAGAAGAAAAAACAAAGTATATAAAATGGATATTTATGATGGCTCCTGATCTGGAAAAGCCAGTTGTTTCAATGCGGACAAAACCGCTATTATTCAGAAACTCCAGAAGGATCTTTAATAAGAGAACACCTATAACGGGACTGGCAGAATTATTTTTAAAGATTTTATTCGAAACCCCTCGTATATTTTCAGTTATTTTCAAATTATTTCCGTGAGCGCTGCCGGCATTCTTCTTATACCGCCTCTATGGATTAAGGTGATTGTATCAGTTGTCTTTCTTTTCCTGATGTATTCCTGGCTCTCCCTTACTTGGGATAAAGCCATTATGTCTCACCCTTTTACTAAAAAATACAGTGAAAAGGATTTTTACTTTACTGCGAGAAATAGGACTGTTTTAGCCCTTTTCCTCATCGCCATTTTACTCTTAGGGCTGTTTTTAAGCGCCTCAACGCTCATCTTGGCAAGGTTCAGCTTTCCTGATGCATAATAAATGTATGTTTCATTAAACTATCCCATAAGCAAAAGGCGGACAAAATGGGTTATAATGGGGAAATCATAAATGTTCAAGTTAAGGAGGCAACTGTATGAACGTATTGGATTGGCAAAAAGAGGTTAATAAGAGAAAAGATGAATTAATAAAGGATACTCAAAACCTTTTGAGAATCAGAAGTCTGCTGGACGAAGAGAATGCAACAGATGATGCTCCCCTTGGTGAAGGTGTAAAAGAAGCGCTCGATTTCATGCTTGCACTTGGTGAAAAGGATGGATTCACTGCAAAAAATGTCGGCAGCCTGGCTGGTCATCTGGAATTCGGCGAAGGCGAAGAAATTGTTGGAGTACTTTGTCACGTTGACGTGGTTCCGGAAGGAGATGGATGGACAAGCGACCCGTTTGGTGCAGAGATTCGCGATGGAAAGATCTTTGCCAGAGGGGCGATTGACGACAAAGGCCCAACGATGGCTGCTTATTACGCCATGAAAATTGTGAAGGAATTAGAGCTGCCTTTAAGCAAACGGGTCCGAATGATTATCGGAACAGATGAAGAAAGCGATTGGCGCTGTGTGGAGCATTATTTCAAACACGAAGAAATGCCTTCAATTGGATTTGCTCCGGATGCAGATTTCCCAATTATTTATGCTGAAAAAGGCATCTCTGATTTTGATCTTGTCCAAACTGGATACAACGAAGAAGCAGACAGAGAAGTATTGGCAGAGGTTGTCTATTTCCAGGCAGGAAGAAGATATAACATGGTTCCTGATTTTGCAAAAGCCAGTCTTGTGGTTCACCTTGAACATACTGAAGTGGTGCAAAGGTATATTAATTTCCTGAAAAAGACAGAGCTTGAAGGCAAGTATTACATAGATAATGGCGAGCTGATACTCGAACTCCAGGGAATCTCAGCACATGGGATGGAGCCTGATAATGGGAAAAATGCCGGTATACTGATGGCATCATTCCTGGCTTCTCTTCAGCTGGATGAGAAGGCATGCCAATATTTTCAGTTTGTATCACAATACTTATGTGATGATTCCAGAGGAAGAAAGCTTGGCATCGCCTGCACGGATGATATTACAGGCGACTTAACCATCAATGTAGGCAAACTTTCATATACGAAGGAAAATGGCGGCCGTTTAGGCTTTAATGTACGCTATCCCGTTACAAATGATATGGGAGAAACGAAAAACAAGCTTGAGTCTCTAATCGAAAACGAACATTTCAGATTGGAGAATTTCTCAGATGCCAAGCCTCATCATGTGGAAGAAGATGATGTTTTGATTCAAACACTGAAAAAAGTATATGAACAGCAGACTGGCGAAAAGGCAGAGCTTTTATCCATTGGCGGGGGGACATATGCACGCTCATTGAAATCAGGAGTTGCATTTGGCCCGCTCTTCCCAGGCAGGGAAGATGTCGCACATCAAAAAGATGAATATATGTTTATTGAGGATTTGTTAAAGGCTGCAGCCATTTATGCACAGGCGATTTATGAACTTGCGAAATAACTTTGAAACCTGATAGGATGGCTGAAAGGTTTTAAATACAGCTGACAGATAGACATACAAATCATATACAGGGAGTGTCGGGAAATGGAATATGTCATTTTGAATGGTAATTTGATCGAACGTTCAAAAGCGAAAGTCGATATTGAGGATCGCGGTTATCAATTTGGTGATGGCGTCTATGAAGTAATCCGCGTCTATAACGGAAAAATGTTTACAGCAGATGAGCATCTTGAAAGGCTTCTTGAAAGCGGCAATAAAATAGAGCTGAACGTTCCTTATTCCAAGGATCAGCTTAAACAGATGCTTATAGAAATGATTGATAGAAATGATCTTGAACTGGGTATTGTTTATATGCAATTTTCCAGGGGGACTTCTCCTAGAAATCATGCATATCCTAATGCAGATGTTGCACCGGTGCTTACCGCCTATACCCGTGAAACCACTAGGCCGGTTGAATCAATGAGAAATGGAGTTAAAGCTATTCTGATTGAAGACATCCGCTGGCTGCGATGTGATATAAAGAGCCTGAATTTGCTGGGCAACATCATGGCGAAGCAAAAAGCAGCCCAATCCGGCTGCTTTGAAGCCATTCAGCATCGCGGAGATACGGTGACTGAGGGAAGTTCTTCTAATATAGCCATTGTAAAGGATGGAACACTTTATACACACCCTGCAACAAATTTGATCTTAAATGGCATTACCCGCCGCAAGATCAATGAGATCTGCAGGGAAAATGGAATAGCACTTAAAGAATCAGCTTTTACTAAGGAAGATTTGCTGGCAGCAGATGAAGTCTTTATGTCCAGCACCTCAGCTGAAGTTACTCCGATTATCGAGATTGAAGGAAAGCCGGTTGGTAATGGAAGTCCTGGTCCCATCACAAATAAATTACAGAACTTTTTTGAAGAGGCTATTGAAAAACAGTGCGGCAGCTTGACGGTTAAAATTAGATAATTCTTAAACGAAAGACCCCAGGAATATTTTCTGGGGTCTTTTACCTTAGCTTATTCAAACTGAAACAGATCGCTTGAAAGGTATCTTTCTCCGGTATCGCAGACGATGAATACGACAACATCATCCGGCTTTAGCCTTTTTGCAACCTGGATGGCGGCATAGCAGGCAGCTCCAGAGGATGGACCGACTAATATCCCTTCTTCTCTTGCCATTCTGCGTGTGGTATCATATGCTTCTTCATCTTTGATTTGATGGATTTCATCATAAACATCCGTATTGAGAATTTCCGGAACAAATCCGGGACTTGTGCCGACAAGCTTGTGCCTGCCAGGCTTTCCGCCTGATAGGACGGGCGAGCCTTTTGGCTCCACTACATGCACTTCCAACCCCGTATAATGCTCTTTCAGAACTTCACCTGTGCCGGTAATCGTGCCGCCCGTACCTGCCGTGGCAACGAAGGCAGACAGTGGTTTGCCGATTTCCTTCATAGCCTCAATAATTTCGATGGCAGTTGAGTGGCGGTGCGCATCAGGGTTAGCGTTATTTTCAAATTGCATTGGCACAAAGCTGTTTGGAATTTCCTTAGCCAGTTCATTTGCTTTATTAATAGCACCGGGCATTTTGTCATCTCCAGGAGTCAGGACAACTTCTGCTCCATATGCTTTTAAAAGGTTGATGCGCTCTGCCGTCATAGTATCAGGCATAACCAGAATGGCCTTATAGCCGCGTGCTGCTGCATTCATTGCCAGCCCGATGCCGGTGTTTCCGCTTGTTGGTTCAATGATGGTTGAACCAGGTTTTAATTTGCCTGCTTTCTCCGCTTCGATAATCATATTATATGCCGCGCGGTCTTTTACACTGCGGCTTGGATTGTAGAATTCAAGCTTTGCATAAATGCTTGCGCCATTTTCAGGTGCCAGCTTATTTAATTTCACAAGTGGTGTATCTCCAATTAAGTCCGCAAGATTGTTGACAACTTTCATCTGACTCTCCCTTTCAAATATGACTTTATTTAATAACAAGGAAGTTTAATATATAGAACTATTATCTTTGTTATTTTATGTCCATTTGTTTATTTTCATCCTGATAAAGGAAATCTATATCTATCCGTAATATATCCATCATACTAAAACAGACTATTCCAATCAAATCAAAAGGAATTGGATGGATGACAAAAATAAGAGGACAAACAGAAACTATCTGCCAATTTCAACAGATGTTTGTTAAAATAAGTGGAAATATGGAGGAATATCAAGTGTCCAAACAAATGAATGCTCATTTTTTCTTTGCGGTGAAATTGCCGGATGAAACAAAGGAAAAGTTAAAGGAATATATGGAATGTGTAAGTCTCAAACTGCCTTTTAGCCGCTGGGTTCACCATGAAGATTATCATATTACTTTAGCATTCCTTGGATCTGCCCCCGAAGAAAAACTGCAGAAAGCATCCGGGCTTATCGCTGATTCCATCAGAAACGAAAAGACTTTTCCGCTGTACATCAGCAGACTTGGCGTATTCGGAAAACAAGAAGCGCCAAGAATTTTCTGGTGTGGAACACAGCAGGACAAACATCTTCAAGACTTAAGATTGAAAGTATATTCAGCCTGTCAGGAAGCTGGCTTTAAGTTGGAGACAAGACCGTTTAAGCCTCATATAACCATGGCAAGAAAATGGGCCGGTACAGGTCCATTTCAGCAAAGTCTGCTCGTTGTTAACAGTCCTTTTAAAGACGGGCACCTCGAGTTTGAGGCTTCAGAAGTTGTTCTATATCAAACTCATCTGGATAAATCGCCGAAATATGAAAGTATTGCCATCTTTCCGCTTTTGGCGGAATAAAATAATTACATACTTAAACAGTAAATGATAGATAGAAAGTTATTTACGAAAGCAGGGCTAGGAGAATGGGACAGTTAATTAAATTGCAGGATTATGTATCACGTTACCAGCAGGACATTTTTGTATATCCTTCCCGTTTTGTCAGGCTGAAAAAACAGCAGTGGGATAAATGGCATAAAACGTGGGAATCAAATGAATCCTTTACCCCTCGACCCGCGCAGCATGATACTTCGGGCACAGCGGACTGGTCCGATGAAGAAAAAGAGCCGCTGATGGAAAAAATAAAGGGGTTATTAAAAAGGGGCAGGAATGAAGAATTTGAGCAAAATGATCCTGTCGAAAATAAAGTGAAAAAGGAGGAAGATGTGCTTGAATTTGAAGCCTGGTTTGCTGTACGTCCAGAAACAATTGAGAATCTAAAACACCAGTTTCTGGACCAGCTTTACCGGTTCCAGATGAAATGGGCAACCTCCACACTAACGGAAAAATCCTTTCCCGAGAAGCACTACTATTATGATGAAAAGCTAAAATATTTTCTGCAGAGATATCCGGATACGTATCTTGTCATGTATAATCCGATCTTTTTATTGAAAAGGGCTCCTGTTGAAACAGAAATTATTGTCATAGGACCGACAGAGGTATGGTGCATCAGCTTTTTGGAGCAGGAAGATTCAGCGGTATTCACAGGTTCAAGGGATAGATTCTGGACAAAAAAGGGAAAAGGGGAAGAAAAAAAAGTCCTGAATCCGCTGCTTGCATTAAATAGAACAGAAAAAATTATCCGGAAAATATTTGAAATTCATTCTATTGAATTGCCGGTTAAAAAAGCTGTACTTACGCGAAATGGCTATATTGATTATCCTGCAGCACCGGCAGATGTACAGCTGGTCGAGAAAAGGACCTATGATCAATGGTTTCAGGCAATGAGAAGTCAGCGTTCTCCCCTCAAGCATGCTCAATTAAAAGGAGCACAGGCACTGCTTCAATATTGCCAGACTGCATCAGTCAAAAGACTGGAGTGGGAGAATCGGAATGAATCCTGAAACGTTCCACGGGGATAATCCACTTATGTTCATTATTAATCCGCAGGCGAAAAATGGTTATTGCCTGAAAGTCTGGGGAAAGGTTGAGCAGAAGCTGCAAGAGGAAAATATCTCTTACTCTGCCGTCAGGACAGAATACCGCGGCCATGCCAGGGAATTGGCAAAGATTTATATAGAACAGGCAGGCGAACAAAGGTTGTATCTTGTTGCTGTGGGCGGAGACGGAACGGTTCATGAAGTGATGAATGGCGCGGCGGGTCATCAGAATGTGACTGTCGGGTTTATTCCGGGAGGGTCCGGGAACGACTTCTCGCGGGGCTTTGATATCCCTAAAGACCCGGAGGAATCTTTAACCGCAATACTTAAGGGAATTAGTCATTCTGTGAAGGGCGATATCGGAATGATTAGACACACAGATGGGAAAACAACATATTTTATTAATAATATGGGTGCAGGATTTGATGCACTGATTTCCCGGAAAGTAAACAGTTCAAAGATCAAGGGTATCTTGAATCAGCTTTCTCTGGGCAAATTTGTATACGCTCTCTTTCTTATAAAAGAACTGTTTTTCTATAAATGCTCTAATCTTGAAATCATCATTGACGGAAAAAAACATCAAATAAGGTCAGCCTGGTTTATCACTATTTCCAATCAGCCATTCTACGGAGGCGGTATGAAGATTTCTCCGGATGCAAACCCCTTTGATGGAATTCTAAATGTTACGGTAGTCCACAATATATCCAGGATTAAACTTTTGTTTGTATTTGCCTCTGTCTTCAAGGGGAGACATATAGGATTTAAAGAAGTCGCAATCCTGCAGGGCAGAAATATCAGCATTCGTTCTTCACACCCCATCCCTGCCCACGCAGATGGCGAGATTCTGGGCAGCACACCGATTTCAGCATCTGTTTGCCCGGAATTCATTTCAATAATTAAAGGATATGTTAAAGAAGGGTGATGACTTTTAGGAGAGAGCTGCTCTTAAATTACCGTCCTACTAAGCAAAGGAGCTGAGTGGAATGATAACGATTGAACGGACTTTTAATGCATACCTGGATGAAATGCACATCATTACGATTCTACTTCCTTTCAGCTATCATCAGGGACGTTCTTCCGGGTTCTCTCTCCTTTCAGACGTGGAGGAAGAGTTTCCTGTAGACATATTGCAAAGCAACCCGATTGAGGACGCCGTTAAATATACATGCAAAATAGATCATGATGTGGAATTCGGGAAACAATATTGGATAGTGGATGAATATGGCGGAAAAACAGACCTGCAAATCGGAGCGGTCATTCGAACAAGTGATTTTGATAAGAAGTTCTATTATGACGGACCTCTGGGTATATCATACAGCAAAGAAAAGACGTGCTTCAGGCTCTGGGCTCCGACAGCCGCAATGGTAAAGCTGAAGTTAAAAGGAGCATTGGAGGGGGAAGCGGAGCTTTTTCCAATGACAAGAGGCGAGAAGGGAGTCTGGAGCTGTGAAGTAACCGGCGACCTCGATCGTTTTCTTTATTCTTTCCTGGTATGCATTAACCTGGAGTGGAAAGAAGCTGTAGATCCATATGCTGTGTCCTCGGCTATGAATGGTGAATATGGGGCTGTCGTCAATCTGGAAAGTACAAAAATAAAGAAGCCTGAGCTTCCACCGCTCCATCAGCCGACAGATGCTATCATATATGAAACACATATTAGGGATTTTACCATTCATCCAGGGAGCGGGGCACAACAGAAAGGCCTTTATCTGGGAGCGGGCGAGAAAAACACTGTTGGCAGTGATGGGGAGCCGACATGCCTGTCATATGTCAAACAGCTCGGTGTAACTCACATTGAGTTTCTGCCTGTCCATGACTTTGAAGGTGTAAATGAAAAAAGTCCAAAAGAAGAATACAACTGGGGTTATAATCCGCTCCATTTTAATGTCCCGGAAGGAAGCTATTCTTCCGATCCCCTGGATCCCTATTCACGGATTAGAGAATTGAAAGCTTTGGTTCAGGCTGTTCATTCCCAAGGGCTTAGAGTCATAATGGACGTAGTCTACAACCATGTATATATTCGTGAGCATTCTTCTTTTGAAAAAATCGTACCGGGCTATTTCTTCCGCCATGATCAATATGGAATGCCTTCAAATGGCACCGGAGTTGGAAATGACTTTGCTTCTGAGCGCCTGATGGCCAGGAAATTTATTGCTGATTCCGTATCATACTGGATGAAGGAATATCAAATTGATGGTTTCAGGTTTGATTTGATGGGTATCCTCGATATCGAAACGATGAATGAGGTTCGCAGAATTTCGGAATCAATTGACCCTGCTGTCATTATCATTGGAGAAGGCTGGGATTTGAATACCCCTATACCGGAAGACCGGAAAGCAAGCATCCGCAATCAGGAAAAGCTGCCGGGAATCGGCCAATTCAATGACTGGTTCAGAGATTCCATCAAAGGCAGCACCTTTAATTTATATGATAAAGGATACGCGTTAGGGAATGACCATTACTATGATGCGGCAAAGCAGGTATTGGCCGGAAGCATTGGCCTTGAAAAAAAGGAGAAAGGCATCTTCCTTTCCCCATCGCAATCAGTAAATTACGTGGAATCCCACGATAATCACACTCTATGGGATAAAATCCTGGTTTGTTCTGAAAATGCGGATTCGATTACACAGCAAAAAAAGCACCGATTGGCAACCGTAATGGTACTCCTGTCACAGGGAATTCCATTTCTGCATAGCGGGCAGGAATTTTATCGGACCAAAGGCGGGAATGGAAACAGCTACCGGGCTCCAGACTCCATCAATCAACTGGACTGGGAGAGAAAATCACGTTATTTCAATAATGTTGAATATATTAAAGGGATGATCAGCATTAGAAGGTCAATTCCTCTTTTCAGGCTTGCCGATGCAGAATTAATCCGGAATTTCATGCGGTTCATGGATATTAAAAAACCGCTAATTGGATATGTCTTAACCAGCTCTGATCAAAATGCCGGGTGCAGCCGCGCAGCAGTTATTATCAATCCTTCAGCGACGGACGAAGAAATTCTGCTTCCGGACGGGGGTTGGGACCTTATTGCAGATGAATATACCGCCGGCAATTCCACAATACGCAAGATAAGCACCAGATTGACAATTCCGCCAATAAGTTCATATGTGCTGGTTTGCAGAAAATAGAAACAGGCTGCTGCTTTTTTCTGAAAACATTACCCTCAATTGGAAAATACTGATATAAACACCTGAAAAAACATCATTTTTCCTGATGATATTCCGTAAACCTAAATAGATGCACTTGACGAAAAAAGCCAGTAAGAATAAAATTTATAAAGATGGCTATTGTGAGGAACTTACATCAATAGCTCTTTTTTTTATTTTTAGTTCCGTTACATTAGTGGTTTTATATTTGCTGATTACTTTTGTGCATTATTGGTGCTTTACCTAATTAACCTGATAAACAGCTATATTTGCAAAAATGCATTATAGTCGTATAGAACATAACATTACTAAGCAACGGCCCTTTTATCGGCCATGGCAAAATAAGTCTTGATGCAAAAAACAGGGCTTATTTTTCAACTCTTAATTATTTTTACTTCGAGAATTGTCTAGCTCCAGCGCCTACCCCCTCGAGGTCACAAGCCAATCCTCCCAAAAAGGCAAAGAACGCCTTTCTGGGAGGCTCGTCTTGTGCTTGGGGCCCACAGGATGTGGGTCATGCAGACGTTGCCACAGGACGTGGCGAACTTAGTCTGCGTTCATATGGGTGGGCAAGGCGCTTGCGCTTTTCTACAATGGCTTATTAAATTGCAGGTGAACAATTTTGGAACATTTATTTGGACATGACTGGGAGATTGTTCCCGCCGGAGGGGCGACAGGGGAAGCTTTTTATGCAAAGAACGATGAGCAGAGGCTTTTTCTTAAAAGAAACTCTTCTCCTTTCCTGGCGGTTCTATCTGCGGAAGGAATCGTCCCGAAACTTATCTGGACAAAAAGAATGGAAAATGGGGACGTTATAACTGCCCAGCAATGGCTTAATGGACGGGAGCTGAAAGCTTCTGACATGAACCGGGAAAGCGTGGCAAAGCTTTTGAGGAAGATCCACTCTTCAAAGCCGCTGCTTGGTATGCTGACAAGAATGGGGAAGTCTCCGCTGCAGCCTGAAACTCTTCTGCATTTGATAGAGAAAGAGCTGGACTGTGATCTGAAGGAGCAGGCTGCTGTTATTCAGTCGGTCGATTTCCTTAAAAAAGAAGTTTCGCATATCCGCTGTGAAGAAAATACGGTGTGCCACTGCGATGTGAATCATAACAACTGGCTGCTTGCGGAAAACAACCAGCTGTACTTGATTGATTGGGATGGAGCCATGATAGCAGATCCCGCCATCGACCTGGGCATGCTGCTATATTGGTACATTCCTAAAGAAGAATGGCCGAATTGGCTTGAGCGGTATGGCATTCAATTGACAGAGGATTTGCTGCTCCGCATGAAATGGTATGTGATTGCACAGACTTTGACATCTATCCAATGGCATAAAAATAAATTCAGATTCCAGGAAATGGACAAGTGGCTTTCTTACCTGGATGAGCTTCTTTGAGATTTACGAAAATTGATCAATTTCCTGTACCCATTGTGATAAATCATTCTGATGGGATTCAATGTGGGTATCCAATTGGGAAGAATTGATTCCATGCTGACTGTATTCATAAATTTCTTCTAATACTGTTTTTACGTTTTGATTAATGTTTCCGTTGATCATTAATGATTTAACCAGGCGTTCCAATTGTTCACATTCTGAAATAGAGCCACAGCAATCTGTCTGATGATTGCTTAAAATATCTTTTAATAAATTTAATTGATCCTGGTGTCCAAGCGGCATGAAAAACACCCTTTCTTTTGAATCTGAAAATAAGTGCAAAAGGAATTCACTTTTAGGTTGTGGATTCCTTTTTTATTTATTCATGCGGGGATGTAATTTAAGTGTTTAAATGCCATTAGGTTAAACTGCAGGCAAGGGATAAACCAATTTAAAAAATAAAGTTGCATCACAGTGATGGGCATGATATTGTTTGAACGATATTAATTTTTAGGAGTGTCAATATGCGACAGCGAAATAAACCCTGGGCAAAGGATAAATTAGCCGAATATCCTCAATACGTAATTTCAGAACCTGAAAAATATAAAGGAAAGTGGAAGGAAGCATTCGATAAAGATCAGCCCCTTCATATAGAAATTGGGACAGGAAAAGGCCGCTTCATAACTGGTATGGCAAAAGCAAACCCGGATATTAACTATATTGGAATTGAGCTGGCTGAAAGCGTGATTGTCACCGCACTGGATCGTATCATTGAGGAAGAGATTCCAAATATAAAGCTTTTGAATGTAAACGCAAATGATCTTCGGGACTACTTTGAAAAAGGCGAAGTCAATCGTGTCTACCTCAATTTTTCAGATCCATGGCCGAAGAAGCGTCATGCAAAACGCAGGCTGACTTATAGAAGCTTCCTGGATATTTATGAAGATATTCTTGTGGATAAGGGAGAAATTCACTTCAAGACCGATAACCAGGGACTGTTTGAATCTTCTCTTATGAGTTTTTCCGATTATGGCATGCTGCTGACATTTGTCAGCCTCGATCTTCACAATAGTGACTTTGAAGGAAACATCATGACCGAATATGAAGAAAAGTTCTCATCAAGGGGAAGCCGTATATTCCGGTGTGAAGTGCAATACAGATAATTGAGTCTATCCATATGGATAGACTTTTTATTTTTTGTATTTGCGCATAAATAGTTTAAATATTTCTATAAGTAAGCGCTTAAATGTTATGATGTGGTAAAGGGAAAGTGAGCGCTTGCTCAGAAATCATAACTGGAGGGGATTTTCATGGAAACATTGAAGTTAAATAACTTAAAGCTGTCCTGGCTTCGCGGCGGTGTCACATATCTTGACGGCGGAGCCATGTTTGGAGTAGTTCCGAAGCCTTTGTGGTCAAAAAGATATCCATGCAATGAAAGAAATCAGATCGAGCTGAGAACAGATCCCATTCTTATTCAATTTGAAGGTAAGAATATTTTAGTCGAATCTGGTCTGGGAAATGGGAAACTGAATGAAAAACAGAAGAGGAATTTCGGAGCGCTTGAAGAGTCGTTTGTTGAACAGGATTTAGCGAAGCACGGTTTGTCTCCAAGGGATATCGATTATATCCTTATGACGCATCTTCATTTTGATCATGCCTGCGGACTGACGAAACCGGAAGAAGGAAAGTTCTCTTCAGTATATCCTAACGCCAGAATCATCGCATCACGGGTGGAATGGGAGGAAATGAGAAATCCTAATATTCGCTCAAGAAATACATATTGGAAGGAAAACTGGGAGTCCATTCAGGATCAGGTGGAAGTTTTTGATGGGGAGTGGACACTCGGCCCTATTAAAATGGTGCATACAGGCGGCCATAGTGATGGACATTCCATCCTGGTTATAGAAGATGAAGACGATACCGTCATTCATATGGCTGATATCATGCCAACACATGCCCATGCAAATGTTTTATGGGTCCTCGCTTATGATGACTACCCGATGGATTCCATCAGCGCCAAGGAAAAATGGATGGAATACGGGATGAAGAAAAATGCATGGTTCACTTTTTACCACGATGCTTTCTACAGGGCAGTCAAGTGGGATGAAGCAGGAAATATTGCTGAAAAAGTGGAAAAGCAAAAAAGCTAAAAAATCCCCATCCGGGGATTTTTTAATACAACTCGGCTGCTGGCGATTAATGCAGCGGGAAGACGTCCAAAATGGTTCCAGTCTCTGCATCAGCAATGAACTCATACTGCTCGGCTTCCTCACCGGAAAATCTTGAAATGCCGCCCTTATAGACCTGATATTTTAAATGTCCCTTTTCATAAGGTTCAGCTTTCATTTGAATCCATGAACCACTAATCGGACCTTCCTGCTTAAAGGCATCCTTTGCATTAGCTAAAGCTTTTTCCGGGGAAACAGAAGTTTTCTGCGAAAGCAATTCCCTTGCTGCGTATCCGCTTGCCAAACCAACTCCTACACCTAACATAAAAGATTTCCAATTCATAATTGCACCTCCCCAGGCTGATGATATAAGCAATTCATTATTAAAATTTTCTGTTTTCCAAATCTATCTTACCAAAAATAGGCTGGAACTAAAATAAATATTGCATTTCGTCAGTCGAAATTTCCTGGCTGAAATGGTGGAAAGACGTATGAAAGTTCTGTAAAATAAGATCATCGCAGTCTAACGGGCAGTAAGACCCCCGCTTCAAATCTAAGATGAATTAAAGGAGGATAAGTGAGGGTCAAACTGCCCGTAAAGGCCCGATTGGTTCAACTAACAATCAGCAGGGAGAAAAGCACTCCCCACTGATTGAAGTTTCACTTTATACATATCTGCATAGACAATCTATTGATTGAAAAAGGAGAAGAATAAATGAACGAAAAAACTTTGCAGCTTTTTAAAACATTGACAGAGTTGCCGGGGGCACCTGGAAACGAGCATTTAGTCCGGAAATTCATGCGCGAACAAATCAGCCAATATACAGATGATGTTGTTCAGGATAAGCTGGGGGGCATCTTCGGAGTTAAAAGAGGGGATGAAAGCGGCCCGACTGTAATGGTAGCAGGACATATGGATGAAGTAGGATTCATGGTCACAAGCATTACAGATAATGGCATGATCCGTTTTCAGACACTTGGAGGCTGGTGGAGCCAGGTCTTACTGGCACAAAGAGTACAAATTATTACAGATCAGGGACCTGTGACAGGAGTTATCGGTTCCATTCCTCCGCATCTTTTAGACGAAGCAAAGCGCTCAAAGCCGATGGAAATAAAGAATATGCTGATTGACATTGGGGCGGATGACCGTGAAGATGCCAAAAGAATAGGCATTAAGCCAGGACAGCAAATTCTGCCTATCTGTCCATTCACACCAATGGCGAATGAAAAGAAAATACTGGCGAAAGCTTGGGATAACCGTTACGG
Organism: Bacillus sp. 22-7; assembly: GCF_010628845.1. NCBI lineage: Bacteria > Bacillati > Bacillota > Bacilli > Caryophanales > Bacillaceae > Bacillus > Bacillus sp. 22-7. Next base: position 108,880 of record NZ_NJQY01000011.1, on the reverse strand, counting down.
ATGCGGCTTGGCTGTGGAGCTTTTAGAGGAAGTCCAGAATGAAGCTCTTCCCAATATCCTTTATTCAGGAGCAACAGTTCAGGAAGAGGTTGGATTAAGAGGTGCACAGACAGCAGCGAATATGATCACTCCTGATATTTTCTTTGCGCTGGATGCAAGCCCTGCCAACGATATGACAGGGGATAAAAACGAGTTCGGGCACTTAGGCAAGGGAGCTCTGCTGCGAATACTTGATCGTTCAATGGTAACGCACCGGGGCATGAGGGAGTTTGTACTGGATACAGCCGAAACGAATAACATCCCATATCAGTATTTCGTCTCACAGGGCGGAACAGACGCCGGAAAAGTTCATGTATCCAACGAAGGTGTTCCCAGTGCAGTAATCGGCATTTGCTCCCGCTATATCCACACACATGCATCCATCGTGCATGTCGACGATTATGCAGCGGCAAAAGAATTGCTTGTTAAACTTGTAAAGTCTTGTGACCGTTCAACAGTAGAGACAATTCGTCAAAACAGTTAATCAGATGAGACAGCAGGTGCTGTCTCTTTTTCCTGTCAAAAGAAAGGAGCATTTATGAAAATCATCATTGGTTCAAAAAATCCTGCAAAGATTTCGGCAGTACAGGCGGCCTTTAGTGATTATGAAGCAGACATTATGTCCGAAGATGTGCCCTCGGGAGTGAATGATCAGCCATTTTCTGATGAAGAAACCATTAAAGGAGCCATTAACAGAGCTTTTGGAGCACTTGAAATATCCGGAGGTCAAATCGGCATTGGGTTAGAGGGAGGTGTGCAAAAAACAGAATATGGGCTTTTTCTCTGTAACTGGGGGGCTCTGGCGGAAAAAGAAAAGCCTCCGATTATTGCAGGCGGAGCAAGGATTCCTCTTCCTGATGCTGTTGCAGAAAGGCTATCAGCTGGCGAAGAACTGGGCCCTGTCATGGATGATTATGCACAAATAGAAAACGTCCGTAAAAATGAAGGAGCAGTTGGAATTTTTACAAATGGGCAGATTGACCGTGCTGCCATGTTCTCGCATGTCATGAAGCTTCTTATCGGGCAATATGAATATAGAAAAAGGGGATAGCATAGCGCTACCCCCTTTTTTTATTCGGTTTCAAAGATGTACGACAAAACTTTCAATGCCTGGCTGACAGTTTCAACAGTAACATTTGCTTTGCTTGAAAGCTCTTTTAGAGGGTGGTGAAGTTCCTTTGGACGGATAAGGATCAGCGGCTTTCCAAGTGCGGCAGCTGCGCTTGCATCCATGGCGGTGTTCCATTGCTTGTACTTCTCACCAAATAATGCAATCACCAGATCTGATTTTTGCATTAGAAGCTGTGTTCTTAAGTTATTAATGCCTGAAGCAGCTTCATCTCGAAGTATTGCATCCGGCTGCGTCCCGAGAATTTCCTCTCCAATCATGTCAGAACGGTCATGATTTTCCATTGGACCTGTAAAATGAACAGGCAGCTGTAATAATTTTGCTTTTTCCTTTATTTCATTGCGCCAATTGGAATGTATTTCACCTGCTAAATAGACGGTTATTTCCATTCTTTTTCCTCCTTTATGCAATATTCTTATATTTTAACATTTCTTCTAGGAAGTAACGCAGTGAAAAGGCTGCCAATCCTGATATGAAGGGTTGTCAGACTATTGAGAAGAAATGTATGATAGGGAAGGATATGAGAATCCATGCAAGGAGGGGACAATAGAATGAGTAAAAGATTCACCGCAGCCTTGCTCTTATTTATTTCATTTATACTGCTCAGTGCCTGTTCAGCATCGTTGGAAGAAGAGCAAACCGCCGCAAAGAATGCTGCAGAGGAAGCATTTAACCAATCACCTGAAAAGACCAATCATCAGTTTGAAGATATAGAATATTATTTGCCTTTCGGCTATGAAGTAGAAGAGGAAAGCCCAAATAACATCATCTTAAAAAATGGTTCGAAACGATACATCCTTTTTTACAACCAGCATGAAGATTCGGACAGCAAGATTGTTTATGATGCTACCTTAAAGCAGAAAGATGAATTTGAAGTTAAAGAGACGTATACAAAAGAGGGACATAATGGCTTCCTATTAATTAACAGCGGAAAGAAAGACGAACATGAATTGGTCGTCGGGATTGGAGGCGTAAAATTATCAACGCAGGCTAAAACCAGAAATTTATCCTCTGACGCCGCTGCGATGATGGAAATAGCCAATTCTGTTCAAATGAATAACTAAAACGAGGGGCGCTGCCCTTCGTTTTTTTGTTTTGTCTTAATAAGCAGCTGAATCTTTAATTTATATAATAGAAAGCCCCCTACAAAAGAACAATAAAAATACAGAAGATTTTATATTACAAGTGTCTTTACATATGTTATCTTATAAATGCAGAACTTTTACATAGGGGGAAAATTATGAGAGCTTTCCTGAATCGAAAAGGGGTTACCCTTTCACCTAAAGTTTATTTTATAGATGCACTGAGCAGCATGGCGCTGGGCTTGTTTGCTTCGCTGATCATCGGGCTGATTATTAAGACAATTGGGGAACAGACTGATATCAAATATTTGCAGGAAATGGGCCTTCTGGCAATGGGGCTGATGGGGCCTGCCATTGGAGTGGCAGTTGCATACGGACTGAATGCTCCGCCGCTGGTTGTCTTTTCAGCCATCGCAAGCGGGGCTGCAGGCGCGGCTCTCGGGGGGCCGGCAGGGAGCTTCGCTGCAGCCCTTATTTCCACGGAACTTGGTAAATTGGTCAGTAAGGAAACAAAAGTGGATATCATTGTAACACCGCTTGTAACCATTGCATCGGGTTATGTCGTATCTACACTTATTGGACCCGGAATTGACTTTGGGATGAAAAGCTTTGGCAGCCTGATCATGTGGGGAACCGAACAAAGGCCGATCCTCATGGGTATCATCGTCGCGGTATTAATGGGACTTGCCTTGACGGCTCCCATCTCTTCAGCTGCCATTGCGCTTATGCTTGATTTGCACGGAGTTGCAGCAGGAGCTGCCACAATTGGCTGTGCAGCACAAATGGTCGGCTTCGCTGTGAGCAGCTACAGGGAAAATAAAATGGGCGGTTTAATTGCGATAGGAATTGGAACATCCATGCTTCAGGTGCCTAATATTATTAGGAACCCTCGCATCCTTATTCCGCCTACAATCGCAGGTGCGATCCTCGCACCGTTTGGCACGACCATCTGGCTGATGGAAAACAATGCTGCAGGGGCAGGGATGGGTACAAGCGGGCTTGTTGGCCAGATTATGACTTTTACCACGATGGGCTTTGGCCCGGACGTTTGGATGAAGGTCATCATCTTGCATATTATTGGACCCGCTCTCATCAGCCTGATATTATCTGAATATATGAGGAAAAAAGGCTGGATCCAATATGGAGACATGCATATCAGCACAGGGGGCGGAAGGAAATGAAAAAATTGGAATCAATGGAGCAATTTAACGAGATGCGCAGCAGCGGGAAACACATTTTCATGTTTTCAGCAGACTGGTGTCCTGATTGCCGGGTGATTGAACCGGTATTGCCTGAAATTGAAGCAAAATATAGGGACTATAATTTCGTTTATGTAGACCGCGATCAATTCATTGATCTTTGCATTGAGCTTGATGTCTTTGGCATTCCGAGCTTCATTGGATTCAGGGATGGCCAGGAGCTCGGCCGCTTTGTCAGCAAAGACCGCAAAACTCAGGAAGAAATCGAGAACTTTATTCAAACTCTGGAAAACTAGGCCTGGCAATTATTTGATAAAACAGCTTCAGCGCCTGCCCCCTCGATTTCAGTGGCGGGCAAGTCACTTCCGCTTTTATGCCCTCCTGCATCTTTTTTGAGCAGGAGGGTTTATTAGTGTAAAATGATAGTCGGAAATCAATCCCCAAAGGAGGGGCTTATATATGAAAATGGATAGCAGGAAAATGAAAAATGAATTGGAGCAGCGCTTAGCAAAAGAGAACAGAACTTTCTCTTTTGACAGGGAAAAAGATCAGCTTAGAATAGAAAATAAGGACACGGGAAAGGGGATTACTATCTCTCTGCCGGGCATTATAGCTAAATGGCAGGAGCAAAAGGAAAAAGCGATTGACGAAGTCGTTTATTATGTGGAAGAAGGCCTGGAAGCAATGGTGGAGGATGCTCATTTATCCGGGCATGAAAAAAACATTTTTCCGGTCATTCGATCAACCTCTTTTCCGGGTGAATCACAGGAAGGCGTTCCTTTTCTGACAGATGAACACACGGCTGAAACCCGGATCTATTATGTCCTTGACCTCGGTAAAACGTATCGACTTATTGATGCACAGCTAATGGAAAAAGAGGGCTGGAATCCGGAAAGAATTAAAGAAACGGCTCTATTTAATGTAAGATCTCTCTCGACAGATATGAAATCGGATACTGTAGCAGGAAATACTTTCTATTTCTTAAATAAGAATGATGGATATGATGCAAGCAGGATACTGAATGATTCGTTCATTAAAGAAATGAGCAGGAAAGCAGAAGGAACCATGGCAGTGGCAGTTCCGCATCAGGATGTATTAATCATTGCTGATATTAAAAATGAAACAGGCTATGACGTTCTCGCCCAGATGACTATGAGTTTCTTTGCGAGCGGAAGAGTGCCCATTACTTCCCTATCATTTTTATACGAAAATGGAGAGTTTGAACCCATATTTATTTTGGGTAAGAATAAAAAGAAATAGCTTTTAAAGGCCACATCAATGTGGTCTTTTTTATTGGCTGTTTTCGCAAGGTTTGTTGCTAATTGTATATTATTTACTGAGTTGATTGTAGGCGAGATCCTCGAAAATGCCTTCGCATTTTCTTCGTGCGGTGTTTATTCAAGAAAGTATATTCAAAGTCCTGCGGGAGTAGCGGGACAGGTGAGACCCCGCAGACGCGCAGCGTCGAGGATGCTCAGCGCCTGCCCACGGTTCGCTGAGCATCCTGGAGCGGAAATAAACGGGCAGCATTGATAGGTGAAAATACAACAATTCATACGAAAAGAGTCTTTTTGTTAACCGTGCTGATCCATTCTGAAAAAAGGGAAATAAACCCCCAGGAGTGATTATTTGTTTTCGAATTATATAACAATCAATTATTTCTATTAAAAAGTAAAACAGAACTGTGAAAAAAGTCAGATGTCGGTACAAATAAATCTTTTAACTGCTCTGAGTCGAAAGTATGTCTGCAGCCCTTCGTTTGTTTGTAAATTTACCCATTCTGCCTTTAAAAGGACTCATTCTCGGATTTCTTATTCAAAATCTGTGAATAACTGCTAAAATAATAGAGATAGTCTAACAAAGTTTTTGATAGAAAGAGTTGATATAAATGAGCTGGATTAAGAAGCTGTTCCATATGTTTAAAGATAATGATGAAGACCATGAGGAATTTGAAGACCATGCGGATGAGCAAAACCAAGAGAAACAGCCTGCTTCTCAAAGTACAAAAGAAAGTTCAAGAGATGTAGACGCTAAAGTAGTTTATCAATATCCTAAAGGCCAATTCCGTTTTCCGGTCATACCTGACCATGAAGCAGCCCGGGATAATAAGAGGCAGCAAAAGCAGGAGCATAGACGCGGGCAGACGGTTAAAGAAACACCTGAAAAACGGCGGCCAAGGATAAGGGAAACGGAGCGGCAGAGAAAACCAGCAGATTCTCCATTTCATGAAAAAAGGGTGCCCCGTTCCGCAGAAAGGGAGCGGCAAAAAAAGACTGCGCCATCACCTGCAAGTGAAGAAAAAATCCTGACCCGCAACGAAAGAGAGGCTGCCAATAAGAAAAGGCCTTTCCAGCCAACAGAAATTCCATCCCCCATATATGGTTTTAAGAGACCAGGCTCAAACACTCCTAAGGATCAATCAGGGAACGGGGAACAGGAAAATAACCGCAGGGAAATTACATACGATGAGGTTATGCGCAAAATTCAGCAGAAGCCTCAAAATAGGCCGATGATGACTGCTGCTGATTCGCCAAAAGAAAGAAAAACCGTCATTACTGATAAGCTGGAAGCTTTCCAGGGACAGGCTGCTGCATTGGAAAAAGAGGAACCGGCAGCAAAAAAATATAAAATAGGTGAAGCATCTGAATTAATGTTTGAAGTTCCAGAGGAAAACCAAGAAAAAGAACCCTGTGAAGTGGAAACACATGCAGCATTGGACGATGAGCTGGAACCTGTCATCCATCCTGATTCTTCCAAACCAGCAGGCAATGAGTTTTCAAACCATGAAGAGAGCATTGATCATGAAAAAAAATCTGAAGTCAGCAGATCGCTCGCAAATATGATTGAAGAGGCTCTTCATGAAGAAGAAACAGAAGAAGAAACAGAAGAAGAAACAGAAGAATACACAGAAGACACAGCAGAACTTTCCGGACAGGATGATTTAAATTCTAATGCGATCCCTGAACCAGAGGCTGAAGAGGTTCTAGAGGAAAGTCAATTATTCCAGGATATAAACATAGAATCAGAGAATGAAGATATGCCGAATCCAGTGCAGGAAAAAAATGTTCAAGAGGAAAAGCCTTCTTCCAGAGGGTCAATCCCATTCAACGTCATTATGCTGAACAATGACAGAAAAAAAATGAACCAGCAGGGGAAAATATCAAAGCCTGCAGATGAAAAAAAAAATAATATCACGGTGTTTCCATCTGAAAGCATCCAGCAGACTGCTGCTTCAGCGGAAAGAATTGAGGATTACCCGACTTCACCGGAATCGGACAGGATGAAGGAACAGCAGATATATCGGGCGGAAGATGACATTTCGTATTACCAATTCCCTTCGCGGACATTACTGACACCGCCGGTAATCATGGATGAAGCATCTGATTGGCTTTACGAACAGGAACAGATGTTAAACTCCACCCTGCAGAATTTCAATGTCAGGGCCAGGGTAGTCAATGTTACGCAAGGACCTTCTGTAACAAGATTTGAAGTGCAGCCTGAACCGGGGGTCAAGGTGAATAAAATCACGAACCTCTCAGATGATATCAAGCTTAGTCTGGCAGCAAGGGATATTAGGATTGAGGCACCAATTCCAGGAAAGCATACAATCGGCATTGAGGTTCCAAACCAGAGCAGCCGTCCGGTATTTATTAGTGAGATCATAAACACCCCTGAGTTCCAGAATGGCAGCTCCCCATTGACTGCTGTGCTTGGCCTCGATATCTCAGGAAAGCCGATTGTGACGGATTTAAGGAAAATGCCCCACGGTTTAATTGCCGGTGCAACGGGATCAGGGAAAAGCGTCTGTATCAACACGATCCTTGTAAGCCTTTTGTATAAGGCAAGTCCGGATGAATTAAAGCTTCTCCTGATTGACCCGAAAATGGTCGAACTTGCACCATATAATCGAATCCCCCATTTAGTCAGCCCGGTTATTACCGATGTAAAAGCAGCAACAGCTGCCCTGAAGTGGGCTGTAGAGGAAATGGAGCGGAGATATGAATTATTTGCCCATGCCGGTGTGCGGGATATAAACCGTTTTAATGAGCTGGCTGAAGAGCATCAGCAATATTCAGAGAAGCTTCCATTTATGGTCATTGTGATTGATGAGCTGGCAGACCTGATGATGATGGCGCCGGCCGATGTGGAAGAAGCCATTTGCCGGATTGCACAGAAAGCCCGTGCATGCGGAATGCATCTGATTATCGCAACCCAGCGGCCTTCCGTAGATGTTATTACCGGCTTAATCAAAGCGAATGTCCCAACAAGGATTGCATTCTCTGTGTCATCTCAAATTGATTCAAGAACAATCATTGATATAAGCGGAGCGGAAAAGCTGCTGGGCCGGGGAGATATGCTTTTCCTTGAAAATGGATCCTCAAAGCCGGTCAGGCTCCAAGGGACATTTGTTTCAGACAAAGAAATTGATGATGTCGTAGCCCATGTACGCAGGGAACAAGAACCTGATTACTTATTTGAGCAGGAAGAGCTTCTGAAAAAAGCCCAAGCCATTGAAGAAGAGGATGAACTGTTTTTTGAAGCATGCGAGTTTGTTGTTGATCAGGGCTCTGCTTCCACTTCAAGTCTGCAAAGAAGATTTAAAATAGGCTATAATAGGGCAGCCAGGCTGATTGATATGATGGAAAAACAAGGATTCATTTCAGAAAATAGAGGCAGCAAACCAAGGGATGTCCTTATTACTGCGGCTGATCTTGAATCCATACAAGACACTAGTACATTAAATTAATCCATGGTATTCTTTACTTGCATGTTTAAAATAATATGAATAACTACTACGATAACGAAGAAAGCATTCATAAGCCGGCGTCCTGCCGGCTTAGGGGCCTGCTCCTTGCAACGCCAAGTCTGCAGGCAAGCCTGCTTTCTTTCATGTTTGTAAGGAGCTTGGGATGAAAGAGATTGAAATGAAGGTTAAGGGAGAAATAAAGCGTCTGACAAACCAGACTTTTAAATTTGATGAACGTGTAAGAGATGGCTGGTTTTCAGCGGTTTACTTCCTAAAGACCAGAGAAATTGTGAAGAAATATCACGTTGATAAAATTGTAACTATGCAGTTTTTTCAAAAGAGTCATGCCGTTCTATGCGGGACAGATGAAGTTATTGCGTTATTAAAAACATTTGCGGACCGTCCGGATGATCTGGAAATCCATTCATTAAAAGATGGTGACAAGATTTCACCCTTTGAAACAATAATGACCATAACAGGTAGATATCAGGATTTCGGCTATCTCGAAGGAATCATTGACGGCATATTGGCCAGAAGAACTTCGGTTGCCACAAATGTCTATAATGTGGTAAAAGCAGCAGGAGTTTCCGGTGTTCAAAAACAGGTCATATTCATGGGAGACCGGGATGATCATTACACCACCCAGGCAGGTGATGGATATGCAGCTTATATTGGGGGTGCAACAGCCCAGGCAACACATGCCATGAACGAATGGTGGGGCAAAAAGGGCATGGGAACAATGCCGCATGCGCTGATTCAAATGTTTAAGGGAGATATCGTCGCGGCTGCTGAAGCTTATCAGGAGACGTTTCCTGAAGACGAATTAGTTGCTCTGGTAGATTATAACAATGATGCAATCACTGACTCACTGAAAGTCGCAAGGGCTTTTGGCGATGAACTTAAAGGTGTCCGGGTTGACACCTCCAGAACGATGATTGATCAATATTTCTTAAGAAATCAGCATGTCCTGGGAACATTTGACCCGCGTGGAGTCAATGCTGAACTGATTTTTGCTCTAAGAAAAGCGCTGGATGACGAAGGCTTCGGCCATGTGAAGATTGTGGTGAGCGGAGGCTTCACCGAATCCCGAATCCGTGATTTTGAAGAAAAGGGTGTTCCAGTTGATACTTATGGTGTGGGAAGCAGCCTTCTTAAGATCACCATTGGGTTCACGGGAGATAATGTAATGATAGACGGCAAGCACGCTGCCAAGGCAGGACGCCGTTACCGCCCCAACCCCCGCCTTGAAAGAGTTGAATAACAGAGCAATACTTTTAAATGGATATGGTAGGCTCACTTCGGTTTTGCATTCTTCTCGTAAAGCTGAACAGCTCCAGGGCGGGAATAGAGAGCCTTCCTGATATCCAATGGTTTATATGTAATGTTTAGGGAATAAATAGCTGGCAATACGTTACATAGTTTTTAAAATCGATTAATGATATAATGTTTCAATACATTAAAGTGTAAGTTTATCGCAGTCTAACGGGCAGTAAGACCCCCACTTCAAGACTCAGAGGAATCAAAGGAGGATAAGTGGGGATCAAACTGCCCGTAAAGG
>NZ_NJQY01000011.1:0-99115 GCF_010628845.1 Bacillus sp. 22-7 | reverse complement strand
GTGGGGGATAAGGAAAACCCCCACTGATTGAAGTTTCACTTTATATAAATAACATCGAAACAGCATAGCAGCACAGTCACGGAAGCATGTCTTCTCAAGGGATATGCGCAAAACTAGATATATGTCATATACTGTTTTACAGATATACGATGGTTGGAGGTTCTTTATATGACTATTTACCATTTCGTAGGTATTAAGGGGTCCGGAATGAGTGCATTGGCACAAGTTCTGCATGATATGAACTATCAGGTTCAAGGCTCCGATTTTGAGAAACACTTTTTTACACAGGTGGCACTTGAAAAATCTGGAATAAAGATCCTTCCCTTTCAAAAGGAAAATATACAGCCGGGCATGACGGTAATCGCCGGGAATGCATATCCGGACACGCATGAAGAGATTGAGGAAGCAATGAAGCTTGGCTTGCCTGTTGTGCGATATCACCGCTTCTTAGGTGATTTTATGAAGAATTTCACAAGCATTGCTGTTACAGGAGCACATGGAAAAACATCCACTACAGGCTTGCTTGCACATGTTATGAGAGGTGCAAAACCAACTTCATTCCTTATTGGAGACGGTACGGGAAAAGGGGACGAAGAAGCTGAGTATTTTGTTTTTGAAGCTTGTGAATACAGAAGACACTTCCTTTCTTACTACCCGGATTATGCGATAATGACGAACATCGATTTCGACCACCCTGACTACTTTGCCAATGTTGAAGATGTTTTCTCTGCTTTTCAGGAGATGTCTTGGCAAGTCAATAAGGGCATTTTTGCATGTGGTGATGACGAACAGCTGCAAAAAATACAGGCTAAGGTGCCTGTCGTATTTTACGGTTTCGGAGAAGAAAATGATTTCCAGGCACGCAATGTTGTTAAGACGACTGAAGGAACAACATTTGACGTTTTTGTCCGCAATACCTTCTATGAGACGTTTTCAATTGCCGCCTATGGAGATCATAACGTCCTGAACTCTTTAGCTGTCATCGCTTTATGTCATTATGAAGAGATTGATGCGAAGATTGTTCAGGAACAGCTTCTTTCCTTTGAAGGGGTGAAAAGAAGATTTTCCGAGAAGAAAGTGGGCTCTCAAGTAATTATTGATGATTATGCCCATCATCCGACAGAAATTAAGGCAACTGTAGAAGCTGCCAGACAAAAGTATCCTGAAAAGGAAGTTGTCGCCGTTTTCCAGCCTCATACTTTTACTAGGACTCAGGCATTTCTTGAGGATTTCGCATCAAGCCTCAATTTGGCTGACAAGGTTTATCTATGTGAAATCTTTGGCTCTGCCCGGGAAAACCATGGAAAGCTCACGATCAATGATCTAAAGGATAAAATTCCTAATGCACAAATTTTAAATGAGGAAGAAACAGCTATCCTAAGAAATCATGAGGAAAGTGTAATTATGTTTATGGGTGCCGGAGATATCCAAAAATTCCAGCAGGCATACGAAAACCAAATATAATTTATAAAAAGGATGCTCCTCTCAGGAAGCATCCTTTTTTACATAGACTCGTGACCCTACTTTAAGTTCTCTGGATTTAACGCTTCCAGTTCAGCAATGACGAATCGCCCGTCTTTACGGATTAATACATCATCAAAGTAGATCTCACCGCCGCCATAGTCAGGGCGCTGGATGTTGACCATATCCCAGTGGATATTTGATTTATTGCCATTATACGCTTCGTCATAGCACTGTCCGGGTGTAAAGTGGAAGCTTCCGTCGATTTTTTCATCGAACAGAATATCCTGCATCGGATGAAGAATGTATGGATTAACTCCGATGGCGAATTCACCAATATAGCGTGCACCTTCATCCGTATCAAAGATTTTATTGATGCGTTCACTGTCATTGGCTTCCGCTTCAACAATTTTACCGTCTTTAAATGTCAGTTTGACATTTTCGAATGTAAAACCATGGTATGGAGATGGTGTGTTGTAAGTGATAACGCCGTTCACAGACTCACGTACAGGGGCAGTATAAACCTCTCCATCAGGAATATTCATCTGACCGGAACATTTGATTGCAGGAATATCCTTAATCGAGAAGGACAGATCTGTACCAGGGCCGGTGATCCGGACTTTATCGGTCTTATTCATTAATTCTACAAGGCTGTCCATCGCTTTATCCATCTTGCCGTAATCCAAATTGCAGACATCAAAGTAGAAATCTTCAAATGCCTCTGTGCTCATTTTAGCAAGCTGAGCCATGGAAGCATTTGGATAGCGCAGGACTACCCACTTCGTTTTTGGCACGCGAATTTCTCTATGTACTTTTTGTCCAATTGTTGAACCATGGATTTTCATTTTATCATCCGGCACATCAGCCTGCTCGTTGATGTTATCTCCGGAGCGAAGTCCTATGTATGCATCCATTTTGCTCATAACATTTGCTTCAAATTCAGCCATCATATTGAATTGCTCTTCTTGTGCTCCTAAAAGCAGGGAACGATCCACCTGATGATCTTTTAAGGAAACAAATGGGTATCCTCCAGCATCGTATGTTTCCTTAACCAGAGCCGTCACCAATTCCTTCTGCAGTCCAAAATTTTCAATAAGGATTTTCTCGCCTTTCTGGAGACGGACTGAATAGTTAATCAAATTTTTGGCGAGCTTTTCAATACGGGGATCTTTCATGCATATATACCTCCATCAAAATTTATTTCTCCGACAACTCTTATTGTAACCGAAATGAATGGTTTTGTTTAACGTTTTCCAATTATGCTAATATTTACTTTAACTGATGAAAATACCCGAATGAGAAGGAATTTGGACTTTATAAGTTGAATCTATTAATGTACTCCTGGTTTAGAGGCAGTGCATCTGGGTAAAAAGTTAGTATACAGACAACCGGAGGTGTAGGAATTGGAAATAATTTTATACTTAAGTGTAGCAGTCATTGCTATTGCATTCCTTGTTTTGGTCATTTATTTGGCAAAAACATTAAAATCCTTGCAAGGTACATTAGATAACGTTTCACACACATTAGCAGGCCTTGAAAGGCAATTAGACGGTGTTACGAAGGAAACTACAGTCCTTCTGCACAAAACAAATTCACTGGCAACAGATATTCAGCAGAAGTCTGAGAATCTGAACAGTGTCGTAACTGCGGTAAAAGAAGTTGGTGACTCTGTCCGCAAATTTAATGGATCCATTCAGAAAATCACATCTTCTGTTAACACACAGCTTGAACAGAATAAAGATAAAATCTCACAGGTGGTTCAGTGGAGCAATGTTCTCCTTGAAATCAAGGATAAGTGGAAAATGAGAAAAGAAGACCCTTATCAGTACAATGTCGGCGAGAAACAAATGCTTCCGCCCGAACGCCAGAGAGAAAGAGCACGATACTAGAATAAGAGGAGGAAAAAGGAGAATGAATAGCCAAGACCGTACTCAATTTGATTCAAACCAGGTAAAAACTGAGGAAAATATCAATACGAAGGATTTTATGATTGGTGCTCTTATAGGAGGAATGGTTGGCGCAGCTACAGCTTTGTTCCTGGCTCCAAAATCAGGAAAAGAGCTTCAAAGTGATTTAAGCGAAAAAGCGGCCATCTTAAAAGAAAAATCAGGACAGTACCGCGAAACAGCTATGACAAAAGGAACTGAACTGGCTAATGCTGCTAAAGAGAAAACAAATGTGTTAACTCAAACAGTGACCAAGCAATCCAATGAGCTTGTAAATAAAGTGAAAAACTTAAAAGACTATCAAAATGGACAAGCTCCTTCAAACGGAACAGCTGAAGAAGAGGGAGCAGCTATCATTGACGAAACATTCCAGGCTGAAGGAAACGCGCCAGTCAATGATGCGGAAATCCAAATGAAGCTGGAAGAAACGAAAAAAGCTTTTGACGAAACCGAGCAAAAGTATAACTAAACTATTTGTTTAAACAACGGTGAAGTGGTACGATAACTTCACCGTTGTTTAATTTTAGGAGGAGAGAAAAATGAAAAAATTTGATAGTCATGAAGCATTCGATCAAGCGGTAGAGTCAGGAGAGCAGCTGCTGGTTTTAAAACATAGTTCCACATGCCCTGTGAGCGGTGCAGCTTATGAAGAATATGAAAGCTTTGTAAAAGAGCATAAAGATGTAAATGCTTATTACCTGGTTGTTCAGGATGATCGCCCTTTGTCCAATCACATTGCAGAAGCTTTTCATATTAAACATGAGTCGCCACAGGCAATTCTGTTTAATAATGGAGATGTTGTATGGCATGCATCACATTGGAAGATTACATATGACTCCCTTTTGAATGCTGTAAAGGAAAACAGATAAAACCCATCCAATCGGATGGGTTTTTAATTTCTAGCTATATTTAATAGTTGAATGCTGTTTATTATTTATGGAAGGCCACACAATTTTAAGGTGATCACCAGGCTCTACAGATTCATGAAAGGATGTTTTTTTCCCATTTTTCAAAAGGATGAAGCCTCCGGAAGAGGAAGCAGGCATATCGACATTAACATGGCTGAATATATCCTGAAAAATAAAGGGGGATCTTGGTTTTTTCATAATTGTTATGGCATCTCCAGCAGAAATTATGTCATCTTCGGTGAGTACAGCTCCTTCTCTCTGAAATTCGAGTATTCCCCTGGACAGCTCTATTTTCTTGCTGTTAAAAATGACAGGGATACTCTCCTGAAGTGCCAGCTGCTTAATATCTGCTAATTCCTTTACGGTCAGAGTGTTTCCTTTTTCAATGCGAAGATTGTCACCATCCTCTACTATGCTGTGACAATTAACCTCCAGGCCGTTTTTATAAAGCTTTCCGGAATGGCGCGGCAGAAAAGTCTCTTTTTCGTTAATGCTGATTCGAAAAGGCTTAAGCTCGTTTAATAAATTATTTAGACTTAAAATGGTTAAGATTTCTTCAGCTGTTTCCGATACCCTGCACTCCACTTTATCCCGATCAGCAAGAGTCTGCTCTAGCGGGACAACTTTTTCATTACAGGTAATGGCAGGGTGAATTGTATACTGTTTTCCGTTAATAGTGATAGACTTTTCCGGGACTTCATCTATTAAATCCTTTATGCAGACTTCAGCAGGCAATCCGTCACGCCCTTTAGAAACGGTTATGATATCCCCTGATTTGATTTCTTCATCTAAAGCACTTGGAAGGCTGTTGCGTGTAATGACAGGAGCTTCTCCATGGCTTCCCGGGATCGTAATGTTTTGCCCATTTAAATTGATAATCATAGCAAGTCCGGGCTTCCCGTAAAGCTTATTCATTTTAATGCCTGCTGCCAGCAGACAATCCCCGACTGTCAGGTTTTTAACCTCAAATAGCCGGACAGGCTGATCGTTGACGTAAACAGTACAATATTGGACCGGGGCTTTTTTAGCGGCAATTGCGATTCCTATTGGGGTGACTAACTCGGGGCCTCGGTCTGTGTTATCCGGTAAATTCAGGTCGCCGATAGCATCAATCCCCCTAATGGCAACTCTGTTTGCCGGAAGGCCTAATCTGTTCGCTATCCTTTTAGGAAGTCCGGGTGTTAAGCTCCCGCCGCCTGCCAGCATGACGGCTTTTGGCGGCCTGTTGTTCAGCCGCAATATTTCCTCGCAGATGGAATTTGTCAAACGTTCAAGTGCTGGAGAGATTTTTTCAATTGTCTCCTCCCTGCTGATTTCTGATTGGAAGCCGAGAATATCCGTGACAGTAATCGTATCGGATACGTGCAAGTCTCTTTTTGCCTTTTCGGCTAGAGGGAAGTCCAGCAGAAGCTGGTCACTGATGGCTTCGGTGATCTCGTCGCCTGCTACAGGCACCATTCCAAAAGCAGTAACTGTGCCCAGATCTGTTATGGCAATATCGGATGTTCCGGCACCAATATCAACAAGTGCCACATTCAGCCTTCTCATTGAAGGCGGGATAAGGACATTAATAGCTGCGATTGGCTCCAGTGTTAAAGCTTCCATTTCCAGGCCAGCTCTTTGAAGAGCTGAGATAAGTGACTCTACTACAACTTTGGGCAGGAAGGTAGCAATGATTTCGACAGATGCCTCATCCCCCTGCTGATCAATCAGGCTTCCGATTTCTTCACCATCAAGACGGTAGCATAAAACCGAATATCCAACACAATAGTAATAATAGCTTTTTTCAGCTGCCTGCTTTTCTGCAGCGATTGCCTGCGCCTGCTGAACCGCACTTAATTCAAGGTGAAGTATATCCTGCTTTTTCATCATGGGTTTTCCTTTAATGGTGATGGAGGTTTTAGATCTTTCCGTTTTTAAAGCCCTGCCTGCCGCTGCTACACAAACTTTATTTAATGGGCCGTGTTTCACTTCAAGATCATCCCTGATTTCTGCTATAATTTTTGAAACAGCCGGAACATCATGGATCTGGCCGTCGAGCATGGCCCTCTCTGCATGCTCCCTAATCATGATGTCTTTCACATGGTATTGGCCGCCTTCTTCTTCCAGAATAATTCCGACAACCGTGCGAGTGCCGATATCCAGTGCAAAAAGCTTTTTTTGTTCGTCCAAAGCAATACACCTTCTTTTTAATTGTCTTAGAATGCTTATTTATGCCTTTAGATCGCTTTACTACTTAAAAGCGTTTAATTAATAAAGAAATTTTTCGTGACATGTCTGAATAATTCATATATAATAACCCTAATTATAAAAAATGTATCACATATCCATGGGCCGTAAAAGAAAAAGATGGAAATGCTTAACTCGTTGCGCATTTAGTTGCGGGCTATGTACATGCATCCTGAAACCAGCACGGCTTAAATTGAGATTCGAAAGGAAGGGACAGGAAATGAGCAATAATGAACTAGATAAACTTCGTAATCGAGTGGATGAGCTGAATCTTCAGCTTTTATCTTTGATCAATGAAAGAGCTGAACTTGTTCAAGAAATCGGAAGAGTAAAGGAAACACAAGGGGTTTATCGTTATGATCCTGTCCGGGAACGCAAAATGCTGGATTTGATAAAAGAGCATAATGACGGTCCTTTTGAAAATTCAACAATTGAGCATATGTTCAAGGAAATATTTAAAGCAGGTCTTGAACTTCAAAAAGATGATCATAGAAAAGCGCTTCTTGTTTCACGCAAAAAGAAGCCTGAAAACACTATTGTGGACTTGAAAGGTGAAAAAGTAGGAGATGGCAATCCTCATCTTGTTTTTGGCCCATGTGCAGTTGAATCATATGAGCAGGTAGCAACTGTTGCTGAAGCTGTAAAAGCGAAAGGGCTTAAACTTCTTCGCGGAGGAGCATATAAACCAAGAACTTCGCCATATGATTTTCAGGGTCTTGGCCTTGAAGGCCTGAAAATTTTAAAAAGAGTGGCAGATGAATACGATCTGGCAGTTATTTCTGAAATTGTAAGCCCTAATGATATTGAAACAGCTGTAAATTATATTGATGTCATTCAAATCGGTGCAAGAAACATGCAAAACTTCGAGCTATTAAAAGCAGCGGGTGCTGTAAATAAGCCAGTTCTTTTAAAGCGCGGAATTGCAGCTACAATTGAAGAATTCATTAATGCTGCGGAATACATCATGTCCCAGGGAAATGGACAGATCATCCTGTGTGAGCGGGGAATCCGCACCTACGAACGGGCAACACGCAATACACTGGATATTTCAGCAGTGCCAATCCTTAAGCAGGAAACACATTTGCCTGTACTAGTTGACGTTACACATTCAACAGGCCGCAGAGATTTGCTTCTTCCGGCAGCAAAAGCAGCGCTGGCAATCGGCGCAGATGGCGTAATGGCAGAAGTTCATCCTGACCCGGCTGTTGCCCTTTCAGATTCAGCACAGCAAATGGACTTAAATCAATTTGACCATTTTATGTCTGAACTGCAATCTTCAGCATTGCTGAAAGTGTGATCATCGAATAAGAGCCGTTCGCGCATTCTGATTCGGCATCAACGGAACTATTCAATATACGGAGAGCCTTCTGCTCATTGCAGAGGGCTCTTTTTTTCGCTTGTAAAGTGAAGTTTTAAGTTTTTTTCAGAAATATAAGCCTTGACATTGCGGCAATTCCTGGACTGTCGTATGATTAAATACATAATTGTTCATGTGTAACTGCTCACAAATTAGGATAAAAAATGAGTAGGTTATGTCGTGTTGCTGTAAAATATAAAGTAATAGAAGTGACCGCTATTCAAAAAAGGAGTGTCAGTAATGAATGTAACAATATATGATGTGGCGAGAGAAGCGAATGTGTCAATGGCAACGGTTTCTCGTGTTGTAAATGGCAACCCGAACGTTAAACCCGCAACAAGAAAAAAAGTAATGGAAGTAATTGACCGGCTTGGATACCGTCCGAACGCGGTTGCAAGAGGATTGGCAAGCAAAAAAACCACTACAGTCGGTGTGATCATTCCCGATATTTCCAGCACCTTTTTTGCAGAACTGGCAAGGGGCATAGAAGATATTGCGACAATGTATAAATACAACATCATTCTCAGCAACTCCGACCAGAATATCGAAAAAGAGCTGCATTTGCTTAATACTATGCTCGGGAAACAAGTGGATGGAATAGTCTTCATGGGCGGCAACATTACGTCCGAGCTTGTTGAAGAGTTTGAGAAGTCACCGGTTCCGATCGTGCTGGCCGGCTCTATTGAAGAAACGGGCAAAATTCCATCTGTGAATATTAACTATGAACAGGCAGCATTTGATGTCACAAAGTCATTTATTGAAAAAGGACATAAAGATGTTGCTCTTGTGGTAGGACCCCTCCGCGAGCCGATTAATCAGGAAAAGAAGCTTGCAGGCTATAAGCGTGCACTGGAAGAATCTGAAGTTTCCTTCCGCGAGGAATTGGTGGTTGAAGGAGATTACACGTATGATTCAGGTATAGAAGCCTTTGAGAGACTGCTTGATGCCGACCCTCGCCCAACTGCTATTTTTGCGGGATCTGATGAGATGGCTTTGGGTATCGTCCATGGGGCCGAGGATAAAGGCTATGATGTCCCGAAAGACTTTGAGGTCATCAGCTCAGACAATACCAGATTGACCTTAATGGTTCGTCCCCAGCTGACGTCAGTTGTACAGCCATTGTATGATATCGGTGCAGTTGCCATGAGATTGCTTACGAAACTTATGAATAAAGAATCTGTCGATGAGCAAATTGTTGTACTCCCACATCGAATTGAAGAACGAAGCTCAACAAAATAAGAAACATGCCGATATAAAAGAAAAGCGGAAGCGCCTCGACCAGCCCCGACAAGCGCTGGAGGGCCAGAAGTTGAAGTCGTTCTTTGCCTTCAGCAGCTGGACAAGGGAAGAGAGAGAAACGCCTTAATATGAAAGGCGTTTCTTTCTGTCAAAATTTATCGCAGTCTAACGGGCAGTAAGATCCCCCTTTCAAGACTCAGTGGATTTAAAGGAGATAAGTGGCGATCAAACTGCCCAATCTAGCTGCGGCTCCTAGGGGCTCGCTTGTCACCCCTGGGCAAGTCGCCTCGCTTTATAATGTAAAGGCCCGAAAAAAGGACAAAGACTAAGAACGCCACATCCTCCCAAAAGCTGCCGCTTTCGGTCGTGCGATGTATCGCTGCCGTTGCTTTCCTTGTCCTGTGGCAACGTCTTTGTGACCCGCTTCCTGTGGGCCTCAACTAACAACCAGCGGGGAGAAAAGCACCCCGACTGATTGAGTTTCACTTTATACTAAAACTTTTAGATAATGCAGTGGATCAGGGAGAGAGAGTATGAGAAAGTTCGATATGTTAACACCTGCTGGGTTACTGGCGGGCCTGGCTATGCTCATTTTTGGGATTATGTGGAATGGTGGAGCAGATGGGTTTTTATCATTTATTGATCCTTCATCAATTCTTATTGTTTTAGGCGGATTAATAGCCGGGCTGCTTGTTAGTTTTCCATTAAAAGATATCAGGCATATGCCCACAGTTTTTAAGCAGGTTTTTTCCAGTGAAGAACAAAGCGTTGGCGACCTGATTGGGATTTTTGTCAAACTCTCTGAGCGTGCCCGGCGTGAAGGGCTATTGTCGCTTGAGGCTGAAGTCGGGGAAGTTGAAGATTCTTTTATTAGGAAAGGCATTTATCTGGCTGTGGATGGCATAGAGCCGGATGTCATTACTGACATTATGAATGCCGAAATAATGGCGATGGAAGAGAGGCACAGAAAAGGCAGAAGTATTCTTGAAAGAGCGGGTGAGTACGCTCCGGCTTGGGGGATGATAGGAACTCTGATCGGCCTGGTTCTGATGCTGAAAAATTTAAATGATCCCTCCACTCTTGGGCCAAATATGGCCATTGCCTTATTGACTACATTATATGGCTCACTTCTGGCCAATCTTATTTTTCTGCCGATGGCAGCAAAGCTGGCTTTGAAGACAGAGAAGGAAGTATTTTTAAAGGAGATCATTATTGAAGGGGTCATCGGTGTTCAATCCGGTCAAAACCCAAAAATTCTGGAGGAGAAGCTGAGCGCCTTTTTATCCTCTGAGGAACGGAGAGAGCTTGAGAGGGCAGTAAACGCGGGGGAGGCTTTGAATCATGAGGCGTAGGCGAAGATCTCCTGAGCCTCCTAAAGGTGCCCCAATCTGGATGGTAACTTTCTCAGATCTCGTTACATTAATATTGGTTTTCTTTATCCTGCTATTTTCAATGTCACAGATTGATTTAATGAAATTTCAGGCGATTTCTGACTCTTTCCGGGACAAACAGGTGCTTGATTTCCAGCCGTCCATCATTCCAGCGGAGAATCAGGGAGAAATGGAAGAAAATACGGAAAAAGAAGGCAGCGGTCAATTTGATTCGCTTGATGAGCTCCAGATGGAAATACAGTCCTTTCTGGATGTGAATGGTTTAGAAGAGGTTATAGTGGCAAACAGAACGGAGCGTGGTGTCGTTCTCGTCCTGCAGGAACAGGTTTTATTCGAATCCGGGGATGCCAGTCTTATAGAGAGCTCCTACCCTTTCCTGGATAAAGTAGGAACCCTGTTAGCAAACATGCCCAACCTGGTGAAGGTGGAAGGACATACTGATGACCGGCCCATAACTACATATAGATATCCGTCCAATTGGGAGTTATCTGCTGCCAGGGCCAGTACAGTAATCAGATATTTAACAGAAGGGCATAACCTTGACAGCCACAGATTTATGGCTATCGGCTACGGGGAAACCCGTCCCATCGTTCCCAATTCCGGACCGGAAAATTGGGAGAAAAACAGGCGTGTTGAAATCATTATTTCTGATCCGAAATTTAATGAAGAAAACAATCAATAAACAGGTCTGGCTAAAGCCAGGCCTGTTTATTTGACTGTGAAGAAATGGCAGCCGGATGTTTCCGGCCAGTCACTTTCTTATTTAGACTCTGTCATTGATTTGTTCCGGATGGGATATAGAACCTTGTCCAATGTCCGGGCATTTTTTTCAGTTATTTCACTTTTACGGGGGATAGGGTTATATAAATCAGCCGGATCTTCCCATTCAGAGGGAAGAGGCACAGGTGCGTGTTCTTTCCACTTATTTATCCATTCCTCCGGGATATTGCCGTAACAATTAGAGTTTTCAGTCATTTCGAGCCAAATCATGGCCCATGCCCGGGGAACAACTCTCCAAATATCATAGCCGCCGCCGCCGACTGCAATCCATTTCCCTCCGCAATATTCATGGGCAATTTCATGAGCCAGTTTCGGAATTTCCCTATAGATTTTTATAGTAGATGATAAATGGGTAAGAGGGTCAAGGTAATGTGCATCAGCCCCATTTTGCGTCAAAATTACATCAGGCTTGAAAAATTCCGCAACCTCCCGAAAAGCTGTACGGTATGCATGCAGCCAGGAGTCGTCTTCAGTAAAAGCGTCCACGGGAATATTAAAACAGAAACCATATCCTTTCCCTTGTCCCCGTTCATTGATATTTCCGGTACCGGGAAAAAGGTATCGGCCTGTTTCATGAATTGATAGGGTGCATACATCCGGGTCATCATAAAATGACCATTGGACACCGTCACCATGATGAGCATCAGTATCTACATACAAAACACGGGCTTTATACTTTTCCTGCATGTACTTTATGGCTACTGAGCTATCGTTGTAAATGCAAAATCCGGAGGCTTTTCCCCTAAAACCGTGGTGAAGGCCTCCGCCAAGGTGCAGTGCATGCTTAGCACGTCCGCTCATAACGGCATCAACGGCTGCCAGGGTGCCTCCTACTAAAAGAGAGCTCGCTTCGTGCATATTGGAAAATATAGGTGTGTCCTCTGTTCCAAGACCATAGTTTTCACATGATTCCTCAGGAAGCTGTCCACGGCCGGCAAGCTTGACAGCATTCACATAATTTGGATCATGAATCAGGTGAAGCTCTTCATCCGAAGCCTGGCGCGGCGGGATAATATGAAAGTCATCGATGGCATTTATATTTTTGAGCAAATCGAGTGTCAGCTTCAGCCTTATCTGATTAAAAGGATGATTTTTGCCGAATTTGTAATTCAGCAGGTCTTCCGAATAAACAAATACTGAATCATGTGTCATAGTGAAATCCCCGGCATATTTGGCCATAAAACGTGATGGCCTGCTTTTTTCAAATCTTCTACTACAAGTATAGGATTCATTGTTTGTACCCTTATCACCAATATTTTAAATTTATCATCTGTTTTGTCAGGGTATACAAGGACACTCTGGATATTTGCCTTCCTTCTGCAAATGACTTCAGCGATTTCAAACAGCATGCCCGCCTTGTTCGGCACCTTCACTTCAATCTGCGAGCCTGGCTGATGAGCTCCCGTCAATTGAACTAATGTATGAAGCAAATCGGTTTCTGTGACAATCCCAACCAGCTTATTATCGTTTAATATGGGAAGGCAGCCAATCCGCTGCTCATAAAAAACCGCAGCAATTTCTTCAGCAAAATCAAGCGGATGACCAGTGATGATATCTGTCTTCATAATCATTTTTAACGGTCTCTGCAGATCTTCCTTAAACAGTTCTGTATGAAAAATAGAAGGTGTGGCGTCCCGAATATCCCTATCTGTTACAAGTCCCTGGAGTCTGCCATCTTCATCTGTTATTGGCAAATGCCGGATTCTTTTTTCACTCATAATTCTTATGGCATCGGCAATAGTGTCTTCTTTTGACAAAGCCGTGACATCCGTTTTCATAATTTCTTCTACAATCACTTTAAATGCCTCCTTATAAAATATATGGAGATACACTCATGCAGGAAAAGTCATAGCATGAACTATGTATTTACACTTCTATTAATACATAAAGCGATTCATAAAGCGCAAGCGGTCAAATTGCTGGACAGAATCCTGGTCTACTCTTTTTCCGATTCGGGCCATCAGGCAGTTTGCAGGGTGAGAACTGATTTCCGGGTCATCTGTGGCGTACCATTCAAGACCGCCTGCATTCATCATCTTTTCCATGATTTTTCGATATTCCCATACATTCAGGCCAGTTCCTTTTAAATCCCAATGCCAATAATACTCTGTCGTTATAACAATATAATCCTCCATAGCATCATCCATCATAGATACTTTCAGCAGGTTCTTGCCTGTTCCTGAACCCCGGAAAGCAGGAATCACTTCTATGGCACCCAATTCAATTAAATTATCCATCTTACCTTCAGACCAGCGTTCAAGGGGATCCGGATACAAGTAAGTAACATAGCCGACAATGGTATGTCTGTCACGGGCTACTATAATTCGGCCCTCAGGCAATCCCGCAATCTCAACCAGGGCTTTATGCTGCTGAGCCGGCGGCCTGAAAGCGACAAGATCTTTATGAAACTCATAATCTGCCAATTTTTCGGGTGTAATTGGCCCCTCAATGATTAATTTTCCATTGGCTGTTTTTAATTCCTTTGCATTATACGTTTTGTTATGTTCCATGTATTCACCACCCAGGTAGCATGATCAATGTATCTTCTATTATACATAAAAACGCGGATGATAAAGCGCTTTCACATAATTTTCTGTGTAATTTAAAAAAGTTTGTGACAATTTACGAGTCTGGTCATAACTACTTTTTTCTCCTTTAAAATTTTAAAAATTGAGAAAATATAATGTTTATACTATAATAATATCAAATCTAAATAAGGGGGAGAACGATTTATGAAAGTGGAAGCGCTGCCAGTAACACAAGGGGACTTCAATTTAAAAAATTATAATGAACTTTATGCAAATTTCAACTGGGCTGATGCGGAAAAAGAATTTTCCTGGAAAGAAACCGGCCGCATGAATATGGCCTATGAGGCTATTGACCGTCATGCGGAATCTTTCAGAAAAAATAAGGTTGCCCTTTATTATCGCGATGGGGAGAGAAATGAGAAGTATACTTTTAAAGAAATGAAGGAACTATCAAATAAAGCGGGAAATGCATTAAAAGCATATGGCGATGTTGAAAAAGGCGACCGGGTGTTCATCTTTATGCCGCGTTCTCCTGAGCTCTATTTTGCCGTATTGGGGGCTGTTAAACTGGGGGCTATAGTGGGTCCTCTATTTGAAGCTTTCATGGAAGGTGCGGTCCGTGACAGACTTGCTGACAGTGAAGCAAAAGTCCTGATTACAACACCTGAGCTTTTGGAACGGGTGCCTGTTGACCAGCTGCCTGCTTTAAAGCATGTATTCCTTGTTGGGGAAAATATAGAGGAAACCGGGCCATATGTTAATTTTAATAAAAGAGTGGCTGAATCCAGCAGGAAGCTCCCAATTGAATGGGTTGACGGAAACGATGGGCTTATTTTGCATTATACATCCGGTTCAACAGGAAAGCCAAAAGGGGTTCTGCATGTACATAATGCAATGATTCAGCATTACCAGACAGCTAAATGGGTGCTGGACTTAAAAGAAGAAGATGTATATTGGTGCACTGCTGATCCTGGATGGGTAACCGGTACTTCATATGGTATTTTCGGCCCGTGGCTGACAGGGACTTCAAACCTTGTGGTCGGGGGCAGGTTCAATCCGGAGACTTGGTATAAAATGATTGAGGAGTATGCCGTTACAGTTTGGTATAGTGCTCCGACGGCATTCCGCATGCTGATGGGAGCGGGCGATGAAGTGGTGAAAAAATTTGATTTAAGCTCCCTTCGCCATGTCCTCAGTGTGGGTGAACCGCTAAATCCTGAAGTTGTCAGATGGGGTACAAAAGTCTTTAACATGCGCATCCATGATACATGGTGGATGACTGAAACAGGTGCACAGCTTATCTGCAATTATCCTTGCATGGAAATAAAGCCGGGATCCATGGGTAAGCCGATTCCGGGTGTAAAAGCAGCCATTGTCGATGATCAGGGAAATGAACTGCCGCCTAACCGTATGGGCAACCTTGCGATTAAAAAGGGCTGGCCTTCCATGATGCATGCCATCTGGAATAACGAGCAAAAATATGAATCTTATTTTATGCCTGGTGATTGGTATGTTTCCGGAGATTCCGCTTATATGGATGAAGATGGATACTTCTGGTTCCAGGGCCGTGTAGATGATGTTATCATGACATCTGGCGAACGTGTAGGACCGTTTGAAGTAGAGAGTAAACTGATCGAACATCCTGCGGTTGCAGAAGCTGGGGTTATCGGCAAGCCAGATCCTGTCCGCGGAGAAATTATTAAAGCGTTTGTTGCTTTACGGGATGGGCATGAACCAACTGAGGAATTAGTGGAAGAAATTCGCCAATTCGTTAAGAAGGGCCTTGCTGCCCACGCTGCTCCGCGTGAAATCGAATTCCGCGACAAGCTTCCAAAAACCCGCAGCGGCAAAATCATGCGCCGTGTGCTTAAGGCATGGGAACTGGATCTCCCAACCGGTGATCTGTCTACAATGGAAGATTAAGAAAGTTCAAGGCCGCTGTTCAAAAACAGCGGCCTTCACGTGCTTTTGAAAGTATAAAACGAGAAAAGCAGAAATCCAATCAATGGATTTCTGCTTTTCATTTTAACCATTTTCAGCTGATGTCTCTCCATCTTCACCGGATTCTGATGGTTTTTCTTCCTTGGGCTTTTCTTCGGCTGGCGGATCTTTCGGTTTTTCTTTCTTAGGCTTTTCTTCCTTAGGCTTTTCTTCTTTTGGTTTATCTTCCTTAGGTTTCTCTTCTTCCGGCTTTTTGCCGATTTCCACTGCATTGGATGGAGCAGACTCTCTGCCGGCAATGTCAACGGCTGTTACATGGATTGAGCCGCTTCCAGCTTTAAAGCTAAGGGAGGAGCCGGCTTTTATGGTACCGACTTTTTTGCCTCCGTTATAGACACGGTAACCTATCACATCTTTTTCAGGGTGTGCGCCCCATGTAATGCTTTCACCCGAAGCTTTTATGCCTGGAGCTGCCGGGGATTTACCGTTGTCTTTAAGCTGGTCAGCGCTAGTCAGGATGCTCTTCCAGCGTTCTTTATTCGGAATAAGAGTACTTAAATTTGCTTTAATGCCGAATAGCTTTTGAATATATTCCGGATTCACTACCATTCCAGGTTCAGTAAACTCTTCTGGTGTTGAATCAAGTGCCATATATTTTTTATCGCCAATTCGTACAAGTTTTCCATTGCCGAGGCTGTCATCCACTTTTGTAGGAACAAATTTGGCATTGAATAAATCAGTCTCGACCAGGCCAGCCTTTGAACATGCCTCTGAAGGGAGCAGGCCGGAAATAGCACAGAATGAACGTCTTACGATTCCGCCCGGCATTTTAAAGCTTTCGCTCGGGTCCACAAGGTCAGGGGCAACATCATATGCTGCATTCATCAGGTCAGCCCACAGATAATTATTTCGCAGGCTATAGCTTAATGGGCCAGGAGCCTTCAATGATTTAGGCGTATCATAACCAGACCAGATGCCGAAGGTGACATTCGGGTTGGTTGCCACAAACCAGGCATCTATGAATTCAGTACCAGTACCTGTTTTCCCCGCCCAATCAGAACCGAACTTCAATCTGCTCTTAATCGATGTGGCAGTTCCGCTGTTAATAACGTCTCTCATCATATCGATTGTAAGGTACGCTGTCTGCGGGCTAAATACATCAACAGGCTCGGACTTATGCTGGAATATGACGTTCCCGTCTTTATCTGTAATTTTTTCAATCATATAGGCGTCAATAAATTTCCCGCCATTAGCAAATGTAGTAAATGCGTTTGTATTTTCTTCTACAGTTACACCGTATTCCAGTGATCCGATGGATGTAGACAAGTTTGTATAGTCAGGGCCGATAAGAGAAGTAAAGCCCATTTTTTCCAGGTAAGAAGCAGGCCGCTGTCCGACTATATCCTTATAGAGCTTTACAGCAGGGACATTGTATGAATGCTTAAGTGCATGTCTGGCCGAAACGAGCCCGCTATAGGTATTTGTATAGTTCTTTGGCCAAGGTCTGTTTAGTCCCGGAGCAAGGTGCAGCGGCACATCAGGAAGGATAGTGCCCGGCGCTGCCTTTCCCAGTTCTATTGCCGGAGCATAGACTAAAAGCGGCTTCATGGTTGAACCATTTTGCCTTAGAGCGCTTGTAGCATGGTTCAGCTGCTCGCGTTTGTGATCGCGTCCGCCGACAAAGCTGATAATTTTCCCTGTTTTATTTTCAATTAAGATCGCACCAACTTCTACGGGCTCCATGATTTGCTTGTTTTCTCCAGTTTCCGGATCCTTCACTGTCTCAGGTTTATCAGGGCCGTAATAAGGGTAGTTATCTTTGACCTGCTGCATCTTATCATAAATATCCTTGTTAATGGTCGTATGAATTTGGAAGCCATTCTGACGGATTGTCCGGTCTGCAAGGGTTCTGTATTCCTCGCGGAGCTCGTCATCTTCTTTTAAGTCCTGTTCTTCATATCCGTCATTTTTTGCGAGAATTTTAGTCATGATTTTTACTGCACGTTCTTCTATTTCATACGTTAGATATGGATACTTTTCCAAAGGGCTCTCAGAAGCTGTAGTGAAATCCTTTGTCAAGTCATATGCCAAAGCTTCCTCGTATTGCTTCTGGTCAATCTTTCCGTCATCATACATTCTTTTCAGAACGGTTTTCATCCTTGAGAAACCCGGTTCCAGATTCTCTTTGACCGTTCCCTCCCTTGTAAAGGGAGTGTAGCCGAATGGACTCTGAGGAAGCCCTGCTATGAAAGCGGCCTGAGGCAATGTTAATTCTTTTGCACTCACCCCAAATATACCTTTGGCAGCTGCTTCAACTCCGGCAATATTACGTCCGGTTGCATTTCTTCCAAAAGTGGAAACATTGAGGTAGGCTTCCAATATTTCTTTTTTATCAAAGAATTTTTCCAGCCGCAAAGCAAGCAGAATTTCTTTCGCTTTCCGCTCGAAAGAAACTTCATTCGTTAAGATTTGGTTCTTTATCAGCTGCTGTGTCAGTGTACTTCCGCCGGATTGAACAGATGAATTTGTTACTTCCTGGAACAGTGCGCGCATTATCGCTTTTGGCACCACACCGTCATGTTCGTAGAAATACTCATCTTCAGTAGCTACTACTGCGTTAATTAAGTGTTCCGAAACATCATCAAGCTTAACTTCCTCACGTTCAAGGTCTGTTCTGAGCTTTCCGAGATATACATTATTTGCAAAGTATAGTTCTGATGTTTCTTCATAGTCATAAATTTCCTTTTTCATGCTGGCATAGGATCTGATGGGCTCATCCTTTACAAGCGAAGCGAAATAACCAGCTCCGAGTCCCCCAGCGAATGCACCGCCAATCACAGCCAGGATGATAAAAAGCAAAGTAAGATTCCAGATGACCTGGTATGTTATACTTGCGCCTTTAGCGGCTTTCTTATTACCAAAAAGGCCCGGAGTCTGCCTCAATTTATCCATTAACATTTGAAACTTTTCTTTCATCGTATCAATCCCCCTAAAATCACATATATTATAGCACAATGTGACAGCCCAATATGACATGGTTCGCCATTTATCTGAAATTTCCTTTTTTGCACAGGAATTTGACATTTGGTTCAATTTTATGATAAAAATATTCTATCTTAGACTTTTAATATTTTACAGGCATTGATGGGAATCCAGTAATGCTTCTATCCCTGTTTCAGAAAGCCGGCGTTTGCTGCGAGCCGGTACAAATAGAAGGATGAATTACCTCCCTGAGCTTTCACTGTCAACCTGCACAGCAGTTATAGCAGTGGACGGATTATCCGTTATTCTGAAAGAGTGGAGGACATTTGTCCTCAATCTGGGTGGTACCGCGCAAAATGATCATGCGTCCCTGCATAATTGCAGGGGCGCTTTTTGTATGGTTAAAACCGTAAATGCCTTGAAAATAACCGTTGATAAGGAGGATATAAGATGAGCTTAATTGAAGATCTGCAATGGAGAGGAATTGTTTATCAGCAGACAGATGAAGAGGGTATTCAAAATACTCTCGGGAAAGAGAAAATTTCTTTGTACTGCGGTGTTGACCCTACTGCTGACAGCATGCATATCGGACACCTGCTTCCATTTTTAACGTTAAGACGTTTTCAAAAAGAAGGCCACCGTCCAATTGTTCTTGTTGGCGGAGCTACTGGACTTATTGGTGATCCAAGCGGCAAAAGCGAGGAAAGGAAGCTGCAGACTCTTGAAACAGTACAGCATAATGTGGACTGCATAAAGGGCCAGCTGAAAAGAATTTTTGATTTTGAAAGTGAAAACGGTGCAATTATGGTTAACAATTACGATTGGGCAGGCTCCATGGATATCGTTACGTTCCTGCGTGATTTTGGAAAACATGTCGGAGTCAATTACATGCTCGCTAAAGACACCATTTCTTCCAGGCTGGAAACAGGGATATCCTTTACGGAATTCACTTATACCATCCTGCAGGCAATGGATTTCCTTCATTTATTTGAAAACCATAATTGTAAGATGCAAATTGGCGGAAGCGATCAGTGGGGAAATATTACAACCGGGCTTGAGCTTATCCGCAAAATGGCGCCTGAAGGTTCCAAGGCTTACGGCCTGACAATTCCTCTTGTAACGAAAGCGGATGGAACAAAGTTCGGCAAAACGGAAAGTGGCGCAATCTGGCTTGATCCTGAGAAAACATCTCCTTATGAGTTTTACCAATTCTGGATTAACACAGCAGATGCGGATGTAATCAAATACCTTAAATTCTTTACCTTCTTATCCCGTGAAGAAATTGAAAATCTTGAAAAAGCTGTTCAGGAAGAACCGCATCTCCGCAAAGCCCAAAAAGCACTTGCTGAAGAAATGACGCGTCTGATTCATGGAAATGAAGCATTAGAACAGGCTATCAAAATTACAGCTGCTCTATTTAGCGGAGATATAAAAAATCTTTCGGCTTCAGAGATTAAACAAGGCTTTAAAGATGTTCCATCTTATGAGCATTCTGAAGGAGAGGAATTGGGCATAGTTGACTTGCTTGTGGCTGCCAAAATCTCTCCATCCAAACGCCAGGCGCGTGAAGATGTGACGAATGGCGCTGTTTCTGTAAATGGAGAACGCGTAACAGTGCTTGATTACACTCTAACTGATAAAGACAAGATCGAAGGTCAATTTACTGTCATTCGCCGCGGAAAGAAGAAATATTTCCTGATTAAATACTAATAAGCGAAAGCCCTCCTGTGACGGAGGGCTTTATTTATATATAATTGAATCAAAAATGGGTGGACAGATAGCTGATCCTGTTGATTAACGACGAAAGTAGGAGTCGAGGTTGTAAAGTGGGAGTTAATCCAGTAGATATAACAAAAAAACTGCCGAAATGCTTCGGCAGTTCTAATATTATTAACGAGAGTAGAATTCAACGATTAGAGATTCGTTGATTTCAGCTGGAAGTTCAGAACGCTCAGGCATACGAGTGAAAGTTCCTTCTAGCTTGTCTGCATCGAAAGATACGAAGTCAGGTACGAAGTTGTTAACTTCGATTGCTTCTTTAACGATGTCAAGGTTGCGAGATTTTTCGCGAAGTGTAATTGTTTGACCAGGTGCTACGCGGTATGATGGGATATCAACACGAGATCCATCAACCATGATGTGACCGTGGTTAACAAGCTGGCGAGCTTGACGGCGAGTGCGTGCAAGACCTAAACGGTAAACAACGTTGTCAAGGCGTGATTCAAGAAGAATCATGAAGTTTTCACCGTGCTTACCAGGCATTTTGCCGGCTTTATCGAATAAATTGCGGAATTGACGCTCATTTACTCCGTACATGTGACGAAGCTTTTGCTTCTCCTGCAATTGTAATCCGTATTCAGAGATTTTCTTGCGCTGGTTTGGACCATGTTGTCCAGGAGCGTAAGGACGCTTTTCTAATTCTTTTCCAGTACCGCTTAGAGAGATTCCAAGACGACGGGATAATTTCCAGCTTGGACCAGTATAACGAGCCATTTAAGACTCCTCCTTTTGTGTTTTTATTTGGGTAAAATAAAAACAGAAACAGATGCGCACAACAATCATGTTCATTTTGTTTTCATGTACCTTCGCCCTAGCAGCAGAGGGTTACACAGTACCCCATCCCCAGAAACATATAAGTCGCCAAAGGCGGCTGAAGCTGGTTGAGGAACAAAATGAGTACATCAAGGTGCTCACATAGGCTGCAATATTTTACACAAGGAATATTATATAATTTTCAGAGGGCAAAAGTCAAGGTGATCTTTATTTTTTACTTCTTTTGATTTAAAGCATGTATTCATTATAAGGCAAAGTTTTTTTCTAAACCATATTTCACAGTAAATTAGAAAACTAGCAGGAGTCTCTTTGAAACTGTGATATAATAAAGAAAAATTTGGCAGAGGACTATCCTGCTGAAAACCGGAATTGAAACGAAATAGCCACATCTTTACCGGGATTATTAATTTTGGTCCGTTATAATATACCTTATTGGTTAAAAGATTCATGATCTGAGACATTTGATGGGTGATAAGAAGATGGATACACTTGAACGCCAAATCATACTTAATTTAAAAAGCCGATTTTTTGATATTATCGATACGGAGAACGGTTTCTTTCATTATGAAAAATTACTGAATGAAATGCTTTCTGCCATTCAAGCCCTTACCGAAGCGGATGAAATAATTCTCTGCGTTTTTAATGAATGGAAGCAGGAGTTTTTTGCAGAAGCTTCCACAAATCCGGAGGCTTTAGATTCACGTGTTTTTTCAGGTGACTTAAATAGATGGGCTAAAACAAACAGAGAGTTCCAGAGGCTAGGCACGGAGATTACGGAAAAACAAATCATGATTCCTCTTGTAAAAGGAAACAAGCTGCTGGGCTGCATGATTCTAACAGGGGCATCAGGCTGTTTTCACACTTATCCAGAAAAAGTTTTTCAGGAACTTAGCGAAGAATGCGGGCAATTTCTTGATAAAGCTCAGGGTATGGCCAAAATTGCTTCTGAAGAGAAACGCTACAAACAGCTGTACCGCGTTACTGAGAAATTCCATTCTTCAATGGATATGGACATGGTACTGGGGGAAATTATCTTTACTCTCCAGGAAATGTACCCCACTTTTACCTATTATCTTCTGCTGTCGCAGGATAATAATAATCATGGTGATCTGCCTATTAGAGATCTTGAATATGACAGCGAAAACATCGCGGCCATGCAGGCTTATGTCACGGGGGCTGTTCAATTTGAAGATTCCCTGCAGGAAGTTCGCTCTATTCTGTATGCTCCCTTAAAAGGGAAACAGGGGGTTTATGGTGTGCTTCAGGTTATTGCACCTAATACCATCATATTCCCTAAAAATGAAATTGAATTTATAACGCTTCTGGCCAATACTGCAGGCAGTGCCCTGGAGAATGCACAGCTTTACCAGCAATCCAAGCGGCTTATAGCGGATCTTCAATTAATTAATGAAACATCCCATCGCCTGAACTCGAATTTGCGCCTTACAGAAACGATGAACTTTATGTCAGATCAGATTCTGCAGTCCTTTGATGCTGAAGAAGCCGGTTTCATCCTGATATCTGCTGATGCTTCTGATGTGAATATAATTCAGGGCAGTACTGAATTTTTTCATACCAAAGAGGCAGAAAGCTATATCCAGTATATGAAGG
This sequence comes from Bacillus sp. 22-7, assembly GCF_010628845.1. Lineage (NCBI taxonomy): Bacteria > Bacillati > Bacillota > Bacilli > Caryophanales > Bacillaceae > Bacillus > Bacillus sp. 22-7. Next base: position 76,189 of record NZ_NJQY01000011.1, on the reverse strand, counting down.
AAAAGATCATCAGGGAGAAAGAGTCTCTTTTTATTGGGGATTTTTCTTTACAGTCCGAGGGAGCGGCGGGCTGCTATAAATCCATTATGGCGGTTCCGATGACCCAGTCTGGAGTATTAAAGGGATTTGCGCTTGTCTTGCACAGTTCTCCTTATCATTTTTCATTTGAAACATTCAAGCTGCTGCAATCATTGATTCATCATTCCACCCTTGCCTTTACCAATTCAATGCTGAGAGAAGAGCTCGAAAAGATGGTTGTAACGGATCACTTAACAAAGCTTTATTCACGAAGCTATCTGGATGATCGCATACATCAGTCCATGAATGAAGATCATGAAGGAACCTTTATGCTGGTTGATATAGATGATTTTAAATTGATCAATGATACATACGGACATCAGGTAGGCGATGAAATCATTATTCAAGTCGCCAATTTAATTAACAGCAATATTCGCGGCACTGATATAGGAGCAAGATGGGGCGGTGAGGAGCTGGCTCTTTACCTGCCCGGTGTATCATTGTCAGTGGGTGCTCTTATTGCTGAGCGGCTTGTCAGAAAGGTATGCCAGATTACAGATCCCAAAGTAACCATTTCTTGCGGAGTTTCGCATTGGAGCAGGGGAAATATAGATTCATATGCTGCGCTTTTTAAGCGGGCTGACAGGGCTTTATATACTGCCAAGAATACAGGTAAAAATAAAGTGGTACTTGAGTCGGCAGCAGATACATTTATATAGGGGACTGCCTTATAAAGAGGCAGTCTTTATTAATATTTTTCCAAAACAAATTACTTTCAAAAAATATGCTATTATCATATGCTGAAAGAGGAGCTTATTATAGTAAATAATGTAAGCGTTTTCAACGAAGGGGAGAGTTATAATGGATAGAAATCATCGGTTTAACTTCGAGACGCAGGTCATCCATGAAGGATACGATGCAGAAAGCTTCACGGGAAGCCTGGCGCCGCCTATTTTTCAGACGTCAACTTTTACTTTTGAGACTGCACAGCAGGGGGAAAAGCGTTTTGCCGGTGAAGAAGAAGGCTATATTTATTCCCGTCTGGGCAATCCAACAGTAAAGATGCTGGAAGAAAGAATGGCCGCCCTTGAAAAGGGAGAAGCTGCCCTTGCTTTTGGTTCGGGCATGGCCGCGGTTTCAGCTGTTCTGTTTGCTTTAACCAAAACAGGTGATCATATCTTATGTTCACAGGGAGTGTATGGTTGTACATTTGGACTCCTGGAGATGATGGAGGAAAAATATAAAATTAGCCATGATTATTCAGATATGGAATCAAAGCAGCAGCTGCTTGATCAAATAAAGCCTGAGACTGTCTGTATATATGTTGAAACTCCAATAAATCCAACAATGAAATTGGTGGATTTGAAGATGGTTGCAGAAGTAGGGAGGGAGAAAGGAATTCCAGTTGTGGTTGATAATACTTTCTGTTCTCCATATTTACAGAACCCGATTGAGCTGGGATGCGATATTGTCATTCATAGTGCGACAAAATACATCGGGGGTCATGGTGACGTAATTGCCGGCCTTGTTGTAGGCAGCAAAGAATTTTTGGATGAAGTAAGGATGACTACTCAAAAAGACATTGGGGGCATTATTTCACCTTTTGATGCCTGGCTGCTGCTGCGCGGCTTGAAAACACTTGCAGTCAGACTTGACAGGCACTGTGATAATGCTGAACAGCTTGCATCATACTTATTGGCGCATCCAAAAGTGGAAAAAGTTTATTTTCCCGGAGACAGCAGTAATACAGATTTTGATATTGCGCAAAAACAAATGAGAAAGCCGGGCGGGATGATTTCCTTTACTCTAAAAGGAGATAAAGAGACTGCTCAGGAATTTATGAACAGGCTGAATCTAATAAAAATTGCCGTGAGTCTTGGAGATGCGGAGACATTAATTCAGCACCCTGCAACTATGACTCATGCAGTGGTTCCAAAGGAATACCGTGAAAAAATGGGCATTGAAGATACATTGCTGAGGCTTTCAGTCGGCCTTGAATCATGGGAAGATATCAGGGAGGATCTTTCCCGGGCTCTTGAAGAAGTCTGATAAAAAAGAGATGGCCGTTTTTAAATGGCCATCTCTTTTTTGAAATCATTTACAGGAAGGATACAAGCACCTCTGAGAAGTCTTCCAGGTATTTCTGGTCAAGTGCATCAAACCGGTTTTTTTCTGGAGAATCAATATCCAGCACACCAAGAAGCTTGCCCTCTTTGACAAGCGGAATGACGATTTCGGACTGTGAAGCAGCGTCACAGGCGATATGTCCTGGGAATTGATGGACATCCTCAACACGGACAGTTTCCATTTGCTCTGCAGCTGTTCCGCACACGCCCTTGCCAAGGGGAATTCTTACACATGCAGGCAGGCCCTGAAATGGCCCGAGAACAAGCTCGCCTTCTTCCATCAGGTAAAACCCTACCCAGTTGGTACGTTCCAGGAATTGATTAAGAAGTGCCGATGCATTGCTTAAATTGGCAATGCTGTTCGTTTCTCCTTCAAGAAGAGCAGAGAGCTGTTTAATCAATAATTGATAATTTTCTTCACGGGTTCCCTTGTATGATTCGACACTAAACATCACAAATCACCTTGCTTTCTCAAAGATATATGAATTTCCTGGCAGATGAACAGGAAATTAGAAGGACATTGTCGAGAACTTTAAAAAGGATAAGACGATTTTAGCAAGAATGTTTAATTATCACAACAAATCCGTTTTTAACATGCCATGAATTTAATCCACTCATTATGTGTTTGGACCGAGATTTTACAAAAGAAAGCGAGGCGGGAACTTTGAAAAAAAATTCAAAAGAGGCAATTGTGTCTGCCGCTATCTCCTTATTTAATACGAAGGGTTTCTCTGGGACCTCCATCCGGGATATTGCAGGCAAAGCTCAGACGAATCCAGCGAATATCGCATACTATTTCGATAACAAACACGGGCTGCTTGAATTTTGCTTTACTGCGTTTTTTGAAGGATATATTCAGGAGATAGAGAAGGGGTTTTCATTTCTTGAACAGGGTGCGGCTCTGAGCCTGAAAAAAATGGCGCAAAATATCATGATTTATCAGTTTGAACATACACATTTAACAAGATTGATACTCCGGGAAATTTCAATAGATTCACAGGTAGTAAGGGAAATCATGTCCACTTATTTAGCAAAAGAAAAGTTTTATTTTGGCAAGGTGCTCGAAAGGGGCATGAAAACAAAAGAGTTTCGTATCCATTCAGCTAATTATATGATTATCCAGCTGAAAGGACTCCTGTCCATGCCATTTTTGAACACACATTATATGGCTGAAGTCTTGCATGTATTTCCTCATGAAAAATATTTCGCGGATAAATACACGAAAGAGATCTTCAATTGGGTTGATGGAGTCCTGTGCAATCATGCCGGAAAACCTTATGCTGCTGTACTCTAAAGGTATTTCATTCTATCAAGGCCCTGACCCATTTCCTTTGCCTGATGAGAATCGGATCCATAAACAAGTGTAATTCCTTTTTGGGCCGCTGCTTCTGCAGCCCAATCCGGTGGATAGGACTCTTTGCATAACGGCTTGGCGAAACCGGCTCCATTATAGTCGAGTTCATAGCCTTGATTATGGACCTCATCAAGTATTTGGATTATTTCCTCACTATATTCCCGATCAGCGGGATATTTTTTTTGGAATTTTTTTACCAGGGTGATATGCCCAATCCTTTTTGGTTTAAACGGTCCTAAATCTGCTTTTATAGATAAAAGCAGGGTGCGGAAATAATTCATATAAACTGCTTCAATAGAACCGTAGTCTTCGATCATCTTTGCAAAAACATCCGGGCTGTAATCCAGGCATTCGTAGCGGCTGCCATGCATTAGAAAATGTACAGATAAAATAGAATCATCCATGTATTTTCCATTTTTATCGAGGAATTCTGTAATCTCCCGTTCAAAGCCTTCAATGTAATCCACTTCAAGCCCCGCATTAATCCTGATTTTTCCGTGATAATCTGCTTTTATTCTTGAAATATCAGTAAAATAATTTTCAAGTTTCTCCTTGCGCATCGCACTGTCCCGGGCAGGTGCCGGGTCCTCAAAGCCATCAGGGAGCGGAGCATGTTCGGTAAAAGAAATCTCCTTAAAACCCAGACTTATTGCTTTCTCAACATAATCTTCCAATGAATCTTTTGTCCCGTGCGGGCAATAGGGTGTGTGGATATGGCCGTCTTTTAACATATAAAGACCTTCCTTTCTGCAATGGTTTAATTGATGCAGTACTCAAGTCTCTTTTTTATATATCTCCTAAATAAAGAAGGAAATCTTTTATAAAAAGCGAATTGTTTGTATTTGAACAGTTCATATAGTTCAATTAAAAAGGCGGTTTTCTGTTGCATATTATATATTAATTACTGAGTTGATTGCAGCGGAAGGTGCGAGATCCTCGAAAATGCATTCGCATTTTCTTCGTCGGTGTTTACTCAAGGAAGCTTATTCAATGTCCTGCGGGACAGGTGAGACCCCGCAGACGCGGAGCGTTGAGGAGGCTCACCGCCCGCCCCGCTGTTCGCTGAGCAGCCTGGAGCGGAAATCAACGGATAACATTGAAAGGCAAAAATAACAATTTATACGAAAAGAGCCTTGAAAGAAACATTAAAAAATTATAGATGCTATAGTTATTTTTCGAAAATAACATTTTAGACGAGATATAAAAGAAGAAATTCATAAAAAAATGAAATAAATAGTCAAAAAATGTCGTTTACATGGTATCATAAAAGCATTGAAAATAACATGTGAAATAAAGAAACGCCTCACACTATTAAATAAAAACTTTATATATACATGCTGGCTCGGGAACAGAACAGGGGGCTTTAAAATGGAATACATAATTGGAGCTATAGCCATTCTTTTATGCCTATATCTCACCGGATATTTTTTTAAGAAAAAACATTACAAAGAAATTGACAGGCTGGAAACATGGAAGATGGACATAACGGACCGCCCAGTTCTAGATGAAATGTCTAGAGTGAAAAAGCTGAATATGACGGGGCAAACAGAGGAATTATTCGAACGCTGGAGAAATGAATGGGATGAAATAGTTACATCTCAGCTTCCAGATGTGGAAGAATTGTTATTTGATGCTGAAGAGAGCATAGATAAATACCGTTTTAAAAATTCCAAGGAAATTCAGCAGAGAATAGAAAAAAGGTTAACTGAGATAGAAGAAAACATCAAAAACCTGCTTGCTGAATTGAATGAACTGGTAGGCAGTGAAGAGAAAAATAGAGCGGAAATTGAAGAATTGAAAGAAATGTACCGCCAATGCAAAAAGTCTCTCCTTGCACACCGCCATACATTCGGCAAATCTGAAAAAATTCTTGAAGAACAGCTGGATGAAGCATTGGCCAAATTTGAAGAATTCGATGACAAAACCGAAAAGGGCAATTACCTTGAAGCACGTGAAATACTTCTTATAATCAAAGCGCTGATTGAGGATTCTCAAGCCAAAATGGAAGCTATACCAAGTTTGATGGTTGACTGTCAATCCAAGATCCCTTCCGAGCTGGAAGAGCTGAGAGACGGATACAAGGAAATGCTGGAGCAGGGATATCTGCTTGATCACCTGCAAATAGATAAAGAAATTGAAAGGCTTGAAGAACAAGTAAATGTATATGCAGGCTCCATTGATCAGGCACAAATTGAAGAAGTTCAAACAGGAGTCGAAGAGATTAAAGATAATATTGAACATCTGTACGATCTGCTCGAAAAGGAAGTACATGCCAGACATTACTTAAGCCAGCAGGATGAGGCAACAAGAACCATGCTTTATAATAACCGTGATATGAACAATAAGCTAAAGACAGAGATAGCGGCTGTCCGGAATAGCTATCATGTTCCAGAAAAGGATCTTGAAATTCAAATCCACCTGGAGAAAAAAATAAGCCAGCTGTTCAAAAAATTCGAAGTGCTGGAGCATAAGATTAACAGCCAAAATACTCCCCATACACTTCTGAGAGAAGAGCTGGCGGAAGTCAAGGAACACATTGAGGAGATTTCAGATGAGCAGACAGCCTTTGCCGAAAAGCTTCAGGCCTTACGAAAAGACGAAATGTCTGCAAGGGAAAAAGTAAAAGAATTAAGCAAGAAAGTGGCAGAAACAATAAGGCTTATCTCTAAAAACAACGTGCCTGGAGTTTCACAGGAATATAAATATTTGATCCAGGATGCGAAAGAAAGCATAGATAATGTGCTGGCTAAGCTCGATGAAAAACCATTGAATATTCCTTCGGTCCAGCAATATCTTGAAGTTGCGGTGCTGACTGTTGATAAGGCTGCTGATTCTGTGGGTGATATGATTGAGACGATTCTTCTAGCTGAGAAAGTCATCCAATATGGCAACCGATACAGAAGCAGATATCCATCTATTGATAATGGATTAAGGGAAGCAGAGGCTTCATTCAGAAGTTATGAATATAAAAAAGCATTGGAGCAGGCTGCCTCTTCAATTGAAGAAGTCGAGCCGGGTGCGATCAAGAGAATTGAAGAATTAATAACTGAACAATAAAAAAACAGATCCGATTATCGGATCTGTTTTTTTAAAAAGGAATCTATCCGGCTCCATGCGCCGATAAGCGTGCGCATGGAGCTTCTTGATCGCAGTCTAACGGGCAGTAAGGCCCCCACTTCAAGAGTCAGCGGAATCAATCGAGAATAAGTGGGGATCAAACTGCCCGTAAAGGCCCGAAATAAGGTCAAAGACTAAGAACGCCACGTCCTGTGGCAACGTCTTTGTGACCCACCTCCTGTGTGTGCCTCAACTAACAATCAGCAGGGAGAATAGTGCTCCCTGCTGATTGAAGTTTCACTTTATTATTCGTTGCCAGCAATTGTTTTTTTCGACTCCCCAACAGCAATTGCCAGGAAGTAGCCTATAACAGCTCCAGCAATGGCAGGCACAATCCAGCCGATACCCTCAGCGAAGAATGGGAGGAATTGAAGTGAGTCTGTGATAAAGGATACGTCCATTCCAGCTGTTTTCAAGCCATCCACAAAACTGATTAATCCTGTTGGAATTAATGCCCCGATATATACCACTGAGTAGCCATTAAAGGCATTGTGCATAAACGATAGAAGTATCAGCACGATGGCCAGAGGATAAATGATGATCAAAATTGGCAATGAAAGCTGAATCAACTGAGTTAAACCAATATTTGCAACCACCATACTGAACAGTGAAAGGATGATTACAATGGTTTTATATGATATTTTGGGGAGCAGTTTATGAAAGTATTGCGCACAAGCGGAAACTAGTCCGATTGAGGTTGTCAGGCATGCTACCGTTATGGCGAGCCCAAGGATCACTGCTCCCGCTGATCCAAATAGAAAATGAGAAGCGGCAGATAGGATAGCGCCGCCATTATCGAATTCACCTATAGCTTCCGCACTTGTTGCCCCGATATATGCAAGAGATAAATATACTGCCGCAAGACCGGCAGCCGCTATCAGTCCGGCAGTAATGCAAATTTTCATAAGTGAATGTTTATTTGTCACACCCATACCCTGTATTGAACTGATAACGATAATACCGAATACCAGAGCTGCAATTGTATCCATCGTCAAGTAGCCTTCAATGAAGCCTTTAAAGAACGGCCCCTCTGCATATGCTCCCACTGGAGCCTGCAATTCGCCCATAGGAGTAATGATGCTTTTTATAACCAGAACAGCAAGGATAATGAGCAAGGCAGGTGTGAAAATATTGCCAATTCTATCCACTAATTTCGATGGATTGAGAGAAAGCCATGCTGTGATGCCAAAAAAGGCTATGGTATAAACCAATAACGGGAAAGTACTATTGGAAGCGGTTTCAGACAAGAACGGAGTAACACCAATTTCATAAGCAACTGTCCCTGTACGCGGGATTCCGAAAAATGGTCCAATGGCTAAGTACATAATAATAGTAAAAATCATTCCGTATAAAGGGTGTACACGGCTTGCAATTGTCTGTAAATCACCATTTTTGGCAATGGCGATAATACCTAGCAACGGCAATCCAACCCCTGTGATTAGAAATCCAATAATAGCAGTCCATACACTTGTGCCGGCAGCTTGTCCCAGGAAGGGAGGAAAAATCATATTTCCTGCCCCAAAGAATAGGGCAAATAACATGAGTCCGACGGCGAGAATTTGTTTTGGTGCTAATGTTTTATTCTCCATATATATCCTCCTGAAATAGTTCCATATCATAATGTTTAGAACATTTTCATATTAGCACAGGAACTAAAAAAAATGTCGAAAAAATACGAAGTCTTAATATTTAGTATTTTATAATAATGAAGTTGAAATGTACGGTGCTCAAATTACAATAATATCAGCTTTCCACGTGAAAATTAATCCATTCATTTGGTTAAACTGTTCAAACTTGCTTAATTTAAATAGTAAAGAATTTATTTGGTTCAAAGGCTTCAATTACATTTCCAATCTTCACTAGTTATGATATGATTTAAAGTTGGCTAAAGGGTTATCGGAACGGAAAGGAGAAGACCGTGATTTATTTAGATAACAGTGCAACAACTAAACCATATAAAGAAGTGCTTGATTCTTTTATAAAGGTTTCTTCAGAATATTTTGGGAATCCTTCTTCCCTTCACGAATTTGGAGGTAAGGCAGAGAGGCTGCTGATGCAAGCGCGTGAGCAAATTGCCCAATTGCTGAATGTTAAGAACAACGAAGTGTATTTTACATCCGGAGGAACAGAAAGCAATAACCTTGCTATAAAAGGAACTGCATTAATGCATAGAAAAAGAGGCAGCCATATTATCACCACCGGACTGGAACATGCTTCTGTAAGGGAGACTGCAGATCAGCTGAAGGAATTGGGCTATCGAATTAGCGTAATTGAACCGGACAGTAAAGGTATTGTCCATGCTGAAGACATTGAAAACGAAATTACACAGGAAACTGTCTTAGTCTCTGTTATGCACGTAAATAATGAAATTGGTTCCATTCAGCCTATAAATGAAATAGGTGAGATGCTGAAGAAACATGCGAGGGTCATATTCCATGTAGACCATGTCCAGGGAATCGGCAAGGTGCCCCTTGACCTTTATCAGGCCCACGTAGATCTGTGTACGATTTCGGCTCATAAATTCCACGGTTTGAAGGGGAATGGGGTTTTGTACATTCGTGATGGACTTCGTCTTTCGCCGCTGCTCTCCGGGGGCAATCAGGAATGGAAAATGAGAAGCGGCACAGAAAATGTAGCTGGCATTGTAGCAATGGCAAAGGCCCTAAGGCTTACGATGAATAATATGGAAAGTCACTTAAGCCGGCTTACATCCATTAAAACCTATATTATGGAGGAGGTGGGAAGTATTGAGGGTATTACTGTTCATACCCCTGAAAATAATTCTGCTCCCCACATCGTCAATTTCTCCATAAAAGGATTCAAAGCGGAGGTATTTGTCCACGCTTTAGAAGAGCGAGGAATTTTTATTTCAACTACAAGTGCCTGCTCTTCGAAGAAATCTGCTGCCAGCAGTACCCTGATGGCTATGGGAATTCCTGAAAAGGATGCGAAAAGTGCAGTCAGGGTCAGTTTGTCTTATGATAATACGAAGGAAGAGGCAGAGACTTTTATACAGGCGGTAAAAGAGACCGTTATTAGGCTAAGAGAGGTTATGAAATCATGATAAATTATGACCGTATACTTATACGATATGGAGAAATCTCCACAAAAGGCAGAAACCGCAATAAATTTGTCGATAAACTAAGAAAAAGTATATACGATGTGCTGAATGAATTTCCCGGCATCAAGATAGAATCTACAAGAGACCGAATGTACGTTGTGTTGAATGGTGCTGATGGCAGGGAGGTTGCTGATCGCCTTAAAGGCATCTTTGGCATTCAGTCATTTAGTCCTGCTGTGAAAGTCAATAAAGATATCGAAGAAATGAAAGCAGCAGCATTGGCATTGTTTTTAAAACACTTTGATGAAGGAAAGACCTTCAAGATTACAGCTAAAAGAGCCGATAAAAGCTTCCCTTTAAATACTGACGAACTTAATCATGAATTTGGCGGACACCTCCTGAAGAATGTGCCGGGTCTAAAAGTGAACGTAAAAAAACCGGATATTAATCTGCAGATTGAAGTTCGCGAAGAAGCGGCTTACTTATCATGCGAAACCATTGAGGGGGCTGGCGGACTTCCTGCAGGTTCGAGCGGTAAAGCCATGCTTATGCTCTCGGGAGGAATTGACAGCCCGGTAGCAGGTTACTTATCCATGAAGAGAGGATTGGAAATTGAAGCTGTCCATTTTCACAGCCCGCCTTTCACCAGTGAGCGTGCAAAGCAAAAAGTAATTGATTTGACAGAAAAACTTGCGAATATTGCTGGAACCGTTGTTCTCCATATTGTCCCATTTACAGAAATCCAGCAGCTGATCCATCAGCAGGTTCCGGCGAATTATACTATGACAGCAACAAGACGATTAATGCTCCGGATCACTGATGAAATCCGCGATAAAAACGATGGCCTGGCCATTATAACCGGGGAAAGCCTTGGACAGGTAGCAAGCCAAACACTAGAGAGCATGTTTGCCATTAACGATGTTACGACAACACCTATCCTGCGGCCGCTGATCACAACGGATAAATCAGAAATCATCGACATTGCCCAAACCATCGATACACACGATATATCGATCAGGCCTTTTGAAGATTGCTGTACCGTTTTTGTTCCTTCATCACCCAAAACAAAACCAAAACGCGACAAAGTCCGCCGCTTTGAAAGCTTTGTTGATTTTGAACCTCTAATCGTAAAAGCAGTCGAAGGGACCGAAAAGCTGGTTATTAAACCTCAATCGCGCAATGAAGAATCTTTTGGGGAATTATTTTAATTTACATTCGGGATAATGTTTAAAGTGCTATATGGAACAGGTTTTATTTTGATGAGTTGATTGTAGCGGAGAGCGCTTGATCCTCGAAAATGCTGAAGCATTTTCTTCGTGCGGTGTTCATTCGGGGAAGCATATTCAATGTCCTGCGGGAGGCTCCCGTTCCTCCCCGCGAAAAGCAAGTGACCCATGCTGAAATCAACGGGCCTTATCTAAATGCTAAAACAGCAATTGTTAATTTAACTTCAAAAAAATAATACAACAATTACCAATTAATTAGTGTATATGGCCATGTGATTCTACACATTCTATACTCACAAGGAGGTGAAAATCACATGGCAAACAACAACAGCTCAAACCAACTTCTAGTTCCTGGAGTACAACAAGCTCTTGACCAAATGAAGTACGAAATTGCTACTGAATTCGGTGTAAACCTTGGTGCTGAAACTACTTCTCGCGCTAACGGTTCTGTAGGTGGAGAAATCACTAAGCGTTTAGTTCAAATGGCTGAACAGCAATTAGGCGGTTTCCAAAGATAATTAAATAATATGGCTACAAGGAGCAGGAATCATTCCTGCTCCTTATTTTTGTGCAAAAATTATTTTTCAAAAAATAAATAATTTTAAATTTTATAATAATTTAGTATAATAATTTCTATAGATTACGCATCAGGATCAGACACCAGCAAATGAAATTGTCAGGGGGAGATTTGATGAAACGGGAAGACTTAATTGCACCGGAGAAATACAATCTCGTATCAGAAATGGAGCGGTTTGCCGGAAATAAGGACAAACTTGCAATAAAGTGGGAAAATGAGCAGGGAGAAAAGAAAGAGATTACATACAGTGAACTGATCCTTAATGCAAATAAAATTGGAAACGTTTTCTTGGAAAATGGTCTTAATAAAGGAGATGTTATTCTGATCATTGTTCCAAGACTGATTGAAGCATATCAGGTTTACATTGCATCATTGAAAGCAGGAATTGTCGTCATACCAAGTTCAGAAATGCTTCGATCGAAAGATCTGCAATACCGCATTAATCATGGCGATGTTAAAGCGATCGTAAGTTATTATCCATATGTTGACCAATTTAAAGATATTAAGGAAGCAGAAGTCCTGCCGAAATTTGTGATAGGCGGAAATTCAGATGGCTGGATCAGTCTGGACGAGGAAATGAAACAGTCTTCACCGGAACTTTCATTGGCTGACACATCCCGGGATGACATGGCATTTCTTTCATATACATCTGGAACAACCGGAAACCCTAAAGGTGTCGTACATACACATGGCTGGGCATTTGCACACCTAAAAACAGCAGCACCGAACTGGTTATGTATTAATGAAGGTGATACAGTATGGGCAACTGCTGGCCCTGGCTGGCAAAAGTGGATCTGGAGCCCGTTCCTTTCCGTTCTTGGTTCTGGTGCCACCGGAGTTGTCTACAATGGAAAGTTTGAGCCGAAAAAATACTTGCAGCTATTAGAAGATTATCAGGTAAATGTCCTTTGCTGCACACCGACTGAATACAGGCTGATGGCAAAGGCTGACAATATACATGAATACAAGCTGCCAACCCTTCATAGTGCTGTTTCGGCGGGTGAACCGCTCAACAGGGAAGTGATTGATACATTTAAGAAGCATTTTAACGTGAATGTCCGTGATGGGTATGGACAGACTGAAAATACCCTGCTTGTCGGCATTACAAAGGATATGGAGCTAAAAGCTGGATCAATGGGCAAACCGACTCCTGGCAACAGAGTCGACATTATAAATGAAGACGGTGAAATATGTGCTGTGGGTGAGACAGGAGATATCGCTGTCCATATAGAAACTCCTGCACTCTTTAAAAATTATTATAAAGACCCGGAAAGAACTGCTATGCAATTCCGCGGTGATTACTATATTACCGGAGATAAAGCTAAGAAAGATGAAGATGGCTATTTCTGGTTTGAAGGACGCGGTGATGATATTATTATCAGCTCAGGCTATACGATCGGACCATTCGAGGTGGAAGACGCACTTGTAAAGCATCCGTATGTAGCAGAATGTGCAGTTGTAGGAAGTCCTGATGAAGTGCGCGGATCGATCGTTAAAGCATTTGTTGTATTAAGGGAGGGTGTCGACCAAAAAGATCCTAACCTTGTTTCCCAGCTCCAGGAGCATGTAAAAGAGCTGACAGCTCCTTATAAATATCCTCGGAAAATTGAGTTTTTATCTGAGCTGCCAAAAACGACTTCTGGAAAAATCATGCGTGTGGAATTGCGTAAAAAAGAAGCGGAAACTGCTTCAGCGCAAAACTGAATGCTTTGAAAAATACAGGCGGAATTCCGCCTGTATTTTTGTTATACTATGGTAAATGTGAACTTTTACTTATTAAAGGAGAAAAGATTATATGGGAACGCTATGGCACGGGGGGCCGATATATACCCTTCAGCAGGAAGGCCATCAAATAGAGGCCGTTTTTACAGAAGGCAGCCAAATTATTGAAGTTGGCGCTTTAGGAGATTTAAGGGGTAAGTATAAAGAAGAAATTCAAAAGGAGATCGATCTGCAGGGAAGCACCATGCTGCCGGGATTTGTGGATAGCCATATGCATCTCATCGGGCATGGCGAAAGGCTGATAAGGCTCGACTTATCTGAGCACACATCAAAGCAGGAAGTCCTTCAGGCTGTTAAGCAATTTTCTGAGACAATAGAAGAAGGAGAGTGGGTCATTGGGGAAGGCTGGAATGAAAATTTATGGGATCAGCCGGAGCCTATATATGCTTCAGAGCTGGACCAATATGTTCCCAATCACCCTGTTATGCTGAAACGTGTGTGCAGACATGCTCTTGCAGTCAATTCTCTTGGATTATCCAAAGCAAATATTACTGAAAATACTGAATGTCCTCCAGGAGGAGTAATTGAAAAAGATGAACTTGGAAAACTCAATGGACTTTTGAAGGATCAGGCCCAAGATCTTTTATACAATGTGATGCCTTCTGTCTCAGAAGGCTATTTAAGGAAGGCGCTTCACGCTGCCATTCATGATGCCTATAAGCTTGGATTGACAGGAGGACATACTGAGGATCTCAATTATTACGGAGGGTTCTCCCAGACCTATCAGGCCTTCAGGCAGGTAATTGAGGAGGAAGGTCTTTCTTTCCGGGCACATCTGCTGGTTCATCATGAAGTTGCTGATGAAATGAAGGAATCAGGCGGAGGATTTTTAGCGGGAAGTAAACATATAGAGTTTGGTGCTATGAAGATATTTGCCGATGGGGCTTTAGGGGGAAGGACGGCTTTACTAAGTCATCCCTATGCAGATGATCCATCCACTTCGGGAGTTGCTATTTTTTCACAGGAGCAGCTTGATGCCTTAGTGGAGAAAGCCCGCAACCATGAAATGCCGGTTGCCATCCATACGATTGGAGATTTGGCATTTGAAATGGCATTAAATGCAATAGAAAAGCATCCATTGGAAGGTCTGGGGCGAGACAGACTGATTCATGCACAAATATTGCGCAAGGAGCTTATTGAAAGGGCTAAAAAACTGCCTTTAATCCTTGATATCCAGCCGAGATTTACAGCCTCCGACTTTCCTTGGGTGATCGACCGAATTGGTGAAGAAAATATGGAGTATTGCTACGCATGGAAGACACTGCTGAAAGAAGGAGTACATTGTGCAGGAGGCTCTGACGCACCAATTGAGCCAGCCAATCCATTTCTTGGTATTCATGCAGCTGTAACGAGAACAAACATAGATGATCCGCATAACACAGTCTATTATCCAAGTGAGGCATTATCTGTGTATGAAGCAGTATGCTTATTCACAAAAGGCAGTGCATATGCAGCCTCCCATGAAAATGATAGAGGCGTCATACAAGAAGGGTATCTGGCAGATTTCACTATTTTAAATGAAGATATTTTTAAAATGCCAATAGGGCAAATTGCAGCCGTTACCGTTAACAAAACCGTTATTGATGGAAAAATAGTATACGAAAGATAAATGAAAATGTCAGGTGCCTATCCAATAGGTGCCTGACATTCTTTTTGGCAGGAAAAAATGATTGCAAACATTTTCAAGGCGGGCTTATAATATAAATATTTCGATACTAGAAAGAATTGAGGAAATGCAATGAAAAATAATGAAGTGCAAATGGGAGCTCTATACGCAGGGTTTGCGTACTTTTTATGGGGCATTTTACCTATTTATTGGAAGTTAGTGGACCACGTGCAGGCAGATGAAATTTTGGCTAACCGGATTTTTTGGTCATTCTTCTTTATGCTGATTATTCTGCTGGCCTCAAAAAAGTGGAATGCTTTTGCTGCAACACTTAAAGGATTTAAAACAAACAAAAAGCAGCTTTTCGCCCTTGTGATTGCCTCCATTCTAATCAGCACTAACTGGTTTTTATATATTTGGGCGGTCAATACCGATCAGATGATTGAGGCCAGTCTCGGCTATTATATTAATCCTCTCGTAAGTGTGATTCTGGGCATGCTGGTTTTTAAAGAGAAACTATCACCTGCGCAATATGTATCTTTTGGGTTTGCGTTTGCCGGAGTTATGATTTTGACTGTCAGCTATGGGCGGTTCCCCTGGATAGCCATTGTTCTCGCATTATCCTTTGGCCTTTACGGGCTGGCCAAAAAGCTTATAAAAGTGGATTCGGCTATTGGCTTAACGCTGGAAACGTTAGTAGTGACTCCGCTCGCATTTATTTATATGGTGATGCTTTTTATGAATGATAAGCAGGCTTTTCTGCATGTTTCGATAAGCACAGACTTGCTTCTTATTGGGGCAGGCGCAGCCACAGCAGTGCCGCTCTTGTACTTTGCCAAAGGTGCTCAAAAGATACCGATGTCCATGCTTGGCTTTCTGCAGTATATTGCGCCGACAATTACGCTGATTCTGGGAATTTTCGTTTATCATGAGCACTTTACAAAACTTCACATGCTTTCCTTTATGTTTATCTGGCTGGCTTTAACGATTTACTCTGTTTCGAGGACAAAGCTTTTTGCCCATCGGGAAACAAAACTAAAGCGCGGAAAAGGTATTGGCATATAGAAAAAAGAGTTTCGCACGGACATGCGAAACTCTTTTTTTATAAGGCTCTTTTTGTATAAATTGTTGTTTTTCACCTATTAATGTTGCCCGTTGATTTCCGCTACAGGATGCTCGCTTTCCGCGGGGCAGGCGGTGAGCCTCCTCGACGCTGCGCGTCTGCGGGGTCTCACCTGTCCCGCTACTCCCGCAGGACGTTGAATAAGCTTCCTTGAGTAAACACCGCACGAAGAAAATGCATAGCATTTTCGAGGATCTCGCACCTTCCGCTCCAATCAACTCAGTAAATAATATACAAATAGCAACAAACCTTGCTAAAGCAGCCTTTTATAAAAATGTCCTCTTCACTTTTTGCCAGAAGGAGTTGTCCTTCAGTTTAACAGTCTTAATGATATTGCTGCTTAGTTTTATATCAATCTTTTCAACATGCTGAATGCTTAGGGCTTCATTGTCCATTCCCATTGTCGGATGGTCATTGCCATCTTGAACCACTTTGAGGGTCAGCTGCCGGTCTCCGCTCAGAATAAAGGACGATCCAAGTGTACGATAGCGGTTGTTATTCAGTGAAGCTAGTTCGCTCACCTGCATGCATGGCAGCAGCGGGTCAACAACTGCTCCATTTACTGATTTATTATAAGCTGTGCTTCCGGTTGGAGTGGCAACAATCATTCCGTCCCCGCGGAAAGTTTCAAAATGAAAGTCATCGATAAAGACATCGATTACAAATGTTTTAATTATGGCAGAACGGATGCTGAATTCATTCAAGCACTGAAAGGATGTCTGGTCATCAACTGTAACATCGATAGTGGGATAGCGCCTTACCTCTACTTGTTCATTTGTCATTGCCTCCACCATCTTGTCTGTATCATCAAGATGGAAATCACAATACAGGCTAAGGCTTCCGGTCGTCGAAATTCCGGCATACAAACAGTCATCTCTATAGCCGGTTTTCCGGACAGCCTGCAAAAACGTACCGTCTCCCCCTATGCTTACAATGATATTGGCTTTTCTGAAGTCATTGACGATCGTAAAGGCATGCTCCTCAGCCAGGCTGTAAAGAGGAGCTACTTTTTCCATCGTTGCTTCATCTTTTTTGTGATAGAAGTATATATTGCGTCTTTCAGGCATATTCATTCCTCCAAGCAGTAAGAAAGTCTTTCCCAAATAATTCAAATTTTGCTATGATTATGGTTGTTGAATTCAGTTTACCTTTTTTTGAAACATTTTTAAAGTTTTATACGTATGAAGAATATGTGGCGAATAGGTTTTCTGGGAATCATAATCTGTCTAACAAGGCGGCTGATTTTGTTAGGAGAGGGCATTTTAAAAGGAGGATTTCTTAATGAATGGAAAACGTTGGGCTGCACTGGGAATAGCAGCAGGTTTGTTTGTATTTTCCGTTGTGCTGAATTTCGTGACTGCATTTGCATTTACAGATTTTGAAAGCTCGGTAAATGAACTCTTTGCAGGAGGCAATGAAGCATTTTTGGAAGAAGTCATTGAAGAGGGAAATGCACAGAAAAAGATTGCTGTGCTGGACGTGAATGGAGTGATCCAGGATACGGGTGATGCAGCTTCTTTATTTGCAAGTCCGGGATATAATCACAAAGGGTTTATGGATAATCTTGACTATGTAAAAGAAGACAGTGCAGTAAAGGCGATAGTCATTAAGGTTAATTCCCCAGGCGGAGGGGTAGTGGAAAGCGCCGAAATACATGATAAGATTATTGAAATCCAAAAAGAAACAAAGAAGCCGGTATACATATCGATGGGATCAATGGCTGCATCAGGAGGCTATTATATTTCTGCTCCAGCTGACAAGATTTTTGCCAGCCCCGAGACATTGACCGGTTCTCTTGGTGTTATCATGCAGGGCTATAATTATGCGGGGCTTGCTGAAAAATATGGTGTCGAGTTCGTTACGATTAAGAGCGGTCCATATAAAGATATTATGAGCCCTACCAGGGAGATGACGGATGAGGAAAGAAAAATTCTTCAATCCATGATTAATAATTCCTATGAGGGATTTGTTAAAGTTATTTCGGAAGGCCGCGGATTAACTGAGGCACAGGTGAAGGAAGTTGCGGACGGCCGAATTTATGACGGGCGGCAGGCGAAAGAACTGAATCTGATTGATGGTTTTGGCTATGACGATGATGTTATTGAACAATTAAAGAAAGATCATAAATTAAATGGTGCGCAGGTAGTAAAGTATTCTGAGAATTTCGGGTTCGGCTCCATGTTCAGCATGGGTGCGCGAAAAATTATGGGTGATGACCTGGAAATGGCAGGAGTGATGAAGTTATTATCACAGCCAAACTCACCGCGTTTAATGTATCTTTATGCTGAATAGGAAGGGGGAGAAAAGATGACTTCAAATGATCCGAATGAAAGAGAGCTTGCCCATCCTGAGTTAAACCAGGATGAAGGCGGGATCGAGTCAGCCTTTGATGAAGCAGATCCGGCTCGTAAGGAAACGGCCATACAGGCAGAAACCCTCCCCATTCAAAAAGCTTCGGCACCCATCAGGTTTGCTGGTTTCTGGATGAGATTTTGGGCTTATCTTCTAGATTTGGCTGTGGTTGGCAGTGTGGACCGGATATTGATCAATCCAATTTTTAGAGCATTGGATATTCCTTTGCATGAAAGCAATTTGTTTGCACCGATTTCCATAGCAACTGCCATTACGTTCTACGCTTATTTTGTGCTGATGACAAAGTTTTTTGGCCAGACGCTCGGGAAAATGGTATTTGGTTTAAAAGTAGTAGATCTTAAAGGGGAAAAGCTGACATGGGGCACAATTTTGTTCCGTGAATGGATCGGCCGTTTTATATCAGTGAGCATTTTTATCGGCTATGTCATTGTAGCCTTCCTGCCTAAGAAACAGGGACTGCATGATCTTTTTGCAGATACCTCTGTTGTTCATGAAAGGCAAAATGAACAAGTTATTTAAATGAGAAATGGAAGCCTGTCACCGCCTGGTGGCAGGTTTATTTTTGTTCAGTTGGGCATAATACAAAGCTGAAAGGGTGTGAAAAAAAGTGAAGTGGCTCCTGATTGCCGTAATTGCCCTCATACTTCTTTTAATTCTAGTTATGATAACAAAACTAAAAATATATTTTCATTTTTACCATGGAAACGATAATGATCATTTGAAAATCCAAATGAAAGCCTGGTTCGGGCTGATCAGGTACAAAATTGAAGTCCCGCTGATAAAGGTTGATGATAACTCGCCAACGATTGTCGTAAAGGAACAGACGGCTGCAGGGCCACAGGAAAATACTTCTGATAAAGATACTAAGCAATTCTCCGCGACGGATCTTATTAATAGTTTGCATGACACGAAAGCAATGCTTAATCATATCGTGTCTCTCCACAAAATTATACGGAAATTTCTAAAGCATGTAACCATCCGGAATCTTGAATGGCATACTTTTGCAGGCCTTGGGGATGCAGCCCATACGGGGATGATCACCGGGGCTCTCTGGGCAATAAAAGGGAGCATTTTAGGAATAATAAGTCATTATATGAAACTGAAAACGCCTCCCAGAATCACAGTTACTCCCCATTTTCAATTTTCCGTTTCACAAACTGCCATTTCATGTATGATTCATTTTCGGGTCGGGCATGCTATGTTTGCAGGAATTAAACTGATCAAATATTGGAAAGGCGGCCGGGCGGACTTCAGGACAAAGCCGCTTTCTGCCTTATCTGATGATGGGACTAAAACTGTCTAGAAAGAGGAGGAGCAATGAATGTCTGACCATCCTATTCAAGGGCTTATGACAACTGCCATGGAAAATCTGAAAGAGATGATTGATGTTAACACGATAATTGGGGATCCAGTGGAAACCCCCGATGGCAGTGTAATTTTAACCGTTTCAAAAGTTGGCTTTGGGTTTGCAGCAGGAGGAAGCGAATTTATGCTTGATGGACAATCAGGCGAGGAAAAGGGCCACCCGTTTGGCGGGGGGAGCGGAGGCGGTGTCTCCATCACACCAATCGCCTTTTTGATTGTAAATTCTCACGGGGTAAAAATGGTTCATCTTGATGAAAGCACTCATTTGTATGAGAAAATTCTTGACCTTGCCCCGCAGGCAGTCGATAAAATTCAGCAGATGTTTAATAAGAAAGAAACCGGCTCCGGCAGCCAGCAAGGCCAGAACCAGCAGGAAAACAGTGATGAGTACAACGGACCTAAACAGGATCTTGATATCTAAGAGGCGAAGGAAGTTAACTTTCCTATGGAGAGTTAACTTTTTTCTTGGAATTTATCCTTAATAATTGCAAAAAAGATTCTGAAAAGATATGATTTACACTGTACATAAGTGATTAAGGAGGACGATTTAAATGGCATCTATTACGTTCAAAGGAAATCCTGTAACATTGCTGGGCAATGAAGTAAAAGTAGGAGATAAAGCTCCTGAATTCAAGGTTCTGGCAAATGACCTTTCTGAAGTTACACTTGCTGATTCAAAAGGACAGGTACGTCTTATCAGTGTAGTTCCTTCTATTGACACGGGCGTTTGTGATGCACAGACACGCCGTTTTAACGAAGAAGCTTCCAAGCTTGATAATGTTAAAATTCTTACTGTAAGCGTAGATCTTCCGTTTGCTCAAAAGCGCTGGTGTGCAGCAGCAGGAATTGAAAATGTTCAAACTGTTTCCGATCACCGCGACCTGTCTTTCGGAGAAGCTTTTGGGGTAGCCATCCAGGAACTTCGTCTATTGGCCCGTGCGGTTTTTGTTGTTGATTCGAACGACACTGTGACATATGCGGAATATGTCAGTGAGGCAACAGATCATCCAAACTATGAAGCAGCAGTGGAAGCAGCTAAACAAGCGAAATAATATAGATAATTGGAAGCTCCGGATTCGTTCCGGGGCTTTAATTTTTTTTTGTTCCTCAGCACGAAACTTGTGAATGAACCAAAAGCCCGTTAAAATAGGAAAAAGAATAAGGACGGGAGGAATATGCTGTGAAAATAACTCCGGTTGAGGATTTATTTACGATTTTAAACGAAACGGCTGTAATTATGCAGGAAGAACTGCATTGTACATACTTAGAAGCTCTTGCTGAAACAGGAGAGAATTTATTTCATGAAAGTATTCTTCAGGATGAGCTCAGTGAATTAACAGTTAAAAGGCTCAGGAAGAGTTATGAAGCCATTGACTTAAGCAGCTGCACAAAAGAAGAAATCAGAAAGTCCTTTCAGCTTGCTATATTAAAAGGCATGAAAGAAAATGTGCAGCCCAATCATCAAATGACTCCTGATGCAGTGGGAATGCTGATGGGGTATCTTGTGGAAAAGTTCATTCAGGATAAAAGCTTCCGCCTGCTTGATCCTGCGGTAGGAACAGGAAATTTATTGACCACTGTTATGAATCACCAAAGCGGTAAAGTAATTGAGGCAAACGGGATTGAAATTGATGACTTATTGATTAAGCTTGCTTATATCAATGCCAATTTACAGGAGCACCCCATTCAATTCTTCAATCAGGATAGTCTTGAACCGCTGTTTATCGAATCTGCTGATGCCGTAGTAAGTGATCTGCCTGTCGGGTATTATCCGAATGATGTCCGTTCGGCCGAGTATAAGCTAAAAGCGGATGAGGGGCATTCCTATTCTCATCACTTATTTATTGAGCAGAGTATGAATCATGTTAGATCTGGCGGCTATTTATTTTTTATCATTCCTAATGGGATGTTCGAAAGTGATCAGGCTCCCAAGCTTCATGAATTCATCAAGGAAAATGCCTACATTCAAGGATTGATACAGCTGCCGCTCACTATGTTCAAAAATGAAAAAGCGGCCAAAAGCATATTCATCCTTCAGAAGAAAGGGGAAGGAGTCACTCCCCCAAAGCAGGCGCTCCTAGTCAACTTGCCAAGCTTATCTAAAACAGCAGAAGCAGAAAAAATTCTCAAGAAAATTGATGTCTGGTTTAAAGAAAGTAAATAAAGTAAACGAAAAGAAGCTGTGCATTTGCCGGCTTCTTTTTAAATGAAAAAATATAAGGAAGTATCAGAAAATATTTAATTTAACATGAAAACGATATCATTGCAAGGTGATTCTTGAAATGTTTTGCATACAGTGTTTAAATGGAAAATTGAGAGATATTAATTGTGGCCGATGCACAAAATAAAGTTGTATTACTTTATATCGCCGTATCACACATTGTTATATAAAAGTATGGGTTTAAAGTGACAGATCAGTCTCTTTGAACATTCTAAAGGAGCGGTAGCTTTATGGCAAAAATCATTGCAATTAACGCCGGCAGTTCTTCATTAAAATTTCAATTATTTGACATGCCGAGTGAAGATGTTATTACGAAAGGCTTAATCGAGCGTATTGGGCTGGATAACGCAGTCTTCAATATTTCTGTAAATGGCGAAAAAATCAAGGAAGTAACAGATATTCCAGATCATGCAGTAGCAGTTAAAATCCTTCTGGACAAATTAACTAATCTGGGGATCATTAAATCGCTTGATGAAATCGAAGGCATTGGCCATCGTGTTGTTCACGGCGGTGAAGCTTTCAATGATTCTGTAGTTATTACGGATGATGTGCTTGCAAAAATAGATGAACTATCTGAGCTTGCACCTCTTCACAACCCGGCTAATATTACAGGAATCAAGGCGTTCCAGCAGGTACTTCCAAATGTCCCTGCAGTGGCAGTATTCGATACTGCGTTCCATCAGACGATGCCTGAAAGCTCTTTCCTATATAGCTTGCCATATGAGTATTATGAGAAATATGGCATTCGCAAGTATGGCTTCCATGGAACCTCACATAAATATGTTTCAGAGCGTGCAGCAGAAATGCTGGGCCGTCCGCTTGACCAGCTTCGCCTCATCTCCTGTCACTTAGGAAATGGAGCAAGCATTACAGCTATTGAAGGCGGAAAGTCAATCGATACATCAATGGGATTCACTCCATTAGCGGGTGTTACAATGGGTACGCGATCAGGCAACCTTGATCCTGCTCTTATTCCATTCATTATGGAAAAGACAGGCTTGAACGCTGATGAAGTACTTGATGTTCTTAATAAAAAGAGCGGTATGCTTGGTGTTTCCGGCTTCTCCAGTGATCTTCGCGACATTGAAATTCAAGCTGTTGAAGGAAATGAAAGAGCAGAATTGGCTCTTGAAGTATTCGCAAACAGAATCCATAAATACATCGGATCCTATGCTTCCCGCATGTATGGCGTAGATGCTATCATTTTCACAGCCGGAATCGGTGAAAACAGTGATGTCATTCGTGAACGCGTTCTTCAGGGACTGGAATTCATGGGCGTTTACTGGGATCCTGCATTAAACAAAGTGCGCGGTGAAGAAGCATTTATCAACTACCCTCATTCACCAGTTAAAGTCATGATTATCCCGACAAATGAGGAAGTTATGATAGCGCGTGATGTTGTGAGATTGGCAAAATAGAATTCATAACAAGGCAAGGGCTTAACGCTCTTGTCTTTTTTTATCGCAGTCTAACGGGCAGTAAGACCCCACTTCTAGACTCAGAGGAATCAAAGGAGGCTAAGCGGGGGTCTAACTGCCCGTAAAGGCCCGATNNGTGAAACTTGCCGACGCGCACGCAGAGGCTTAGTTGAACCAATCGGGTTCGTAGTGTCGATTGATCGAAGCGCTCGCGGAGATCTTAGCGACACTAGAACGCGACTAACAATCAGTAGGGGATAAGGAAAATCCCCACTGATTGAAGTTTCACTTTATCGGATTTATTGCCCATCAGCCGGGAGGAGAATTCCCCATCTTACTTATGCTATACTGAGTCCAAGAAAAAATGTTTTGGGAGGAATTGCGATGCCATTGAACGAACGGGAAGAAAGCGTTTTGGCAGGTATTCAGGAGTGGGAAAACAAGCTGTTGAGTTATGAGCCCAATGATTTGGAAATGGTTTATGATAAATCATTGGAGGGGTCTTTTTCACTGTTGCCAGAAGAAGTTCAGCAGCAATTTTTTTCGGCAATGGATAGCTGGCTGTTTCATCTTCATGCGCTTATTCAGGGTTCACAGCTTCAAATGGATGCGAAAGAGCGAATTTTGACGGCAGGACGTGTATTTCATTCTGATATCGAGACGATCGAAGATCTAAAGCAATTAAATATCGACCAGCTTCAATACATAGCTCAGCAGCAAATTGCCCGGCATCGTCTTTATTCTTTTGCACAGGGCGGCATTGCGGGGTCAGGCAGCTCTCTCATGCTGGGGGCAGATATTCCCGCAATGGCGGTTATTAATCTTCGTGCCGTACAGCTGATTGCCATGACCTATGGTTTTGAGGTTAATACTCCATTCGAAATGATGAGCTCTCTTAAGGTTTTTCACGCAGCCACACTGCCGCCGCGCATGCAGGGCAGTGCTTGGGAAGAATTAATGAATGAGCTGAAGAATCAGGAAGAATTCTATTTTTATGAAGGAAAAGAAGAGTTGACTGATATCACCTGGATTGAGCAGCCAATGAAGCAGCTTTTTAAAGGAATGGCTATTTTCTTTTTCCGCAGAAAATCGATTCAGGGTATTCCTTTTATCAGCATGGCTATTGGAGCAGGGACCAATTACCAGCTGACAAGAAAAGTAACAGAATTTGCCCATAAATATTACCAGATGAGATATCTGCATAGAAAGAATGATCAGCAGTGAACTCAAGGATAAATAGGATCTTTAAGTAAAGGTGGTGCCAAGTGAGTACAGTAGAGCATAAAAAAGAAGCGCCAATAGAAGTTAGATGCAAAGTGATCACCGTGAGTGATACGAGAGATGAAGAAACGGATAAAAGCGGAAAGCTGATGATTCAGCTGCTTGAAGAGGCAGGGCATATCATAGCTGACTATGAAATCGTCAAGGATGAAAAAACTCTCATTCGACAGGCCGTATTAAAAGGCTGTGAAAACCCCGGGGTTGACGCTGTGCTAACGAATGGAGGCACAGGTATAGCCCTCAGGGACGTAACGATCGAGACGGTTAGAGAATTATTTGATAAAGAAATTGACGGATTCGGCGAATTGTTCAGGATGCTGAGCTACACTGAAGATATCGGGTCTGCGGCCATTCTTTCACGGGCTGCTGCAGGCACAATGCAAAATAAAGCAGTTTTCTCAACACCAGGATCATCAGGGGCAGTCCGCCTTGCGATGAATAAGCTGATTCTGCCTGAACTCGGGCATATCGTCAGGGAACTAAGAAAAGATTTATAAGAGGCCAAAAACCTTTCCGCTGCGGAAAGGTTTTTTTATGAATGCATCTTCCCTGAAATATCCTGATTCGTTCGATACCATAGCCACAAATCATTTATAACGGATGCCAGTTCTGAAATTTCACTGTTTAGTCTGCATGATCTTTCAAAATTGCCCTCATCTGACAGCTCAGCCTGTTTCCTGTTAATATCCGCTTCAAGCTCGGCAATGCGGTCAGGAATCCTGCCTCTTATTTTTTCCCATTGAAACAAAATCATCTGCTGTGTTTTTGGTGAATATTCATCCCATTCCCGGTCAAAAGCGGGTATAGGAATGCCAAGACGGCCATTATGTGAAAAATGCTCCTCCATTATGAATCCCCCAAACAATAATCTTGTTTTTATTTTACTATAAAGATGTTTTCGGTGCATGGTTGTTTTAGTATTCAATCGTCTTCTGCAGATACTACTATGGAACTAATGTGAAGATAGATGAACTTGGTTCACAAGTACTGATTTAATAGAAAGGCTATGGTATTGGTTTACAGCTTTAAAAGATATCGATAGTATATTGACTATTAAGAATATTAAAACAAATAATTGGGGGAGAATATGAAAAGATTTATAGCGCACTTAACAGTATTAGGCCTGGTGGTGGGTTTGCTTTTGCCTTACCCCGCTGCAGCCCTGGGAGAAGAATTGGGCAGAACAGGAAACAGCCCAATAGAGCAAGTATTTAAGCATAAAAAAGCTTTAGAATATCCAACTTTATCAAAATCAAAGAGCCCGGAGGATGCAGGCTTTTCTTCCAAAAAGCTTAAAGAGGTTGATAAGCTGATCGAGGAGGAAATCGAAAATGGTTTTCCAGGAGCGGCTTTAGTCGTTATTAAAGATGGCAAGATTGTTAAAAATTCTGCATATGGTTCAGCCAAAGTCTTTGATGAATCTGATCCTTTAAATCACCCGCAGAAAATGAAAACAAAAACTATGTTTGATTTAGCATCAAATACGAAAATGTATGCCGTTAATTTTTCACTGCAGCATCTTCTCAGTGAAGGAAAGATCAATCTTGAAGAAAAAATTCAGCATTATTTTCCTGAATTTAAAGATTCAGCTGACGAAGAGATAAAAGGGAAAGGTGAACTCCGGATCATCGATTTGCTTCATCATACAGCCGGATTTCCTTCGAGCGTCCATTATCATAATCCTGAAAGAGCGGGAGAATTGTATTCCCAGGAACGCAGTAAAACGCTTTCCATGATTCTAAAAACTCCCCTTCAGTATGAACCAGGCACCAAACAGGTTTACAGTGATATTGACTATATGCTGCTGGGATTTATTATTGAAAAAATAACTGGAGAGCAGCTTGACCGTTATACTGAGAATCATATTTATAAGCCTTTAGGGTTAAAGCATACTTTATTTAATCCTCTCCGCAAGGGATTCAAAGAAAAGGATTTCGCTGCAACTGAACTTCACGGCAACACAAGGGATGGCGTCATTTCCTTTCCTAATATCCGGACCTATACCCTCCAGGGAGAGGTTCATGATGAAAAGTCCTTTTATTCAATGGATGGAATATCCGGGCATGCAGGTCTCTTTTCCACGACTTCAGATCTTGCTGTTCTGATGCAGGTGATGCTTAATGATGGGGGCTATGGAAATATAAAATTATTTGATAAACAAACAATTGATAAATTTGTAGAACCTTATGATATGAATCCTACATATGGGTTAGGATGGCGTTTGAACGGAGATTCAAGTATGGAGTGGATGTTCAGCGAGTATGCCGGGAAAGAAGTATTCGGTCATACCGGCTGGACAGGAACAGTAACGGTGATAGACCGAGAAAATAATTTAGCAATCGCTCTCCTGACAAATAAAAAACATTCTCCTGTCATCGATCCATTAAAAGATCCGCATAAGTTTCAAGGTGACACATACAGTATCAGTCAATATGGAAGTGTAATTTCAGCGGTTTATGAAGCATTAAAACATTAACCTATACTGCAGGCAAAAGCTAAATACAGGGCTTTTGCCTTTTTTTATTGGAAAAATTGCATTTATTTTTATACATTTTTAAGAATAAGTATTGATTTTTAAATAAAAGGTTGTTAAAGTAAGAGAATAATAAATGAATAAAAACATAATTCGATTGTATATTTATACGTATATTCTAAGGAGGAAATATAAATGTCACAAAATAAAGTTGTTCTTGCATACTCAGGCGGTCTGGATACATCAGTTGCGGTTAAATGGCTGCAGGATCAAGGTTATGCTGTTGTTGCCTGCTGCCTTGACGTTGGGGAAGGAAAAGATCTGAACTTTATCCAGAAAAAAGCTTTAACTGTTGGAGCAGTACAATCTTATGTGATTGATGCAAAAGAGGAATTTGCTAATGAATATGCATTAATTGCACTTCAGGCACATGCTTTATATGAAAACAAGTATCCATTGATTTCTGCACTTTCACGCCCGCTGATCGCCAAAAAGCTTGTTGAAGTAGCAGAAAAAGAAGGTGCAGTAGCAGTCGCGCATGGATGTACCGGCAAAGGAAATGACCAGGTTCGTTTTGAAGTGGCAATTCAGGCTCTTAACCCTGATCTTCAGGTCTTAGCTCCGGTTCGTGAATGGAGCTGGTCACGTGAGGAAGAAATTGAATATGCAAAACAAAACAATATACCTATCCCAATTAACCTGGATTCTCCATACAGCATTGATCAAAACTTATGGGGCAGAAGCAATGAGTGCGGAGTTCTGGAAGATCCATGGGCTGCTCCTCCGGAAGATGCATACGATCTTACCGTTTCTCTTGAAAAAGCTCCTGATACACCTGATACGGTTGAAATCGGTTTTGAAAAGGGTGTGCCAGTCAGCTTGAATGGCAATAGCATGAAGCTTTCCGAACTTATTGCCGAACTGAATGAGCTCGCAGGCAAGCATGGGGTTGGGCGTATCGACCATGTGGAAAATCGCCTTGTCGGCATCAAATCCCGTGAAGTATACGAGTGCCCGGGTGCGATGACACTTCTGAAAGCCCATAAAGAGCTTGAGGACTTAACAATGGTTAAAGAAATGGCCCACTTTAAACCGGTTATTGAGAAAAAAGTGGCTGAACTTATATATGAAGGATTGTGGTTCTCTCAGCTTAACAATGCGTTAACGGCTTTCCTGAAAGAAACACAAACATTTGTAACAGGAACAGTCAGAGTAAAGCTCTTTAAAGGCCATGCAATTGTTGAAGGAAGAAAATCTCCGTATTCCCTATACGACGAAAATTTAGCAACATATACTTCAGATGATGAATTTGATCATAATGCGGCAGTTGGCTTTATTAAACTATGGGGGCTGCCGACAAAAGTGCAGAGCATTGTTCAAAACAGCAAGAAGGTGACAGTGTGAAAAAGCTATGGGGAGGCAGATTCACAAAATCTGCTGAAGAATGGGTAGATGAATTCGGAGCATCAATTTCTTTTGACCAGGAATTGGTTATGGAAGATATCGAAGGAAGCATGGCCCATGTTTCCATGCTTTCTAAAACAGGAATTATTACTGAGAAAGAAGCAGAAAAAATCAAAACAGGCCTTCAGCAGCTAAAAGAGAAGGCTGCCAAGGATGAACTGGATTACTCAGTAAAGCTTGAAGATATTCATTTAAATCTCGAGAGCCATTTGACTGAACTGACGGGACCTGTCGGCGGCAAACTTCATACAGCAAGAAGCCGAAATGACCAGGTGGCAACAGACATGCATTTATATCTCCGCAAGCAGGTGGAGCAAATTGTTGAATTGATTCAGGAAATGCAGGAGGAGTTAATCATCCAGGCTGAAAAGAATGTGGAAACCATCATGCCGGGCTATACTCATTTGCAGCGGGCGCAGCCGATCTCTTTCGGCCACCATCTGATGGCTTATTTCTGGATGCTTGAGAGGGACAAAAAGCGCTTTACTGAAAGTCTAAAGAGAATTAACGTATCACCTCTTGGCGCTGGGGCGCTGGCTGGCACAACTTTCCCGATTGACCGTGAGTATACGGCTGAGCTTCTCGGTTTTGAAGGCATTTATGAGAACAGCCTGGATGCTGTCAGCGACAGAGACTTTATTTTGGAGTTCTTATCTTCAAGCTCCATCCTGATGATGCATCTGTCACGTTTAAGTGAAGAATTCATCCTCTGGTCAAGCCAGGAATTTCAATTCATTGAACTCGATGACAGCTTTGCAACAGGCTCAAGCATCATGCCGCAGAAGAAAAACCCCGACATGGCGGAGCTCATCCGCGGTAAAACAGGACGTGTCTACGGAAACCTCATGGGTCTCTTGACAGTATTGAAAGGTCTGCCCCTTGCCTATAACAAAGATATGCAGGAAGATAAGGAAGGGATGTTTGATACTGTAAAGACAGTCACAGGATCACTTAAAATCTTTGCCGGGATGATCCGCACCATGAAGGTTAAAACCGGGCAGATGGAAAAAGCGACTAAAAATGATTTTTCCAATGCTACTGAACTGGCGGATTATCTGTCTGATAAAGGCATTCCATTCAGAGAAGCACATGAGATTGTCGGGAAACTGGTCCTTGTCTGTGTACAAAAGGGATGCTTCCTTGGAGATTTGCCGCTTGATGATTTCAAGAGTGCCCATCCATTGTTCGAAGAAGATATTTATGAAGTGCTGGATCCATATACAGCTGTCAAAAGAAGAAATAGTGCAGGCGGAACAGGATTCAAACAAGTAAGCATAGCGATTGAAAAAGCGAAGGAATACGTCGTCGGCACTAAAGAGGTTGCCAATAAGTAATGTAAAAATGGCGCTGCAGCAGGCAGCGCCATTTTTTCTATTCTTCTTCTTTATCCGTTCTGACTACGAGGACATCACAGCGGGCATAGCGGGTGATATGTTCAGATACACTGCCGATGATGAAACGTTCAACCGCGTTCATGCCTGTTGCCCCGCAAATGATCAGGTCAACATTGTGCTTTCTGGCAATATCCTTTGGAACCTTCACTTTAGGAGAACCATAGTCAACTTCATATGTTACATTCTCGATGCCTGCATCCATAGCCGTTCTTTTGTATTTTTCCATTAATTCTGTTGCGAAACGGTCAGCCCTTTCAGCTATGGTACGGTCATAGGCTTCAACAGTGGCAAACGTGCGGGTATCAATGATATGTGCCAATACCAGAGAAGCGTTATTGCGCTTGGCAATTTCGATTGCCTTTTTAAAAGCCCATTCTGCTTCAGTTGAACCATCTACAGCGACTAATATGTTTTTATACTTCATGCCCATTTGAATCTCCTCCTTTACCTATATTATACATCTATAAAAATTGAATATCTGTAACAGAAAATCGAACAATAATAAGGCTGATAAAAATTTTATGAAAAGGAGCAGATGAAGATGGAAAAGAGGGAACCACAAGCAGGATCCGCATATTTCTTTGATGAGCAGGGTACTAATGAAGTTAGCGCACAAATCATGAATGCTTATAACAGCGGGGTTATTGATCAGCCAAATGCCGAGTTTGACATGGAAGCTCACGAACGGAATGAAGGCGATCTGCAATAAGAAAAGCAAGCTCTCATAAATAAATGAGGGCTTTTTATATGCGGGTTGGGAGGGAAAAATAGGCGAAGGAAATGTTTACTTTTCCCTAAAATAGCCATATAAAGTTAATAGCGGTATCACTAAAAATACGGAGGTATGCAGAATGCGTATCGGAGTTCCAAAGGAAATAAAAAACAATGAAAACAGGGTTGCCATGACTCCTGCCGGTATTATGAATCTTATCCAATTTGGCCATGAAGTCTATATAGAAACGGGTGCAGGGATCGGATCGGGCTTTTCAGACAGCGACTATATGAGTGCAGGCGCACGTATTGTTCAGACTGCGGAAGAGGCATGGGCCATGGAAATGGTCATGAAGGTGAAGGAGCCGATACAGAGCGAATATGTGTATTTTCGGGAAGGGTTAATTCTCTTTACATATTTGCATTTGGCTGCTGAACCCGAATTGACTAATGCTTTAATAAATAAAAAGGTTGCAGGCATTGCCTATGAAACTGTCCAGCTTTCCAACCGGACTTTGCCTCTATTAACTCCAATGAGTGAAGTAGCGGGAAGAATGGCAGCTCAGGTAGGCGCACAGTTCCTTGAAAAAATACATGGCGGGAAAGGAATTCTCCTATCGGGGGTCCCCGGTGTACAGCGTGGGAAAGTTACTATAATCGGCGGCGGTGTAGCTGGAACCAATGCGGCAAAGATGGCGATTGGTCTTGGTGCCAAGGTGACTATGATCGATTTGAATCCAGATCGCCTTCGGCAGCTTGATGATATCTTTGGAAGAGAAGTAACTACTTTAATCTCAAATCCTTATAATATCGCTGAAGCTGTTAAGGATTCAGACCTCGTCATTGGAGCTGTACTGATTCCGGGTGCTAAAGCTCCTAAGCTTGTGACGGAGGAAATGATCAAAACGATGAGCCCGGGTTCTGTTATCGTGGATATCGCCATTGATCAGGGAGGGATTTTTGAAACAACTGATCGAATTACTACCCATGACCATCCCACATATGAAAAACATGGCGTCGTTCATTATGCGGTAGCTAATATGCCTGGGGCAGTTCCGAGAACATCAACTATTGCACTGACAAACGTGACGGTTCCTTATGCAGTTCAAATAGCAAATAAAGGCTACAAACAGGCTTGTCTGGATAATGAGGCTTTATTAAAGGGAGTCAATACATTAAATGGCTACGTGACATACAAGGCGGTAGCTGAGGCCCATAGCCTTGACTATTCAGATGCGAGAACACAATTGGAGCAGCAATAAGCTGAAGGCGCACGCATATCTGCGATACTGTTCTAATTCAGAATTTATGTAAAAATCCGGGGCTGATTAGCCCCGGATATTCTGTGAAATTTGTTCTGCTCTCTATTTAATAATTTGAAGTTCTTTCGGGAATTTGGTCAAAATTTCTACTCCGTCTGCTGTTACAGCAAGGTCATCTTCAATCCTCACTCCGGCAACACCTGGGACATAGATACCCGGTTCGATGGTGAAGACCATACCTTCTTCAAGCATAAGCGGGTTTGTTTCTGTTAATGAAGGGTACTCATGAACGCTCACACCCAGCCCATGACCTAATCGATGAGGGAAATAGTCACCGTATCCGGCTTCTGCTATCAGGTTTCTTGCTGTCAGGTCAATATCTGCGCAAGTGACTCCCGGCTTGCTCGCTTCCACCGCTGCAAGCTGAGCTTTTAAGACAGTATCATAAATTTCTTTCTGTTTATCATTGATATCACCGTAGGCTACAGTTCTCGTAATATCTGAACAGTAGCCATTCCAGACAACTCCGAGGTCAAACAGGACTAAGTCCCCTTTTTGAATCTTCGTCATTCCTGGTGTGCCATGAGGGGAAGCTCCGTTAGCCCCCGTCAGGACCATGGTAGAAAAAGACATTTCATTAACGCCTTTTTTCTTTAATGCGTACTCTACGGCAGCCAGAACATCCAGTTCCGTTTTTCCTTCCTGGATCTCGGCACAGCCTGTTTCAATCGCAAAATCAGCCAGTGCACATGCTTCGCGGATGATTTCCAATTCTTTTTCATCCTTAACCATACGAAGCTGGCGCAGCTTTGCTTCTGCCGAAACGAATGAAGCATCGCTGAACAGGCCGGAGATGGCTTCATAACGCTCCACATTCATATGCTCTTTTTCAATTGCTGTTTTATTTACTTTTCCGATTTTTTTATGTATGGATGTATGGATAAATTCCCAAGGGTTTTGAATATCGCTGTAGCCAATAATTTCATGGCTCCAGCCGGCATTCTTGGCATCTTCTTTTTCCATAGCCGGACATACGAGAAATGGCTCTTCCTCCTGGAAAACAGCCAGTCCAAGCAAGCGTTCATGAGGGTCGCTTAAAAAGCCGCTTAAATAAAATACATTATCCGGTGATGTGACAAAAGTGACTTGTATATCATTTTCCTTCATCCACTGTGACAGTTTCTGCAATCTGTTATTCATAGTGAACCTCCTTATATATTCATACTTTGAGAGTAGCAACTAAAAACGAAAAGCGCAAGCGCCTTGGTCACGATAGAACGCAGACTAAAAGCGCCGTCTTGTGGCGACGTCTGCATGACCCTGAGTCCCTAGGAGCCGCAACTAGACAAACCGAAATGTGGAGGAGACTGCTTAGGGACGACAAGCATAAGACGAGCCCTGCAAGAAGGTGTTCTTTCCTTCTGGAAGGGATTGGCTAGTCTTTCGTCCCTAGGAGCCGAAACAAGCCAAGCTTGTGACCTCGAGGGGGCAGGCGCTCCTCCTAAAAGCTAACGCTTTTAGCCGTGCGATGATGATGCTGTCTAAGCGTTCCTTGTGGAGCTAGACAGTTATCTAACTTCAGAAATATATCTTTAACCATAGATATTGTAAACTTTTTAAAGATTGCCAATTCGGGTATATATAAAAAGGAAGCAGGAATAACTTGTTTTTCGTTGAAGTAACTTACATAACTTAAAATAGGAGAGGAGCATCAAATTGAAAGTATCATTTCATGGTCATTCAGTAGTAAAAATTGAATCACAGGGAAAAACCATTTTAATAGACCCCTTTATTACCGGAAATGGTTTGACAGACTTAAAAGCTGAGGATCAGAAGCCGGACGTCATCATTGTCACCCATGGACATGGTGACCATCTCGGGGACACGATTGAACTGGCAAAACGCAATGATTCTCTTGTCATTGCCAACTTTGAGCTTGCCACCTATCTTGAGTGGCAGGGAGTAAAAGCGCATGGAATGTCGATCGGCGGCGGATATAATTTTGACTTTGGAAGAGTCAAGCTAACACCGGCATTTCATGGAACAGGTCTCGAGACGGAAAACCAGGAAATCATCTACCTGGGGATGCCTGCCGGTGTGCTCGTCACATTAGAAGGAAAAACCATTTATCATGCAGGGGATACTGGACTTTTCTCTGATATGAAGCTAATTGGCGACCGCCATCCGATCGATTTGGCATTTCTGCCGATTGGAGACAACTTTACAATGGGGCCGGATGATGCAGCATACGCAGCAGAACTCCTGGGTGCCAAAAAGGTTGTTCCCATTCACTTCAACACATTTCCGCCAATCAGGCAGGATCCTCATAAATTCATCAGCATGCTCGAAGGTGGAAACGGGCAGGTTCTCGAAGCAGGGGAATCAATCGAATTGTAATATGAAAACGCAGCTTCTAATGGAGGCTGCGTTTGTTTTTTTATAACTAAATCCCTGCCTGTCCGCATACATTTTAAGGAGGACAGGATAAAGGAGGAAGCGAAATTGAACAAAAACCGATATTTGCTATGCTTGCTGCTTTGCGGCTTGATGCTTTATTATGCAGCTCCAAGAATGGGCGTATTTAATGGAGGGACGGAAGGGATCTTTGCCATCAGCTGGCTGGCCCTTGCCCTTTTTGTCATTGCCGGAAACCTGACTGCATTGCTGTATGCGCCGAAAAAAGCTGCTGTTTCGGGGAAGCAGGTGCGCAAATTGGCAGACAGGAAGCGGGCGCACTCCTTAGGCAGGTAATGAAGATGGCCGGACTCAATTGTATCAAGGCCTCTTTACCCTTATAATGAAAATAAGGAATAATTTGTAGAGGGTGAAAGTCTTGGCTACTAAGCATGAGCAAATATTACAATATATTGATGAACTGCCAATTGGAGAAAAGATTTCGGTCAGACAGATCGCCAAGGCGCTCGCTGTGAGTGAAGGGACGGCATACAGAGCGATTAAGGATGCTGAAAATAAGGGATATGTCAGTACAATAGAACGTGTTGGGACAATAAGAATCGAGCGGAAAAAGAAAGAGAATATTGAGAAGCTTACTTTTGCAGAAGTTGTTAATATCGTTGACGGCCAGGTGCTCGGTGGAAGAGCAGGGCTTCATAAAACATTGAACAAATTTGTTATTGGGGCGATGAAACTTGAAGCGATGATGAGATACACGGATGCCGGAAACCTGCTGATCGTCGGAAACCGGACACAGGCACACGAATTAGCTTTGAAGGCTGGCGCTGCTGTATTAATTACGGGGGGATTTGATACCGAAGACCATGTCAAAAAGCTGGCCGACGATTTGCAGATGCCTGTGATCTCAAGCAGTTATGATACCTTCACAGTGGCGACTATGATCAATCGGGCTATTTATGACCAGCTGATTAAAAAAGAGATTGTACTTGTTGAGGATATCCTGACTCCTCTGCAGGAGGCGATTTTTCTGAAAACAACCGATACAATTGCAGATTGGATGACATATAACCGCGAAACCGGCCACAGCCGATTCCCGGTTGTCGATAATAATCTCAAGGTGCAGGGAGTAGTTACTTCCAAGGATATCATGGGACATGACAAGGAAACGCTTATCGAAAAAATCATGACTAAAAACCCAATGACAGTTGGCGGAAAAACGAGCGTTGCTTCTTCCTCGCATATGATGGTGTGGGAAGGAATTGAATTGCTTCCAGTGGTGGATGAAGCGAATAAACTCGAAGGCATTGTAAGCCGCCAGGATGTGCTGAAGGCACTGCAGATGATACAAAGGCAGCCGCAGGTGGGTGAAACAATTGACGATATTGTCACCAGCCAGCTGGTTATGACACGGGGGAAAACAAAAGGGGATGACGTCTATCGCTGCGAGGTTACTCCGCAGATGACCAACCACCTTGGAACAATTTCCTATGGAGTCTTTACAACCATTGTATCGGAAGCAGCAAACAGAGTGTTAAGAAGCTATAAAAAGGGAGATCTCGTAGTTGAAAATATGACAGTCTATTTTATAAAACCTGTTCAGATTGACAGTATGCTTGAAATCTACCCCAAAGTCCTGGAAGTAGGGCGGAAGTTCGGTAAAGTGGATGTTGAAGTTTTTAACGAAGGTGTCCTTGTGGGTAAGGCGATGATGATGTGCCAGCTGATTGACAGACATTAAAAGAAATGCGTAAGCGCTTTGCCCACGAAGGAACGCAGACTAAGATCGCCACGTCCTCCCAAAAGCTGCTGCTTTCGGTCGTGATGTTTATGCTGACGAAGCCTTCCTTGTCCGCGGGCCCTCCAGCACAAGACGAGCCTTTCGGAAAGGCGTCCTTTGCCTTTTTGGGAGGATTGCCCGAAATGTGGAGGCGACTGCTCAGGGACGACAAGCATAAGACGAGCCCTGCAAGAAGGTGTTCTTTCGTTCTGGAAGGGATTGGCTAGTCTTTCGTCCCTAGGAGCCGAAACAAGCCAAGCTTGTGACCTCGAGGGGGTAGGCGCTGGAGCTAGACAGTAATCCACGTTCAAAGTTAAACTTTCATACTAATAAACAAAAAGCCGCTCAAAATTGAACGGCTTTTTTGCATGGCTTCTTCCAGATGTCCGGGTATCTTTAATCCTTCCTTGCTGCTTCAGCTTCTTTCACAGCATGAGGCGTGTAAAATTTGTATGCTTTTATGCCGCCCCATATGCTTAGACCGCCAATAAGAATAAACACAATCGCCACAATGAGAGCAGTTGTTGTATCGTATAAAAACAGCTGATTAAGGCCAAAAATGGCAACAAATGAACCCAGGGCAATTCTGGACTTGGCTGATATCCATTGTCTTTCAGCCGGCTGTCTGCTTCTGAAGAACTTTACTTTGTAGAAAATATAGAAAGAAAAAGAGAGTATAATCAGGATAACAAATATAGGCATTCCATAACCTCCAAGTTTCGACAATCTCTTATTATTCTACCTTCATTTTTAAAAAAATGCCATAAGCGTGCAGTGTTTTCTTTTTCTTTTCATGGTGGTATGGTAAAAATATAGTATTCAGAATAAAAGGAGCGCGCCATGAAACAGAAGATATTAGATGAAATAATAAAATATGAAACAATCATTATTCATAGGCATGTCCGTCCGGACCCGGATGCGTATGGTTCACAGGGGGGCCTTGCTGAAATCCTTAAGGCTTCATTTCCGGAGAAAGCGATCTTTACTGTCGGGCAGGAAGAAGAAACACTTCATTTTATGAGAAGGCTTGATGAAATATCTGATGATACATATAAAGGTGCGCTGGTCATTGTCTGTGATACAGCAAATGCAGAGCGGATATGTGATGGCAGATATGGAACGGGCA
Source organism: Bacillus sp. 22-7 (assembly GCF_010628845.1). Taxonomy (NCBI): domain Bacteria; kingdom Bacillati; phylum Bacillota; class Bacilli; order Caryophanales; family Bacillaceae; genus Bacillus; species Bacillus sp. 22-7. The sequence continues at coordinate 38,919 of NZ_NJQY01000011.1, read as the reverse complement.
GCAAGCTGATTAAAATTGATCATCACCCTAATATGGATCCGTATGGGGATTTAATGTGGGTGGATACAGATGCAAGCTCTACAAGTGAAATGATTTATGAGTTTTATCTTTTCGGCAAAGAACAGGGACTAAAAATGTCTGATGAGGCGGCTAGGCTTTTATTTGCTGGAATAGTTGGCGACACCGGCCGTTTTCTTTATCCCAGCACAACAGAAAAGACGTTTGCCTTTGCGGGTGAACTGATACATTATAATTTTTCACGTCCGGAACTGTTTGATAAGATGTACGAGCTGGACGCAAATATTGTTAAACTGAAGGGATATGTGCTGCAGAATTTTGAGATGAGACCCAGCGGGGCTGCTGTAATGGTCCTGAAAAAGGAATTGCTCGAAGAATTTAAGGCGGTACCTTCCAAAGCATCCCTGCTCGTAAGCACTCTTGGCGATGTGAAGGGAATAAAAGCATGGGTTTTCTTTATCGAGGAAAGCGATCAAATCCGTGTACGGTTCCGTTCTAAGGGTCCAATAATTAATGAAATTGCAAGGAAGTATAAAGGCGGAGGTCATCCTCTTGCTGCCGGAGCTTCCATTTATTCATGGGATGAGATGGAATCCGTTGTAAGAGACCTTGAGGCTGTCTGCAGAGACAACTGACATAAGATGCCCGGCAAAAAAAGCCGGGCATTAATCCAGCATTATATTCAATTCAATTGAGACAGTGGAATAGATGACCAATTCTTTAACTTCCACCCGGTACCTTTTTTCGTTTACGCGATGTGTCTTATTCTCTATGATTTTTTTGATCAGTTCACTGCTTTTATATACAGTATCCATGTCTTTGGCAATCATCATGCTGATATCCTCTTTTATTTTATCTTCCAGCTGGAAAACACTGAAGGAATCCAGTTTATATTTTTCGCCGTTGACAATTTTAATGGAAATATCCTGGACAGTCAGTTTTTTCTGGTTTTCTTTATTTAATTTTTTGAATTCCTCCTGCCAGATTTCTTTTTCTTTTTCCAATTCATAAATAGCATCCTGCTGAAGCTTGATTTCTTTGCTGTATCTCTCCTGCCATTGCCCAAAGATAAATAAAAAAATAAACCAGCTGATAATGCCTCCCAGCGCCATTCCTGCAAAAAAACGCTGCCAGGATGGCAATCGGTAGTAAGGCGGTATCCTCATGCTGAAATGTTCTCCTGAGTCAGCCAGTTAATGAGCATGGCGCCGGTCTGTGCCCCTCCGAGAGCAGAAAGAATCAGCATAAATTGCTTGAAGATGTCCTTAGTCTGTCCGTCCATAACGCCTCTTTCAAAGCTGTAAACTGTATCAAAGGTCCCTCCTATCGCTGCAATGATGGCCCAAATGCGAATCATATTGGAAATCTGGAAGATTTGATTTAAAGGAGGCTTTCCTGTCAGAAAAGCAGCCATGCCGCCAATGATTGAACCTCCAATCAAAACACCGAACGCAATGAAATAGCTCTCAATTAAAGTGGAGAAAAAGGGCTGGGTATTCATATCATCCATCCTCGCTGCAGGAATGGTCCTGCCAGAATTATCTTGATACTTCATCATATGGACAAACTTATTAAAATATGTTTTTTTAGGTGCTGTTAAAAAGAGAACATATTTTCTTTTTGGAAACGGGCGTTCTATAATGAAAATAGCAGAAATTAAGGGTGTGAGAAACATGTCATTTATTCACCTTCATGTATATAGCGCATATAGCCTGCTGTCGAGCACGGCAAGAATAGAGCAGCTTGTGACGAGCGCAAGGGAAAATAGGTTTCCTGCCCTGGCTCTGACGGACCGAAATGTCATGTACGGGGCAGTCGCCTTTTATAAAGAATGTCTTAAGCAGTCCATAAAGCCGATCCTGGGACTCTCTGTGGATGTACTAAGCGAGATATCTGAAGGCGAAGCTTATCCATTGGTCCTCCTGGCTAAAAACCGGCAGGGGTTTCAGAACTTATTAAAAATCACGAGCACGGTCCAGACAAAAACTCCTGAAGGCATTCCTGTTAAATGGCTTAAACACTATGCCGGAGGATTGTTTGCTTTAACTCCAGGCATAAATGGGGAGATCGAACAATCTCTTATGGCAGGTGAATACGGCCAGGCAAAAAGAACAGCTGACCTTTTCAGCAGCATTTTCGAGCCAAATTCTTTCTTCTTCGCTTTACAGGATCATGGGCTGCATGAAGAAAAAAAAATCCACGTCCCCCTGGTTAACCTTTCAGAAGAAACCGGAATTGGCATGGCGGCTTCAAATGGTGTCTGTTACATAAAAAAAGAGGAAGCTTTTGCCCATGAGTGCCTGCTGGCCATTAAAAATGGTGAAAAGCTTCAGGATGAAGATAGAGAACGGCTGAAGAGCAATGAGTATTACTTAAAGTCATCCGGGGAAATGGCGGAACTGCTATCAGAGTATCCGGATGCTTTAGAGAATACGATTATGATTGCTGAGCAATGCAATGTAATGCTTGAGCTGGATAAACAGAATCTTCCTAAATACCCTGCTGCAGGAGGCATAAGTGCCGATGAGCTATTGGAAGAAGTGTGCTGGCAGGGCTTTGCTGACAGATATCCGGATGGAGATGATGAGCATAAGAATCGGCTGCGGTATGAGCTGAACATTATCAGAAACATGAAATTCAGTGATTATTTTCTAATCGTTTGGGATTTTATGAAGTTCTCGAGGGAAAATGGCATTTTAACCGGTCCGGGACGGGGATCTGCTGCCGGTTCGATGGTTGCTTATGTCCTCTACATAACAGATGTGGATCCCATTGAGCATCAGCTCCTATTTGAGCGGTTCCTTAACCCGGAAAGAATCTCCATGCCTGATATTGATATTGATTTCCCGGATCACAGAAGGGATGAGGTAATTCGGTATGTATCCCAAAAATATGGAGAATTGCATGTGGCTCAAATTCTTACATTTGGGACCCTTGCTGCCAAAGCGGCACTCCGGGATGTCGGCAGGGCATTTGGGCTTAATCCTAAAGAGCTGGACATGCTTTCAAAAAGAATACCTTCCAAATTGGGCATCACTCTCAAGGAGGCCTACAAAGAATCTGAGCCTTTAAGAAGATTTACCCAGGAATCCGATTTAAATCGGAGACTATTTGACACAGCTGTCAAACTGGAAGGACTCCCAAGGCATACATCGACCCATGCAGCCGGAGTTGTCATCAGCGAGCATCCGCTTGTTGAGGCCATTCCAATTCAAAAAGGGCATGAAAATGTTTATTTGACCCAATATTCAATGGAGCATCTCGAGGATGTCGGCCTTTTAAAAATGGATTTTCTCGGTCTTAGAAACCTGACATTAATTGAGAATATCCTAAGCTCTATACAGAGAAAGACAGGCATACAGATTGATATAAAACAAATTCCCCTGGATGATGAGGATGTATACAGTCTTTTGGGAAGAGGAGATACAACAGGTATTTTCCAGCTTGAATCTGATGGGATGCGCAGTGTCCTGACAAGGCTTCAGCCAACGCGGTTTGAGGATATTGTGGCTGTCAATGCTCTTTATCGCCCTGGCCCAATGGAAAATATCCCTCTTTTTATTGACAGGAAGCACGGAAGGAAGCCAATCATATATCCTCATCCTGACTTGAAGCCTATTCTAGAAAATACGTATGGAGTCATTGTGTATCAAGAACAAATTATGCAAATCGCTGCAAGACTGGCCGGATTTTCATTGGGTGAAGCAGATTTGCTTCGGAGAGCAGTCAGCAAGAAGCAAAAAGAAGTGCTTGACCGTGAACGTGTCCATTTTGTTGGGGGAGCAGTCAATAAAGGCTATCATGAGCAAACCGCTCATGATATATATGACCTAATCGTCCGGTTCGCAAATTATGGATTCAACCGGAGCCATGCTGTTGCATATAGCTTCATAGCCTATCAGCTGGCTTATTTAAAAACTCATTATCCGCTTCACTTTATGGCTTCCCTGCTGACTTCAGCTATCGGAAATGAAGGCAGGATTGCCCAATATATCGGAGAACTGAGGCAGATGGGCTTAACGCTCAGCCCGCCTTCCATTAATAAAAGCGGCTACTCCTTTCTGGCAGAGAAAAATTCTATCAGATATAGCCTGGCTGCTATAAAAGGAATCGGTGCTGCAGCTTTAAGAGATATTTTTCAGGCGAGAAAAAACAAGCGCTTTGAAGATCTGTTTGATTTTTGCATAAGAGTTTCAACAAAAGCAGTAAATCGCAAAATCCTTGAATCGCTGGTTCATTCAGGCAGCTTTGATGAATTTGGAGAAGATAGAGCTGTTCTTCTGGCCAGCCTGGATGTAGCTGCGGAGCATGCCCAGCTGGTTTTGCCTGAAGATGATCAAGCTGATTTCTTTGAGGATGATGAATTTTTTCCTAAGCCTAAATATACAGAAGTAGATCCGATCGGTTCCGAGGACAAGCTGAAATTTGAAAAAGATGTGCTCGGTCTGTATTTATCAGATCATCCTGTTTCAATTTACGAATCCTATTTTTCCCTGCTGGAAGCCTGTCCGCTGACTGAACTCGAAAAAACGGTTAAGAAGGCAAAAACTGTTGCTTATTTATCCGAAGTAAAAAAAATCCGTACGAAAAAAGGCGAGCCAATGGCGTTTCTTTCCTTGAGCGATCAGACGGGAGATATGGAGGCAGTTGTGTTTCCAAAGGTGTTTAACCGGTTTTCAATGCTCTGCTCTCAGGGAAACATCGTCTTAGCGGAGGGAAAGCTGGAGGAACGGGACGGAAAAAAGCAGATGATTGTACAGCAACTCGATGATGTGAAGGAAGCCATTGAAAAAATGCAAAATAAAGATCCCGTATTGTATTTAAGGATTACTGAGGATCGGGAGACAACGGAAAATCTTCGTTTGCTCAAAGAATTATTTAAGAAAAATGAAGGCAGTGTTCAAGTGGTTTTGTATTATGAAACCTCCCGAAAAACCATTCGCCTGGGTGAAGAGGATCTGGTCTCTCCGACAGAGGATTTCCTTAATTTACTTATGCAGCTGCTTGGCCCGAATAACGTGGTTTTAAAGTAATTACCCTTTACAACAATAACAATTATGGTATATTTGTAAGAAGAAAAATAAACTGGTCTGACCACTGTGAGCGAAAGAAAAGCCCTGCTCATTCTGATTCTGAAACAGAACTGCAGCAGAGTTTAAAGCATGTATTCGTCAAGTCTATGTTTATATATAATCCTATCCGGAATATGAGGAGTGAAAATTTTGACCTTACGTGAAGAAGCTTTGCATATGCATAGAGCTAATAAAGGGAAATTGGAATCTAAATCTAAAGTACAGGTGCGAAATGCCAAAGACTTAAGTCTTGCTTACTCACCGGGGGTTGCTGAGCCCTGCAAGGAGATTTATGATAAGCCCGAAACTGTCTATGAATATACGATGAAAGGCAACATGGTCGCGGTTGTTTCCGATGGAACAGCAGTGCTGGGACTAGGAAATATCGGGCCGGAAGCTGCCCTGCCTGTAATGGAAGGTAAAGCTGTACTTTTCAAAAGTTTTGCAGGAGTGGATGCATTTCCAATTTGCCTTAATACGACAGACGTAGATAAAATTGTTGAGACTGTAAAACTTCTCGAGCCTACATTTGGAGGCGTAAACCTTGAAGACATTGCTGCTCCCAATTGCTTTTATGTAGAGGAGCGATTAAAGAAGGAAACAAACATTCCCGTTTTTCATGATGATCAGCATGGGACTGCTATTGTAACTGTTGCAGGCCTTGTAAATGCCCTGAAGCTTTCCGGGAAGAAAATGAATGAAATTAAGGTTGTCGCAAATGGTGCCGGTGCTGCCGGGATTGCCATTATTAAACTTTTATACAGCTACGGTGTTCGCGATATCATTATGTGTGACACTAAAGGTGCTATTTATGAAGGCCGCCCGCAGGGTATGAATGAAATTAAAAATGAAGTTGCAAAGTACACGAATCGCGAGAATGCGAATGGAAGCCTTGCAGATGTTATTAAAGGGGCTGACGTATTCATCGGGGTTTCTGCTGCCGGAGCCCTGACGGCTGAGATGATTGGCACTATGAATCAGGATCCGATTATATTCGCCATGGCTAATCCAACTCCTGAAATTATGCCTGAAGAAGCAAAAGCGGCTGGGGCAATGGTGGTTGGAACTGGAAGATCCGACTTTCCAAACCAGGTAAACAATGTGCTGGCTTTCCCCGGAATCTTCCGCGGAGCATTGGATGTACGAGCAACTCATATCAATGAGAAAATGAAAGTGGCTGCTGTAGAAGCCATTGCTAATTTGGTTCATCAGGATGAATTGAATGCAGATTATGTCATCCCGGGGCCATTCGATCCCCGTGTCGCACCGGAAGTTGCAGCTGCTGTAGCAAAGGCAGCTATGGAAACGGGCGTTGCCCGCATTAAAGTTGATCCTGAAGAAGTGAAGGAAAAAACGAAGCAACTTGCAGTCATTGGAAAAGGTGAGTGATTCCATAAGTGAATCCACCTCAAAATAACACGAAGGTTTATATCGGCATTGTCAAACAGCTTAGGACCATGATTGAACATGATGGTCTTAAGCCTGGAGATCGATTGCCTTCCGAAAGAGAGCTGTCAGAGCGCCTGGGTGTCGGGCGCTCTTCCGTTCGGGAAGCATTAAGAGCTCTTGAACTTCTTGGCTTAATTGAGACAAGGAGAGGCGAGGGAACTTTTATGAGGGATTTTAGGGGGCATCAGCTCGTACAGCTGCTCAGCACGTTTATTCTTCAGGATAAGAAATCTATAAGAGATGTTAAAGAAACCAAGTTTCTTATTGAACTTGATTGTTTATGGCTAATTATTCAAAAGGCTGATGAAGATCGGCTACTGAGGTTCAAAAAATGGACCCTGGAATCAGACTGCACAGATGATGACTTTTTTCTTGAAATCGTCACACTTGCAGATAATCATCTTTTCCTCCGTATTTGGATCATTCTCAAAGATTATTACAATTCTTTGGATTTAGAGAAAATGATGATCACCAAGGAGCAATATGCAGAGCTGGTTGATACCTTGATTTCCAGAAAAGATTCCGAAGTTATTCGTGTATATAGAAATTTAAGAAATTTGTCGAAGGATTAACGACAATTTTTTGCAGAATTAATTTTGGATATCATCTATATTTAAATAATCAGACAAGCATAAATGAAGCCTAGAAAAGTTAGGCATTCATTTTTACATCAGTGGTCTGACCACTGATGAAATTAATGGAAATGATTTAGCTATTATCAGGGAGGTTTCATCTTGCTTAAAGATATTTTTACTAAGACGAAGAAGAAGAAATATGCTACCATTCCATCGGAAACGGCAAAGCAGGATGTGCCGGAAGGAATCATGACAAAGTGTCCTAACTGCAAGAAAATCATGTATACCAAAGAATTGGTTAAGAACCTTAAAGTGTGTTTCCATTGTCATTACCACCATACTATGAATTCAAAAGAGCGTTTAGCAAGCTTTTTGGATGCTAATAGTTTTGAAGAAATTAACGCGAACATGATATCTGAAAATCCTCTGAATTTCCCGGATTATATTGAAAAGCTGGAGAAGGATCGGGAAAAGACAAAGATAAATGAAGCGGTAGTGACTGGGACAGGCACTGTAAACGGCCAAAAAATTGCAGTAGCTGTTATGGATTCCACATTCAGAATGGGAAGCATGGGTTCAGTAGTCGGAGAGAAAATTACCCGTGCCATTGAAAAAGCTGATGAATTGCAGGTTCCTTTTATTATATTTACCGCTTCAGGCGGTGCACGAATGCAGGAAGGAGTCTTGAGCCTGATGCAAATGGCCAAGACAAGTGTCGCACTAAAAAGATTCAGTGATAATGGAGGACTCATTATTTCAATCATGACTCACCCGACAACAGGCGGTGTATCTGCAAGTTTTGCTTCACTGGGCGACTATAATCTGGCAGAACCTGGTGCGTTGATTGGATTTGCGGGACGCAGGATCATAGAACAAACGATCCGTGAAGAATTGCCGGAGGACTTCCAGACAGCAGAATTCTTACTAAAATGCGGTCAATTGGATGCAGTAATACCTAGAACAGAGTTAAAAGAAAAAATATCAGCTATTTTATCCATACATCAACCAGGAGGTGACTTCCAATGGCAGGAGAATTAGAATTTGAGCGTCCGGTTATGGAACTGAAAAAAAAGATTGCTGAATTAAAAGAGTTTACCAAAACAGCCGATGTAGACCTATCTTCTGAGATAGAGAAGCTGGAAGCCAGGTTGGAAAAATTAGAAGCCGATATATATGAAAATATGAAACCGTGGGATCGTGTGCAGATTGCAAGGCATCCCGCAAGGCCGACTACACTGGATTATATCTCTCACCTTTTTGAGGATTTTTTCGAGTGTCATGGGGATCGTGCTTTTGGTGATGATGAGGCGATTGTTGGCGGTATCGCAAAGTTTAGGGGAGTTCCGGTTACTGTCATCGGCCACCAGCGGGGAAAAGACACAAAAGAGAATATCCGCAGAAATTTTGGCATGCCGCATCCCGAAGGATACCGCAAAGCATTAAGGCTTATGAAGCAGGCCGATAAATTCAGGAGGCCTATTATCTGTTTCATTGATACAAAGGGTGCCTACCCAGGGAAAGCTGCAGAGGAACGAGGACAGAGTGAGGCAATTGCCAAGAACCTGTTTGAAATGGCAAGCCTCAGAGTCCCGGTTATTTGTATCGTCATTGGGGAAGGCGGAAGCGGCGGGGCTCTTGCTCTTGGCGTAGGAAACCATATCCATATGCTCGAAAACTCCACTTATTCGGTTATTTCTCCAGAAGGAGCGGCTGCTATTCTTTGGAAAGATGCAACCCAGGCAAAAAAAGCTGCAGAATCCATGAGAATCACCGCACCGGATTTAAAGGAACTGGGTGTGGTGGATGAGATTATTGAAGAAGTAAAGGGCGGAGCCCACAAAGATGTCAAGGTTCAGGCTGCGGAAATTGGTGAAGTCCTTACTCACTCATTGAAGGATCTGATGGATCTTACTGAAGACCAGCTGATCAATCACCGGTACAACAAGTTCAAATCTATTGGCGAATATTCGTTTTTAAAGGAATTTATTGGGGTAAAATAAAAGCGTGCTTTCGAGCACGCTTTTATTTTTTTCATAGCTGGCTGTGCAGAAAGCGAGGGCCGGCTCAGGCGTTGGAGAGTCGCAATAATACTGTCTTTATAGTAGAAAAAAGCAGTTTTTTCTATATAAAACGCTTTCAGTATCCCGACAATTCTGTATTTCTTTGAAATTGTCTGATTAAGTTGAGATGCTCCCTTCTTCATGGTATTTTAGAAATATTCAATAGCGTTTTGTTCAATAATAAGATAAGCATAGAATGCTCTGCTTTACATATAGAGAGCCTATATTACATACAGAATTTTCGGGCAGGCATGTACATTCTTTATAGGCTGTTAAAATACAGCACAGCAAGAAAACACGCTTTCTTATGGTGATATAAAAATTTGAGGTGATTATTGTGAAGAAAATAGGAGTCTTAACAAGCGGCGGCGATTCTCCTGGCATGAATGCGGCTGTACGTGCAGTTGTCCGTAAAGCGATCTATCATAATATTGAAGTGTATGGTGTTTATGGCGGATATTCCGGCTTGATGTCAGGAAATATTAAGAAGCTTGACCTCGGTTCGGTTGGAGATATCATCCATCGCGGTGGTACTGTTTTGCATTCAGCAAGAAGCGAAGAGTTCAAAACAAAAGAAGGCCAGCAAAAGGGCATTGATCAAATGAACAAGCATGGTATTGAGGGTCTTGTCGTAATTGGCGGGGACGGTTCATACCGTGGAGCCAAAGCTTTGACAGAGCATGGATTTCCCTGTGTAGGCGTACCTGGCACCATCGATAACGATATTCCGGGAACGCAATATACTATTGGCTTTGACACAGCATTAAATACGGTTATTGATGCAATTGATAAAATCCGTGATACAGCTACTTCTCATGAACGAACATTTATCATTGAAGTAATGGGAAGAGATGCAGGAGACATCGCTTTATGTGCAGGATTAGCAGGCGGTGCGGAAACAATCCTTATTCCTGAAGCCGGCTATAGTATGGATGAAATTGCAGAGAGATTGAAAAAGGGACATGAACGCGGCAAAAAACACAGTATCATTGTAGTTGCAGAAGGAGTCTGCAGCGGCGTGGAATTTGCCAAGCAAATCAAAGAAACAACAAATTTTGATACACGTGTTTCCGTGCTTGGTCATATGCAGCGGGGCGGTTCCCCAACTGCATTCGACCGGGTGCTGGCTAGCCGCCTGGGAGCTTATGCAGTTGAGCTTATTCTTGAAGGAAAAGGCGGACGTGCAGTAGGAATTCAAAATAATAAACTGGTTGACCATGATATAATTGAAATATTGGATAGAGAGCATACACTTGACCTGGATCTTTACAAACTCTCGAAAGAGCTGTCTATTTAATTTTGCCACATAATAAACCAGCACGCGGCTCCCAAAAGCCGCCTGTGCCGGTAATCTAGCTGTATTAATTCAGGAGGTAAATTATAATGCGTAAAACGAAGATCGTTTGTACTATTGGACCTGCCAGTGAAAGTGTTGCAAAGTTAACACAGCTTATTGAAGCAGGCATGAATGTTGCCCGGTTGAATTTTTCCCATGGTGATTTCGAGGAACATGGCCAGCGAATTCAAAATATCCGTGAAGCTTCAGCAAAGACCGGCAAAACTGTAGCCATCCTTTTGGACACTAAAGGGCCGGAAATCCGCACAAATAATATGGCGGGTGGCGCGATTGAACTGAGCGCTGGGGAAAACATTATTATTTCCATGAACGAGGTTGAAGGAACAGCAGATAAGTTTTCTGTTACATACGCAGGCCTTATTGAAGATGTGGGCACAGGAAGCAAAATTTTGCTTGATGACGGTTTAATTGGTCTGGAAGTGACAAAAATTGATAAGGCCAACAGTGAAATCCACACAAAAATTTTAAATAGCGGAACACTTAAAAATAAAAAAGGAGTCAATGTTCCAGGTGTTTCTGTCAATCTTCCCGGCATAACAGAGAAAGATGCGCAGGACATCATTTTCGGAATTGAACAGGGCGTCGATTTCATTGCCGCTTCTTTTGTCCGCAGAGCATCTGATGTTTTGGAAATCAGACAGCTGCTTGAAGAGCACAATGCATCATATATCAACATCATTCCTAAGATTGAAAATCAGGAAGGTGTAGATAATATTGAAGAAATCCTTGAAATTTCTGACGGACTTATGGTAGCACGCGGAGACCTCGGAGTTGAAATTCCAGCAGAAGAGGTGCCGCTCGTACAAAAGAAATTAATTAAAAAATGCAATGCACAGGGGAAACCAGTCATTACTGCAACACAAATGCTCGATTCGATGCAGCGCAACCCGCGACCTACACGCGCAGAAGCGAGTGATGTAGCAAATGCCATTTTTGATGGTACTGATGCAATCATGTTATCCGGTGAGACGGCTGCGGGCTCTTATCCTGTCGAGGCTGTGCAGACAATGCACAACATTGCATCAAGAGCGGAATCTGCATTAGATCATAAAGAAATTCTGTCAAATCGCAGCAAAGATAATGAGCATAACATTACTGATGCAATTGGAGAATCAGTGGCACATACAGCTCTAAACCTGGATGTCAACGCAATTATCACTCCGACTGAAAGCGGCCATACAGCTAGGATGATTTCCAAGTATCGTCCTAAAGCACCAATCGTTGCCGTTACTTCTAATGACCATGTGTCACGGCGTTTATCTTTAACATGGGGTGTATACCCTCAAATTGGCCAGAAAGCATCTACAACAGACGATATGCTTGATATCGCCGTTGAAGAAAGCTTGAACAGCGGAATTGTTGCTTCAGGAGATCTAGTTGTAATTACAGCAGGAGTTCCTGTGGGTGAAGCAGGTACCACCAACTTAATGAAAATTCATGTAGTGGGGGACATTCTTGCTAAGGCACAAGGAATCGGGCGTAAATCAGCCTTTGGAAAAGTCGTTGTGGCAAGAAATTCAGAGGAAGCATTAGCGAAGGTAACAGAAGGCTCTATTCTGGTTACAATTGGCTCAGACCGTGAAATGGTGCCTGCGATTGAGAAATGCAGTGCGCTTATTACAGAAGAAGGCGGGCTTACAAGCCATGCCGCTGTTGTCGGTCTTAATATTGGTATACCTGTCATTGTAGGGGTTGAAAATGCAACAAGCCTTCTAAAAGATGGACAGGAAATCACAGTTGACTCTCAGCGCGGTGTAATTTATAACGGCCATGCAAGCGTATTATAATTTGAATTTGTAGAAGGAAGGGGGCTCCCTTCCTTTTTTTAGTTTGCCGGACAAATAGTTATATTCTCAGTGCCTTGTCTGATATAATAATGGTAAGTCTTAAACAAAATAGAGGTGGCTTAATGCGCTACATTCTTTTGCTGATGATAATCGTTCCAGCTGCTGAAATTGGAGTTTTACTTCTTTCTGGCAACACCATTGGGCTATGGCCTACACTTGCGATTATCCTGCTTACAGGTGTTTTCGGTGCTTATCTCGCTAAAAAGCAGGGTCTTGAAACAATCAGAAAAATCCAGGATCAGCTGCGATACGGGCAAATGCCTGGTGACGCTATTCTTGAAGGGGCCTGCATCCTTATTGGCGGGACGCTGCTTCTGGCACCCGGTTTCATTACAGATGCATTAGGTTTTACTTTGCTTCTTCCTTCAACAAGAAAAGTCCTTAAAAATATGCTTTATATAGGGCTGAAAAAATGGATGAACAAGGGAACGATCACGATAATCAGATAAAAATAGCTATATATAAAGCCGCTCCGATTCATTGGAGCGGCTGGTTTAATTTACTGGAAGATGACAATCCCATGGTTATTATCCCGCTCAGTGGAACTATTGCCATTGAGCGGGGACATTTTACTCTTTTGGTTAGGCAAGTGCCCTATATCCAAACCGCAGCATAGCATGACTTAAGGGGATGCCAAAATTTATGACCCTAATCGGCTTTTTCATTGCCTTTTATAAATAACCAGATATCTCTGAATACCCCAGCTTTATGAAGAGTAGTGAGGAGGACAAGAGTAACCGGACCTGCAATCAGGCCCAGAAAGCCAATCAGCTTAAAACCGGCAAATAAAGCAATCAGGGTTGCTAAAGGATCAAGTCCGATGCTTGATGAAAGAATCTTTGGCTCCATTATCTGGCGCTGGACCAAAACGATGATATAAAGAATGCCCAGCCCGAGTGCCCTGCTCATTTCTCCGCCGATTGCCTCATATATAATCCACGGCACAAAAATCAGCCCTGTTCCGAGATAGGGAATAATATCGACAAGGCCAGTCACAAGCGCAATTGTGATGGCATAATCGACACGCAGAATCAGAAGTCCGGCAAGTATGATAACCGTAGTAATAGATACTAAAGTAGCCTGTGCCTTGACGAAACCAAATAAAGCCTTCTGCAGATCGGCAAATACGGTTCTGCCGCTTTTTTTTGCGCGGCTTGGCAGCATGCGGCTGAATATACCTGAAAGCCTGTGCCAATCCTTGCTGATAAAAAAAGTGGCCAGCAGCGAGAAGATCAGGACAGTTGCAGCATTGGGAAACCATGAAAGAATGTTTGGGATTTTCTCGAAAAATGCCTGGATAAAATCTCCCAGTGTAGACCCAAATTGCTTCCCGACATTTTCTATATTCGTCATAATGGTATCCTGCTGTCCTGTTCCCAAGTTATTAAATAAACTTGCCAGCTGGTTATAAAGAGGAATGATTTGCCCTGCAAAGAATTGCTCAACAAAACCTATTAAGGTATCAAGGTGCTGAGGTACTACTTTTGCTAAATAATCGGCACCTGATACGATCTCAGCCACCAGCAATGTGATTAATCCGGCAAAAATGGCAAAGATAATAATCAGTGCAATGAGCACTGCAAGAGCCCTTGGTAATTTCCATTTAACCTCCATTATATTGACCAAAGGGTTAATTAGAAAGGCAATGGCCAGTCCAATAATGAAAGGATAAGTCACTTTGGATAAATATAGGAAAGCATAGAGACTTAAGATCACCACTCCAATGACAAAGAAAAATCTTACGGTCCGATAGATATATGCCGGGTTCAAGTAATAGCCTCCTTATTAAATTTGAACAGACTAAGTCATTGCAGCTTTACTTTATGTAATGTTATTAGTCATATCATACATCATTTTTCAAGAGCTTAAAATAATTAGATATATTCTATTAGTACTTATTCTATTTTTAAATATCAGGCAAAGAACCCGGAAATTATTAAATTGATTTAAATTATGTTACGATAATATAGAAAGCTGGCAGGTGAATTAGCAGATGTTTTCCCAATCACTCATTTTTTTGTTTCTATTGCTGGGGATAGGTGTAATAGCAAAAAATCAATCACTGATCATTGCTGTCTTTGTTTTGATTGTCCTTAAAGCAGCCGGCCTGGATTCAAAAACTTTTTCATTTCTGCAGTCCAAGGGAATTAACTGGGGTGTAACCATTATTACCATTGCTGTCCTTGCACCTATAGCCAGTGGTGAAATCGGCTTCCGGGATTTAGGCGGGGCATTTAAATCTCCTTATGCGTGGGTTGCTCTAGTCTCGGGGATTGCAGTTGCGCTTCTGGCAAAAGGCGGCATCGTATTGCTGGCTGAAGATCCCCATATTACAACAGCTCTTGTTCTGGGGACCATTCTTGCTGTCTCCCTTTTTAAAGGCATTGCCGTCGGTCCTCTCATAGGAGCAGGGATTGCGTATATGGCAATGAAAGTCTTTGAGCTTTTTAAATGAAATGTTCTTAGATCCTTCATTGCCTTTGGGCAATAATGCAAATAAACTTTTCTTGAAAAATAATATTTTTTAACAAATTAAGTGCTTTTCATTCACAAAAGTCAGATAATTGTTTATAATAGGACTTGTAAGCGTAACCTATTTCACGGTACCTATTAAATTCAGTTAAGCTCTATTAAAATGTTATTAATATATTTATTTTTTCATTTTTGGAAAATGTAAGCATTTTCTTTTTTTTAAGTAAGTACCGAGCAACCGCTCGATTAATGCATGCCAATTGAAAGTTTATTTCTTCCATATATCGGGAGTTCACCAAATGAAGGTTTCACCTTTCATAAATTTGGTCTGTAGATCGGCTGATAAAGCCGGCTTTTCATTGGCTGTCCTGCAGCCCTATAAAAGTGTCCCAAAAAGGTAAAGCAGAATGTGGACATGACGAGGAAGCTTTTCTGAAAGATGAAAAATCAGGTTCGGCTTACTTATGTTTAATGTACAGACAAAAATGGGTATGGGGAAATTTTATTATGTAAAGGAGAGATTCGGTATGACAGTAACACGCGGTCTTGAAGGGGTAGTAGCTACTACTTCGTCTATCAGCTCCATCATAGACGATACATTAACCTATGCTGGCTACAATATTGATGATTTGGCTGAAAATGCAAGCTTTGAAGAGGTTATTTATCTTTTATGGCACAGAAAGCTTCCTGCTAAAACCCAACTGGATGAGTTAAAGAGTCAGCTTGCAGCAAACTACTCTCTTCCAGAGGAAGTTCTGAACCATTTTAAAACATATCCAATTGACAAAGTGCATCCAATGGCTGCCCTTCGTTCTGCAGTGTCTCTATTAGGACTTTATGATGAAGAAGCAGACCAGATGGATGAAGAAGCAAACTATAAAAAAGCAGTTCGCCTTCAAGCTAAAATGCCTGCTATCGTAACGGCATTTGCAAGAGTAAGAAAAGGCCTTGAACCAATTGCTCCTAGAACAGATCTTGGATTTGCAGCCAACTTCCTATACATGCTTACAGGCGAAGAGCCTGAACCAATCGCAATTGAAGCATTTAATAAAGCGCTGGTTCTTCATGCGGACCATGAACTGAATGCCTCCACGTTCACTGCACGGGTATGTGTAGCTACTTTGTCAGATATTTATTCAGGAGTTACAGCTGCTATTGGCGCATTGAAAGGACCATTGCATGGCGGTGCCAATGAGGCGGTAATGAAGATGCTTACTGATATCGGCACTCTTGAAAATGTAGAGCCGTATATCCGTGAAAAGCTTGAAAAGAAAGAGAAAATCATGGGCTTTGGCCATCGTGTTTACCGTCAGGGCGATCCTCGTGCCAAGCACTTAAGGGAAATGTCTAAAAAGCTTACAGAACTTACTGGAGAACCACACTGGTACGAAATGTCCACGCAAATTGAAGCGATTGTTACCGGGGAGAAAAAACTTCCGCCAAATGTCGACTTCTATTCTGCTTCTGTTTACCATAGCCTGGGAATCGACCATGACCTGTTCACGCCGATTTTTGCTGTAAGCCGTGTATCTGGCTGGCTGGCTCATATTCTCGAACAATATGAAAATAACCGTTTGATCCGCCCGCGTGCAGACTATACAGGTCCGGGAATGCAAAAATACGTTCCAGTAGAGCAAAGAGGTCTATAATAGGCTGAAAAAACAGATTAAAATGACTAAAATTACTACTCAGCATTTTACTTTTTATCAAAAAATTGCTGTAATAGAGAGAGCAGGGATAAGGTTAGGGGCATATGCCTTCTAACCTTTGAATCTGATATACTGATGCAGCATTGCGCCGACCGAAGACTATATAAATAAAAAGGCTGATGCTTGCACTTTTCAAAATGGAGGGTATAACAATGCAAGGTGAAAAAATCACAGTTACTAATGGTGTACTAAACGTACCAAACAATCCAATCGTTCCTTTTATCGAAGGAGACGGAACAGGACCTGATATTTGGGCGGCAGCTTCCCGTGTATTGGATGCATCTGTAGAAAAAGCATATAATAGTGAGCGCAAGCTTGTCTGGAAAGAAGTGTTAGCAGGAGAAAAAGCCTTCAACCAGACTGGAGAGTGGCTTCCTTCTGAAACACTTGACGTGATCAATGAATATCTTATTGCCATTAAAGGTCCATTAACAACGCCAATCGGCGGCGGAATCCGTTCTCTAAACGTTGCGCTTCGCCAGGAGCTTGACCTGTTTGTGTGCCTGCGTCCGGTTCGCTGGTTTGAAGGTGTTCCTTCTCCAGTCAAACGCCCTCAGGATACTGATATGGTTATTTTCCGTGAAAATACTGAAGATATTTATGCCGGCATTGAGTATGCTAAAGGCTCTGATGAGGTTAAAAAGCTAATTTCTTTCCTTCAGGATGAGATGGGTGTTAATAAGATCCGCTTCCCGGAAACTTCAGGCATCGGCATTAAGCCTGTTTCAGAAGAGGGAACGAGCCGCCTTGTACGTGCTGCTATTGAGTATGCCATTAAAGAAGGCCGTAAATCTCTAACACTTGTACATAAAGGCAATATCATGAAATTTACTGAAGGTGCCTTTAAGAACTGGGGTTATGAGCTTGCTGAAAGAGAGTACGGAGAAAAAGTATTCACTTGGGCTCAATATGACCGCATTAAGGATGAGCAGGGTGTTGAGGCTGCAAACAAAGCTCAGGCAGATGCAGAAGCAGCCGGCAAAATTATTGTTAAAGATGCGATTGCTGATATTTTCCTTCAGCAGATCCTTACCCGTCCAAAAGAGTTTGATGTTGTTGCAACAATGAACTTGAACGGTGATTATATTTCTGATGCTCTTGCTGCACAGGTAGGCGGAATTGGTATTGCTCCTGGAGCAAACATTAACTATGAAACTGGACATGCGATCTTTGAAGCAACACATGGTACAGCTCCGAAGTATGCTGGCCTTGATAAGGTTAATCCTTCATCTGTTATTCTTTCAGGTGTATTAATGCTTGAGCACCTTGGATGGAACGAAGCTGCAAACATGATCGTTAAATCTATGGAGAAATCTATTGCTTCTAAAGTCGTAACATATGACTTTGCGCGTCTAATGGATGGAGCAACTGAAGTGAAATGCTCTGAATTTGCCGACGAACTAATTAAAAACATGGAATAAAAAAGTAAAAGCGCCTTTAATAAAAGGCGCTTTTGACTAATATACTATTCATGCAGTGCTATTTTGTGTGCTTCCCTGAGGAAACTTCTTTTGCCGGTCAGCTGGCGATTCTCTGAAATTGTGTATATAGGAAGGCTGTTACTTGTAACAGCCTCTTACATAAAGGATGCAAATCCTGAAACTTTCATTTCCAAAAGGAGGAACTGCTCATGTCATTGAAACGCAAAAAGATTTCTGTAATCGGTGGAGGATTTACTGGAGCAACAACTGCATTCTTACTGGCTCAGAAGGAACTTGGTGATGTCGTGCTGGTCGATATTCCGCAAATGGAAAACCCTACAAAGGGAAAAGCTCTTGATATGCTTGAAGCAAGTCCTGTTCAGGGATTCGATTCGAATATCACAGGTACTTCAAACTATGAAGATACACAAGACTCTGACATTGTAGTTATTACAGCAGGTATTGCACGGAAGCCGGGCATGAGCCGTGATGACCTTGTACAAACGAACCAGAAGATTATGAAAAGTGTAGCGCAGGAGATTGCAAAACATTCTCCAAATAGCTATATTGTTGTGCTGACTAATCCAGTGGATGCGATGACTTATACAGTTTTCAAGGAATCAGGCTTCCCTAAAAACCGTGTAATTGGGCAGTCAGGTGTTCTTGACACAGCTCGCTTCCGGACATTTGTCGCGCAGGAACTGAATTTGTCTGTTAAAGACATTACAGGATTTGTACTTGGCGGACATGGTGATGACATGGTTCCGCTAGTCCGCTATTCATATGCTGGCGGCATTCCTTTAGAATCATTAATTTCAAAAGATCGTCTAGATGCCATTGTCGAGCGTACACGCAAAGGCGGAGGAGAGATCGTCAACTTATTAGGGAACGGAAGTGCCTACTATGCTCCAGCTGCTTCCCTAGTGGAAATGTGTGAAGCTATCCTTAAAGATCAGCGCCGCGTACTGCCTTCCATTGCTTACCTTGAAGGAGAATATGGCTACGAAGGAATCTATCTGGGTGTGCCTGCAATCCTTGGAGCAAACGGAATCGAAAAAGTAATAGAGCTTGAACTGACAAGTGAAGAAAAAGCTGCCCTTGATAAGTCGGCAGATTCAGTTCGCAAGGTAATGGAAGTATTAGCTTACTAGGATGTTCTAATCTATGTGAAGAAAATCCGGGGAAATTTACCCGGATTTTTTTACTGGAAGCCCTTTTGGGAAATAGTATAAAATGATATCATATAGAAAATAGACTGAATAATTTAAAATATTGAGCAGTCTATTTTTTTACAGTGATTATGTAAACGGTTACAACACTCGGAGGTGCTTAGCTATGCTGCTTGGAAAGAAAAGAAAATTGGGAAGAACCATTGAAGAAATATCTGTAGGCGAAAAATTGACGCTGACAGAAAAAATAGAAGACAAGGACCTATTGCTGTATCTGGGCCTGACAAACGATGCAAACCCTTTATATATTCAGCATGATTATGCTTCACAAACACCTTATAAAAAACCAATTGTACCAAGTGTTATGCTGAATGGCATCATAAATTCTGCCATATCAAAATATTTGCCGGGCCCTGGAAGCCATGTTTTAAAACAGGACATCGAGTACTCAAAGCCTGTCTATCATTATGGTACGGTTCAATTTTTATTTGAAGTAATAGAAGTGAACACCTCAAATCATACCGTGCAAATTAAAGTACAGGGAACAAATGAAGAGGACCAGACAGTTATTAATGGACAGCTCCTTGTATGCCCGCCATACAAGCCTCAGCCAATGGATGGAAATGCTTTGGACAATTTCTGATAGTCAAAAGATGTGCAGCATATGCACATCTTTTTTTTATGAAATCCATCCTTTCCAGCAATTGACCCGAAAAACATCATGAAATATATTATAATAAAGATATGTGGCAAATAGGGGTTGATAGGCAGGAGGGATACCTGCTTTTTTTTAAAATCGCTGACAATCAATCAGCTGAAGTTCAAACAGGGGTAATTCATTCACTCGGAGGATCGTATGGATAAGAAAATTCTAGTTGTAGATGACGAACAATCTATCGTAACTTTACTTCAATACAACCTGCAGCAGGCAGGCTATGAAGTAATTACAGCCATGGATGGCCAGGAGGGCAAAGATTTGGCCATTTCTGAAAAGCCGGATCTTATTGTACTTGATCTTATGCTGCCAAAGCTTGATGGCATAGAAGTATGCAAACAGCTTAGACAGCAGAAAATAGCGACGCCTATTTTAATGCTGACGGCCAAGGATGATGAATTTGATAAGGTTCTTGGTCTTGAACTGGGTGCAGATGATTACATGACAAAACCTTTCAGCCCACGGGAAGTGGTTGCCAGAGTTAAAGCTATCTTACGGAGAACACAATTTGTGCCTGAGGCTGCCGAGGAGAAAGCAGAAGATGGAGATTCTTTTAAAATTGGCGGCCTTAAGATCTTTCCACAGCATTATGAAGCCTATTTTGAAGAAGAACTTCTTGAATTAACTCCGAAGGAATTTGAATTGTTATTATATCTTGCCAAGAATAAGAGCCGTGTCCTTACAAGGGATCAGCTGCTTAGTGCAGTCTGGAATTATGATTTTGCAGGAGACACGAGAATCGTTGATGTACATATTAGCCATTTAAGAGAGAAAATTGAAGCAAACACCAAAAAACCTGTATATATTAAGACCATTCGCGGACTGGGCTACAAATTGGAGGAGCCTAAAGGAGAATGACAACCTTTCGCACCCGCCTGCTTTTCGCATTGCTTTCTTTAATTCTGGTTGTTTTAGTTGCATTAGGCCTACTTTTAGGCCAGCTTTTTAAAAGCTATTATTTAAATACATTTGATGCACGTCTGCAAAAAGAGACTGAAATGGCGGCGAGCTATATTGAGGGCAATGGAGGCATTGGATCCATTACTATTGAGAGTATCAATGAGCTGGGTGACATACTTGATGTGCGTGTAACTGCTACTGATAGCAAGGGCAGAATATTAATGGATAGCAGCGTGAAAAGTGAGACATCACAAAGCAGGCACCAGGAAATCATAGTAGAAGTATTAAAAAAGAAATCTGTATATGAATCAGGATGGGAAGTGGCCGGAGGGTTTAATCTGCACTATTATTGGCAGCCTGTCATGATAAATGGCGAGAAGGAAGGCTATATTTTCTTGAGCACGAAGCTTGCTGAATTCCAAAAGGCCTATCAGCAGATTTGGTGGATATTAGCTGTCAGTCTTGGTCTGTCTTTATTTTTGATTATTCTGCTCGGGTCAAGAATTACGGCCCGGTATACAAAGCCTATTGAGTCAGCAACACAGGTTGCGATTGAACTTACTAAGGGAAACTATCGGGCAAGAACATATGAAGATCAGGAAGATGAAACTGGTATGCTGAGTAAGTCTATCAATGTACTGGCGAGGAATCTTCAGGAAATGGTGAAATCCCAGGAAATGCAGCAGGACAGACTGGGTGCTCTTATTGAAAACATGGGAAGCGGTTTGATTCTTATTGACAGCAGAGGCTATATTAATTTAGTGAACCGGCCATATAAAGAGGTTTTCAATGTAAATCCTTCCGAATACCTTTACAAGCTCTATTATGAAGTGATAGAACACAAAGGTATTACCGAAGTGGTTGAAGAAATTTTTATGACCGAGCAGAAAGTAAAAAAGCAGCTCATTATTCCCGTCAATATCGAAAGACGTTATTTTGAAGTATATGGAGTTCCGATTATCGGCACGAATGATGAATGGAAAGGGATACTGCTTGTTTTTCATGATATTACAGAACTGAAGAAGCTTGAGCAGATGAGGAAGGATTTTGTAGCGAATGTTTCTCATGAATTGAAAACACCTATTACCTCTATAAAGGGCTTCTCTGAAACTCTCTTGGATGGTGCAATGGAAAACAAACAGACTCTTAATGATTTTCTCAATATCATTTTGAAGGAAAGTGATCGTCTGCAATCTCTTATTCAGGAATTACTGGATCTGTCGAAAATCGAAAAGCAAGGCTTTAGCTTGTCCATTCAGCAGCTGGATCTGGCTGATGTGCTCGAAGATGTGGTAGCCATCATGAAAGGGAAAGCAGCGGAAAAGGAAATCGTTTTGGAATATAAGAGAGAGGAGAAACCTGTATATATTGAAGGTGATGTTCACCGGCTTAAGCAAGTGTTTATAAATATCATATCAAATGCAATTTCTTATACGCCAAATCAGGGGGTCGTCTATATTTCGTCTGCAGATTCAGACAGAACAGTTCTAACCGAAATAAGGGATACAGGGATTGGAATTGAAGCCGGAGAAATTCCGCGTATCTTTGAACGTTTTTATCGGGTTGATAAAGCCAGAAGCAGGAACTCCGGCGGAACAGGGCTGGGGCTTGCAATTGTAAAGCATCTCGTTGAAGCACATAAAGGAACCATCTCGGTAAAAAGCGAGGTCGGCAAAGGCACCGCCTTTATTATTGAACTTCCGAAAAAAATATAGAAAAAGATGGATGAAGCGGCAGAATTAACTTTACATTATTTTTACAGGAGATTTATGCTCCCTTTACATTCCGCTGATAAAATCATAATTGTTAAACCCCTTCATCCAAGGAGCCATAGAAAAAGGTGAAAGCTGACCCCGCTTTCGCCTTTTTCACTTTCATCGACTTTCCTTCTTTCCTTAACTTTTGTCATATTTATGAAACCTTTACGTAAATAAATCGTATGAAAAGATATAGAAAGTGCAAGGAAGGGGAGAGAGAAATGATCAGCTTAAAGCGGATTTATACAATCGCAGGCCTAATTATCGCAATTGTTATTTTAAGTATAGTTGCCTTTACAACATGGTATACCGTGGATGAATCGGATCAGGCAGTCATTTTAACATTTGGAAAGGTTGAGGAAGGCATTACGGAGCCGGGACTTCACTTTAAATTGCCGTGGCCTGTCCAAAGCGTTGAGAAGCTTTCGAAGGAAACCTTTTCGCTGCAGTTTGGATATGAAGAAAAAGGTGGGGAAATAAAGGATTTTCCCGATGAGACAAAGATGATAACCGGGGATGAAAATATCGTTCTTGCAGATCTGGTTGTACAGTGGAAAATTACTGATCCGGAAAAATACCTTTATAATGCTGAAGAGCCGGAAGAAATTCTATATGATGCTACTTCCTCATCCTTAAGAAGTATTATCGGAGGATCGAAGATAGATGACGCGCTGACTTCAGGTAAAGCAGATATCGAAGCGGATGTCAGAGAGCTCCTAACCTCTTTAATTGGCAAATATGATATTGGCATATCAATTCTTGCAGTAAAACTCCAGGATGTCGAGCTGCCGAATGATGATGTAAGAAAAGCTTTTACGGATGTAACCGATGCGAGGGAAACTGCAAATACTAAAAAAAATGAAGCAGATAAATATAAGAATCAGAGAATGAATGAAGCAGAAGGTGAGAAGAAAGCCCTTATCTCTAAAGCGAATGGGGAAAAGGCAGCCCGTCTCGAAAGAGCACGTGGAGATGTAGCAGTCTTTAATAAATTGTATGGGGAATATAAAAATAATCCTGATATAACAAGAGAGCGTCTTGTCATTGAAACGCTTGAGCAAGTTCTTCCAGGTGCAGAGATTTACATTATGAATGACGATGGAAACACTATGAAGTATTTCCCGATCAGGCCTCTGGAGAAAGAACAGGCCAAACCGAAAGAGGAGGGAGGCACGGATAATGAGTGATCAAAATATTGTGAATATCAATGAACGGGGCGGAAATTTCAAGTGGAGAAGCTATACCAAACTAGGAATCATCCTGGTGCTCATCATTGCAGGACTAGGGATATTGTTCAGCAACCTGTTTATTGTAAAGGAAGGGGAATACAAGGTTATCCGTCAATTTGGAGAGGTGGTCAGGATTGAGAGTGAACCTGGATTAGCGTATAAAATACCATTCATCCAAAGTGTCTCTACGCTTCCAAGATATCAAATGACTTATGACGTGTCTGAAGCTGAAATCAATACAAAGGACAAAAAAGTCATGATTATCGATAACTATGCAGTCTGGAAGATTGATGATCCCAAGAAAATGATCTCAAACGCCAGAACATTGGAGGGAGCGGAGGCCAGAATGGAAGAGTTCATCTACTCCGTGACCCGCTCCGAACTGGGTCGGCTGAATTATGAAGAAATCATCAATGATGAAAAATCTTCACGAGGATCATTGAATGATCAAATCACCACAAAAGTGAATGAGCTGCTTGCAAATGATAATTATGGAATCGCAGTAACAGATGTTCGCATTAAACGGACTGATCTACCGGCTGAAAATGAACAGTCTGTGTATACAAGGATGATTTCCGAGCGCCAGTCGACAGCCCAGGAATATCTGTCCAGGGGTGATGCCCAGAAGAATGTTATTATTGCTGAAACAGACAGGACCGTCAGGGAAATGCTTGCGAAGGCCCAGGCAGATGCTGAAGTCATTCGGGCAGAAGGGGAAGCGGGAGCCGCGAAGGTCTACAATGAAGCCTTCTCAAAAGATCCTGAATTCTATTCCTTATTCCGCACACTTGAATCCTATAAAAAGACTATCAATGGCGAGACTGTAATTGTTCTGCCTTCTGATTCACCGTATGCCCGTCTGCTGATGGGGAATACTAATTAGATAGCATTTAAATGGAAAGCCGTTATTTTTCTTTCTCTATCTGCTCATGATAGAATAAAGGAAAATAACGGCTTATTTATTGTGGCAAGGGCACTTGTGCTTTTCAAGTTAGACAACTGTCTAGCTGCAGTGCCTGCCCCCTCGAGGTGTCGGGGGTGGACAAGGCGCTTCCGCTTTTCTTAATAAGGAGGAGATATTAGTTGGATAAAAAAAAGCTTGTTCTGATAGACGGCAACAGCATTGCTTATCGGGCATTTTTTGCTTTGCCGCTCTTAAACAATGATAAAGGAATACATACCAATGCTGTCTACGGATTCACCATGATGCTGCAGAGGATTCTGGAGGATGAAAAACCGACTCATCTCCTTGTGGCGTTCGATGCCGGAAAAACAACATTCCGCCATGAAACCTTTAGCGAGTATAAAGGCGGCCGGCAGAAAACTCCACCTGAGCTATCAGAGCAGTTTCCTTATATAAGAGAGCTTCTTGATGCTTATGGAATCTCCAGATATGAACTGGAAAATTATGAAGCGGATGATATCATTGGAACACTATCCCTCCATGCCGAAAAAGATGGCTATGAAGTTAAAGTTATATCAGGGGATAAGGATTTAACACAGTTAAGTTCCGATTCTGTCACAGTCAGTATCACCCGCAAAGGAATTACAGATATTGAAGAATACACGCCAGCTCATATAGAAGAGAAATACGGAATCACACCTGACAGGATTATTGATATGAAAGGCCTGATGGGGGATAGTTCAGATAATATTCCGGGTGTGCCGGGAGTGGGCGAAAAAACAGCCCTTAAATTGCTGAAAGAGTTTGGAACCCTTGAAGAGCTCTTGGAGTCTGTTGATGAGGTGAGCGGAAAAAAACTGAAAGAAAAGCTGGAAGAATTCAGGGATCAAGCTTTAATGAGCAAAGAACTTGCTACTATCACGAGGGAAGCTCCCGTTGAAATCAAAATTGAAGACATTGAATATGAAGGTTTTGAAAAAGAAAAAGTTATAAGCATCTTTAAAGAACTTGGCTTTAATTCGCTGCTGGAAAAAATCAGCGGGGACACTGAAGCAATCGAAGAGAAACTGGATGAAATTGAATTTATCATAGCAGACGAAATTAAAGAAGATATGTTTTCTGATGAAAATGCATTTTATGTTGAGCTTCTAGAGGATAATTACCATTATGCAGACATCATTGGTTTTTCCGTTGCAAATGATAAAGGGAATTTCTACTTCTCCAAAGATAAGGCTTTAGTATCAGATGTTTTTAAAAGATGGGCTGAAGATGAAACGAAAAAGAAGACAGTGTATGATGCCAAAAGATCTGAAGTGTCACTCCGGCATCATGGGATTCATCTAAAGGGAGCAGACTTTGATCTCTATATTGCTTCATATATTATTAACCCATCTCAGAGTATTGAGGATATAGCATCTATAGCAAAAAATCATGGCTATCATGCGATTCAATCTGATGAAGCTTTCTACGGCAAAGGAGCAAAAAGGCGGATTCCGGAAGAAAAAGAACTTGGCGGACATTTGGCAAGAAAAGCAGCAGCTTTGATGACATTGAGGGAAAAGCTTGATAGTGATTTAAAGGAAAACCAGCAATCTGAGCTGTTTTATGACCTGGAAATGCCACTTTCTTTAATATTAGCAGATATGGAGTCAACTGGAGTTAAAGTGGATTTAGGACGCTTGAGGACAATGGGACAAGACCTGCTCTCCAAATTGGATGAAATTGAAAAGCGGATACATGAGCTTGCCGGGGAAGCTTTTAATATCAATTCTCCTAAACAGCTCGGTGTAATTCTTTTTGAAAAATTAGGGCTGCCAGTCATTAAAAAAACGAAGACAGGCTATTCCACTTCGGCGGATGTACTTGAAAAACTTGAGAACGACCATGAAATAATCCGGGACATCCTGCACTACCGCCAGCTTGGCAAGCTTCAGTCCACTTATATTGAAGGCCTGCTGAAGGTAGTTAACAATGAAACAGGTAAAGTCCACACCAGGTTTAATCAGGCACTTACCCAGACAGGAAGATTAAGCTCAACTGATCCAAATCTGCAAAATATTCCAATCCGGCTGGAAGAAGGGCGAAAAATCAGGCAGGCATTTGTTCCTTCAGAACCGGGATGGGCTATCTTTGCTGCAGACTATTCGCAGATTGAACTGAGAGTACTGGCTCATATTGCAGATGATGAAAAGCTGATTGAAGCCTTTAATGAAGATATGGATATCCATACCAAAACGGCAATGGAAGTATTCCATGTAAAAGCCGATGAAGTTACGTCCAATATGCGGCGCCATGCAAAGGCCGTTAACTTCGGAATAGTCTACGGAATCAGTGATTATGGCCTTTCCCAGAGCCTCGGAATCACACGGAAAGAAGCCGGAAAATTTATTGACCGGTATCTTGAGAGCTATCCTGGTGTTAAGCAGTACATGGATGATATTATCCATGAAGCAAAACAGAAAGGTTTTGTCTCGACGCTTCTTCACAGAAGAAGATATCTGCCAGAAATCACTAGCCGAAACTTCAACCTGCGAAGTTTTGCAGAGCGGACAGCTATGAACACTCCAATTCAGGGAAGTGCAGCAGATATTATTAAAAAAGCCATGATTGACATGGCTGACCGCTTAAGAAAAGAAGAACTCAAAGCACGGCTTCTGCTGTCAGTTCACGATGAACTAATCTTTGAAGCACCTGAGGATGAAATAGAGAAACTCAAAAAAATCGTGCCGGACGTAATGGAAAATACAGTAGAATTGAAAGTTCCGCTCAAAGTGGATTATTCCTATGGCCCAACATGGTTTGATGCGAAATAATAGTACATTGTTTTTTGAATGCAGAAAATTCATGACAAAGGAGGAATAACCATGCCGGAACTTCCTGAAGTTGAAACGGTCAGAAGAACATTGCAGCAATTGGTGATCGGCAAAACCATTTCACATGTTTCGGTTTTCTGGCCTAAGATGGTTAAGCATCCCGAAGAGCTTGCTCAATTCGAGGATGCTTTAGCAGGCCAAACCTTTCAGGACATTGGCAGGAGAGGGAAATTCCTAATCCTCTACACCTTTGACTATGCACTTGTGTCCCACCTGAGAATGGAGGGCAGATACGGCCTTTACTCCAAAGAAGAACCTGCTGAAAAACACACTCATGTCATTTTTCATTTTACAGATGGCACTGAACTCAGATACAAAGATGTTCGTAAATTTGGAACGATGCACCTATATGCAAAGGGTGAAGAACTTAAGGCACTTCCTCTGGCACATTTGGGACCGGAACCATTTGCAGAAGAATTTACGGTGGACGACCTTGCTGCCCGGCTTGCCCGGACCTCCCGCCATGTCAAAACTGCGCTTCTAGATCAGAAAACGATCGTAGGGCTTGGCAATATATATGTGGATGAAGCTTTATTCCGTTCTCGAATTCATCCTGAAAGAGCGGCAAATAGCTTAACAAGAAGCGAATTGGAGACACTTCACAAAGAAATTGGAGATACCCTGAGAGAAGCGGTAGATAAAGGAGGAAGCACCATTCGCTCCTATGTTAATTCCCAGGGACAAATTGGCATGTTCCAGCTTGAGCTTTTTGTTTATGGGAGAAAAGGGGAAGGTTGCAAAGTGTGCGGAAGCACACTTGAGCGGATCGTAACCGGGGGCAGGGGTACAGTATTCTGTCCGGCTTGCCAGAGAAAATAATAATCCGGAATAGAGCTAAATTGCGTTTCGAATAACATTGGATGGGCTTCTTCCATATACTATCGTAGCGATTGACAGGGAGGAGCTCTATTCTATGGCGCATATATTCTCACTTTTGATACTTGCTTTTGCTGTCAGTCTTGACAGTTTCAGTGTCGGTTTAACCTATGGTTTAAGGAAAATGAGCATACCATTTAAATCGATCAGTATAATCGCTTGCTGTTCAGCTCTCACATTAATGGCCGCCATGACAATCGGCCATTTAATAGAAGCCTTTTTGTCCCCGGCTTTAGCTGAAAGTTTAGGAGGAGTCATTCTGATTTTTCTCGGTGCCTGGGTTCTATATCAATTTTTCAGGCCGGAAAAGGTGAAGGATGTCCTCCCGCATGAAAAGACAATTGTAAATCTGGAAATCAAATCTCTTGGGCTTGTCATTAATATTCTGAAAAAGCCCATGTCCGCCGATTTTGACAAATCCGGTGCCATCACAGGAATTGAAGCACTATTGCTTGGGCTCGCCCTATCACTTGATGCTTTCGGAGCGGGGATCGGTGCAGCTATGCTGGGGTACTCACCTTACTACCTGGCAATGACGGTCGCCGTTATGAGCTCTCTGTTTGTGTTTATGGGAATGCAGGTGGGGGCTGTTTTCTCAAAAAGCGGATGGGTCCATAAGTTCTCATTCATTCCAGGCATTATTTTGATCGTAATTGGGATTCTGAAAATCTAGCATTTTATTAGAAAGGAACTCACTATGTCACTGACTGTAGGTTTGACAGGCGGGATTGCAAGCGGGAAAAGCACCGTTTCATCTCTCCTAATTAAAAAAGGGTACACTGTAATAGACGCGGATATAGAAGCGAGGTTAGCTGTTGAAAAAGGTGAGGAAGCTTATCAGGAAATTCTCCGTCATTTTGGGGAAAGAGTTCTTCTCAAGGACGGTTCAATTGATCGTGCAGAACTGGGCTCCATTATATTTCATAATGAAACAGAGCGGAAAGCCTTAAATAGCATTGTACATCCTGCCGTCCGCAAAAGAATGACAGCCAAGAAGGAACAAGCTATCAGCCGTAAGGAACAGCTGATTATTCTTGATATCCCGCTTTTATTTGAAAGTAAATTACAATACATGTGCGACAAAACCTTATTAGTATATGCAGATGAAGATATACAGCTGCAAAGGCTGATGCAAAGAAATCAGCTATCCGAAAAAGAAGCGATGGCAAGAATTCAATCCCAGATGCCTTTAAAAGATAAGAAGGCATTGGCCGATGCTGTAATTGATAATAATGGCACAATTGAAGAAACAGAAAAACAATTGTGGGGTATTTTTAAAAAATGGAATGCTGTCTGAGGAGCCTTTGATAGGCTCTTTTTTGATGTGCTTAAAGCCTAATTAGTATGACAAAAATAATCAGCCATGCGACTGTAAGATAGACCATTACCATATAAAAAGCAGAAAGTGCATGGGCTGATATTTCTGAATTGTTGAACATTAAAAAATCCGCATTTTATTCATCACAAATGATCTTCAATATGTTATACTAATTACATCTTAGGGTAATAAAAAGTATAACACTAATGCGGAAGGGGCCGTAACATGAAGGCGAAAATAGCGATTAATGGTTTTGGAAGAATTGGACGTATGGTTTTTAGAAAAGCCATCCTTGATGAAAATCTTGAAGTGGCTGCCATAAATGCAAGCTATCCGGCTGAAACTTTGGCACACTTAATTAAATATGATACCAACCATGGACCATTCGAGGGAAGCGTTGTTCCGGAAGACAATGCTATTGTTGTGAACGGTAAAAGGGTTCAGCTTGTCAGCAGCCGGAATCCTGAAGAACTTCCCTGGAAAGAAATGAATATCGATATCGTTATTGAAGCTACAGGAAAGTTTAATTCCCGTGATAAAGCGGCTCTTCATCTTGATGCCGGAGCTAAAAAGGTCATACTTACTGCTCCTGGAAAAAATGAAGATGTGACTATTGTTATGGGCGTAAATGAAAGCGCATTAAAAATCGAAGAACATGATATTATTTCAAATGCATCCTGTACAACAAACTGCCTTGCACCTGTTGCAAAAGTCCTTGATGAACAATTTGGCATTGAAAACGGACTTATGACAACAGTTCATGCATATACAAACGATCAAAAGAATATTGATAACCCGCATAAGGATTTACGCCGTGCACGTGCCTGCGGACAGTCGATCATCCCGACTTCCACTGGTGCTGCCAAAGCTTTGTCACTGGTATTGCCTCATTTAAAGGGCAAATTGCATGGTATGGCACTGCGTGTGCCGACTCCTAACGTTTCCTTAGTGGATCTCGTGGTAGACTTAAAGCGGGACGTTACAATTGAAGAAGTGAATGCGGCATTTGCTACAGCTTCACAAGGATCGCTGCATGGTATCCTGGATATTACTGACGAACCGTTAGTGTCAATCGATTTCAACACAAATGAACACTCTGCCATCATTGATGGATTATCTACAATGGTAATCGGCACCAGCAAAGTGAAAGTGCTTGCCTGGTACGATAATGAGTGGGGCTATTCTTGCCGTGTCGTAGACTTGACAAAATATGTTGCACAGGAACTTTTTCAGGCATCTGCCGTAAAAGTTGGATAATTGCCAATCTCTTTTAATATAAAACTACCCATACCCTTAAAGCCTGCCATTCCCCGGCAGGCTCCTTTTATTGGACAAAACTAAATCCTGAGAAGGAAAATTCTTCAGAAATTTTGCCAAAAAAAATGTAAAACAATGTGTTGCAAAAAGAAATTAAACAAAGTATACTAATCCTCGTGAACTTCTTCGAGGTTTTGGTATGGTAGCTACTTAAAGGGTTAGGACCTCTCTGGACTAACTTTCCCCCGTGGTAGTTATAGACCAGTATAAATCTGGAATTTCATTAATTAATAGCTTAAAAGTTTAAAGGGGGAAATTTGAATATGGAAACTATGGGTCGTCACGTAATCTCAGAACTTTGGGGATGCGATTTTGAAAAGTTAAATGATATGGATTTTATTGAGCAGACATTCGTAAATGCTGCATTAAAATCTGGTGCTGAAATTCGCGAGGTTGCATTTCATAAATTTGCGCCACAGGGTGTAAGCGGAGTGGTGATCATCTCTGAATCTCATTTAACTATTCACAGCTTCCCGGAGCATGGCTATGCCAGCATTGATGTGTATACGTGTGGAGATCTTGACCCTAACATTGCTGCAGACTTTATTGCAGAAGCGTTAGGAGCTCAAACGCGTGAGAATATCGAAATTCCTCGCGGTATGGGTCCAGTTCAAGTTAAACAAGCTCAAGTACTTTAATACAGAATGACTCTTAGGCAATCCAGAGGTGTATCTAATACACCTCTTTTTATTTTGCCTAAAATCCATTGCCTTTAGTATCTCTATAAAAAATAGTACAATAAGGATACAAAAAATATATGGAGGAAAGAGAATGTCAATTTTTAGGCAGCTTGCCAGCCGCTATAAAAAGCAGTGTGAAACAAACGAAAATCACTCTGACCCTGAGCTCACTACAAGATACTATAGAACCAATACAGCACAAATGCTGCAGACGATTGAAGAGTTATTCAGAGCAGATCATAATGTAAACATTCTCAGCATTTCCAAAGAACACGGCGAGATTGCAGCAGAACTTAAAAAAGACAAATCCTGTTTTGCCATTGTGACAGTCGTGACTGTCAAGCCTTTTGAAACAGCTGTAGATATCAATATTTCAACTGAGCAGTCCTCACCGGCAGGTGTGCATCCATTTCTTAAAAGAGAAGTACTTTCGATATATGAAAAGTTAAATAAACGGCATGATTTTCTCGGTTCTGCAAGAAACGCAGATAAATAGTTGTACTTGTACTGTCAACTCCTTTTTTATAAGATAAGAGTATCAAATAATATTCGGTAATTAGTCTAAAGCCAACTTATAAAAAAATTCGGAGCTGATTGTATGAGATGCCCTTCATGCCAAAACAATAATACCCGTGTGCTCGATTCCCGTCCTGTGGATGACAGCCGATCCATCCGCCGCAGAAGGGAATGCGAGAAATGCGGATACCGGTTTACGACTTTTGAGAAAGTGGAAGAAATTCCGTTAATCGTTGTGAAAAAAGAAGGTACGAGAGAGGAATTCAGCCGGGAAAAAATTCTGAGAGGCCTTATTAAAGCATGTGAAAAGAGGCCGGTAGCCCTTAAAGATCTGGAGGACATTACTTTTGAAGTGGAGAAAGAACTCCGCAGCAATGGTGTCTCTGAAATAAAAAGCGATGAAATTGGCGAAATGGTCATGGACAGGCTCGCAAATGTGGACGAGGTCGCATATGTCCGTTTCGCATCAGTATACAGGCAATTTAAAGATATCAATGTGTTTATTGATGAACTCAAGGAACTAATTAAAAAAGAACAATCATAATCAGGTCAGTTTTGCCGCTGACGCTGATTTTTGATGAATTAGGCTGATGGGCTGAAGGTTTTTCTTTGGCTCTTTTTTTTGCTGGATATGCTTTTGATGAACAGCCTAATAAAAAATTTAAATAGAAAAAGGTGAACACCATGGCCCAGCATTGGCAGGAGATGCTCCCCATTGATCGATATACAGTAGCAGCCAGCGGGCTTTTGCATGATTATGACCGGAAAGTGCTGACACTGTTATACCAGCCGCTCATTGGCTCTGTGTGCTTCAGTTTGTATATGACTTTATGGGCAGAGCTTGAAGAAAACCGGCTATGGTCATCTTCAAATTCACACCATAGTTTAATGAATTTCATGGGGATGGGGCTTAAGGATATTTATGAAGCCCGTCTCAAGCTTGAAGGAATAGGACTTTTAAAGGTATATGTTAACAAGGATGAAGAGACAAGGTCATTCATTTACGAACTTCTTCCACCGCTGACACCTGAACAATTCTTCCTTGACGGTATGCTCAATATCTATCTTTATAAGAAGTTGGGCAAAAATCAATTTATGAGACTGAAGCGCTTCTTCTCGGATCAGAAGGTGCAGCCGGCAAGAGGGTATAAGGAAGTAACGAAGGCTTTCCAGGATGTATTTCAATCCGGGCACCCTGGTTCGTTTGACGATGAAGTGATACAGCTGATGAATGAAACAGATGAGGCAGGGTATATTGGAAGGCGGGAGCAGGAAGGCATTCAAATCGGCAGTGAAGATTTTAATTTTGAATTGCTTCAGGCAGGGCTGAATGAATCGCTTGTACCAAAAAAAGCCCTTACAGTTAAAGTAAAAGAATCAATCAGCAATCTTGCTTTTTTATATGGAATCGACCCTATCCAGATGAAAAATATTGTCATTAGCGCCGTGAATGAAGATAATGAGATAAACATTGATGAATTAAGAAAATCGGCACGTGATTGGTATCAATTCCAAAACCAGGATATGCTGCCATCCCTGATTGACAGGGTTCAGCCTGCCAGCCATCAATCTCAAAAAAAACAGCCTGAAACACAGGAAGAAGAATTGATCCGTTATTTGGAAATTACCTCACCAAGGCAGCTTTTAAAAGATATATCCGGAGGAGCGGAACCTTCGAAAGGCGATCTGCAGATTATAGAAGATGTCATGTTCCAGCAAAAGCTTTTACCCGGGGTAATTAATGTGCTGATTCAATATGTTATGCTCAAAACAGATATGAAGCTGACCAAAGGCTACGTAGAAAAAATAGCAGGCCACTGGGCAAGAAAGAAGATTAAAACACCCCAGGAAGCTATTGAATTAGCTAAAAAAGAACATCGCCAATACCTTGATTGGGCAGAAGGAAAGAAAACAGCAGGCCCAGCGGGGAACAAAAGGAAGCCGATCAGGACAGAGATGCTTCCGGACTGGTTTGATGAAAATAGCAGCGAAGCCGCCAAGAAGGAACAAGCCCAGCAGCAAAACAGCGAAAAGGAACAGTATGAGCGGGAATTGAAAAAAAGGGAACTTAAAGAAAAATTAAAAAAACTGCGATCTCAGGAGGTGACTGATTAATGAAAAAAATTAACGAAACATTAAGGCGCCTTTCAGGCAATGAAGGTTTTCAAAAAAGATATGAAATGATGAGAAACCAAACGCTTAATCACCCTGAAGTGAAGACTTTTATCCAAACTCATCGGGATGAATTGACATCTGAAATGGTTGAAAAGAGTCTTAGCAAGCTCTTTGAATATACACAGCAGAGCAAGGAGTGCAATAAATGTCCAAGCTTGGAGGGCTGTGTGAATTTTATGCAGGGTTATCATCCGGAACTGGTGATTCAAAGAGGATCAATCGATCTGAAGTATGATAAGTGCCCGCGCAAGATCATGCACGATGAAAAGCGGAGAAATGAAAAATTAATTCAGAGTTTATATGTGCCATCTGATATCCTTCATGCCACTTTTGATTCGATATATGATGATGACGACCGCATTGAGGCTGTGGATAAAGCAGCATCTTTTGTAATGGACTACCAGCCGGGGTCCAAGCAAAAAGGGATCTATTTTTATGGGAAATTCGGTGTAGGCAAATCTTATTTGCTTGGTGCTATTGCCAATAAGCTTGCAAGCCGGAAAGTATCCTCCATGATTGTCTATGTTCCAGAATTATTCAGGGAATTGAAAAATTCAATTGGTGATCAGACTTTGAACAGCAAGATGGAAACCATTAAAAAAGCACCTGTTTTAATGTTTGATGACATTGGTGCAGAAACCATGTCCAGCTGGACAAGGGATGAGATTTTAGGGCCGATTCTGCAGTTTCGCATGCAGGAAAGCCTTCCAACCTTCTTCACTTCCAATTTCGACCTCCAGGGCCTTGAACATCATCTATCCTACAGCCAGCGCGGCGAGGAAGAGAAAATGAAGGCAAGAAGAATCATGGAACGCATTAAATATCTTGCTGAACCGGTGCTTGTAGAAGGACCGAACAGGAGAGTATAATCTGAAAGCTGCCGATAAAAACATCGGCAGCTTTTTTCACAAGCATCAACGGACAAAATTAATAGGCGAAAAACAACAATTTGTTCTAAATGAACATACCGTGAATACCATCGTTTAATACATTAAAGACCAAACCCCACTTCTAAATTGGCCAAGTCCGCCATATACATAGAACAGAGATTTGTATAAAGGGGGGATTTGGTTGATCGAAATCATTTTCCAGAGCAGCACAGATGCGAGGAATTTCTATGAGCATCTTTTTGAACAGCTGCAGTCTTTTTGTCAATGTGATAATAATATTCTTCATTTTGAAGATCAACATATAGTCAGAGTTTCTGCTGGAAATAGCGGCAATGTCCTGAATACTGTTAAAACAGCATTCTTTCAATTTATCGTGAACCAGAAGCAGGATGATTGGTTTAAACGGATATTGATGGAGCATTATTATTATGATGATGAAGGCGAGCAGCAGCAGATCCTTGAAATTATTCACTCTATCCTGGAAGGAAGCCGTGAGGATCTTGCTGCGTTTGTCAGTGGACTGGATGTAAAAGAAAGCTTAAAAAGCGCAATTGATCAGTTGTTTCAAAATAACATTTCCTTTTCTTTTGATTCATTCGTAAAATTCCGGATGCGCCCGCTTATGAATGAAATGACCAAGTATGTGGAAGTCTCCATCGATGAGTACAAAATGGAACAGGAATATCAGATGTTTATTCATACATTGAGAGATTTCCTGTCAGGCAAGCAGCCAAAAATGAATACGATCCATGTCCTTATGGATGAAGGTGTTTATTTTTATGATGATCAATTGTGTGAAATTAAACGCGGAGAGCTCATAAGGATGATTGACCGCAAGCTATTATCCAATCATCCTGTATATGTGGATTCTGTTACAATTGCGCCGCTGCTCTCTATAGCGCCTTCAGCTATTTATCTCTATTCAGATGATTTTGACCAGCCGCTGGTCAGAACAATCCGCAATATTTTTGAAGAAAGGCTTCAATTAAGCCCTCTTGCAGCTTTTTATCATTATCAAAACGTCCATTCTTATGCCGATGATGAAAAATGTAAAAGATACCCTTGATTTTCCTGAAATAACAAACTATAATAACGTACATATTACAATAATCAAGCAAAAGTTGCGATGAGGATACGGGTATTCTAATACGGTTTAAAGAGAGGGAAGGCAAGGCTGAAACCTTCCTAACACGATCTGAATGCTTACCGCCTCTGAACTCCAGCCAGGAAATGGGCTGGCGGGAAAAGACCGTTATCTTACTACAGAGTCGTTTGTCTTCTATGAAAGCGAGAAGTAGGGTGGAACCGCGTGTTAATATTAACTCGTCCCTTTTTTAGGGACGGGTTTTTTTATTTTTATTTTTAGTGTAAAACGCGTTTTAGGAGCAAAATCTGAATCCAGCTCCAGCGCCTAGCCCCTCGAGGTCACAAGTCAATCCTCCAAAAAAGGAAAGAACGCCTTTTTAGGAGGCTCGCCTTGTGCTTGTCGGGGCTGATCGAGGCGCTTGCGCTTTATAAAAAAGGGAGGAAATATCATGTCAGAAGTTGTTAAAGTTTCGTTTCCAGATGGAGCTGTAAAGGAGTTTCCAAAGGGAACGACAACAGAAGATATTGCAGCTTCGATCAGCCCAGGCCTTAAGAAAAAGGCAATTGCCGGCAAGCTGGATGGAGAAATGTATGATTTTCGCCGTCCAATCGAAAAGGATGGAGCTATTGAAATTGTAACACCGGACTCAAGCGATGCGCTGGAGGTTCTTCGCCACAGCACTGCCCATTTGATGGCTCAGGCGATCAAGCGTTTATATAAAAATGTAAAGCTTGGAGTAGGACCAGTCATTGAAGGCGGATTTTATTATGACATCGACCTGGAAGAATCACTTTCACCAGAAGATCTTCCAGTGATTGAAAAAGAAATGAAAAAGATTATTAATGAAAACCTTGATATTGTCCGCAAAGAGGTCAGCCGCAATGAAGCGGTTGAGATATTCAAGGAAATAGATGACGAATATAAGCTTGAACTGATCGAGGCTATTCCAGAAGATGAAACTGTGACAATCTATGAGCAGGGCGAATTTTTTGACCTTTGCCGCGGTGTTCATGTTCCTTCTACAGGCAAATTGAAAGAGTTCAAACTATTAAGCATTGCCGGAGCGTATTGGAGAGGCGACAGTGACAATAAGATGCTTCAGCGGATCTATGGAACAGCTTTCTTCAAGAAAGAAGACCTGGCAGAGCATTTGCGTCTCCTTGAGGAAGCAAAAGAGCGTGACCACCGTAAAATCGGCAAAGAGCTTAACCTGTTCATGAATTCGCAAAAAGTAGGCCAGGGCCTGCCAATGTGGCTTCCAAAAGGGGCGGCAATCCGCCGCAATATCGAGCGCTATATCGTGGATAAGGAAGAAAGACTGGGCTATGACCATGTCTATACTCCAATCATGGGAAGCGTGGATCTTTATAAAACATCCGGCCACTGGGATCATTACCAGGAAGACATGTTCCCTGTAATGGAGATGGATAACGAACAGCTTGTTCTGCGTCCAATGAACTGCCCGCATCATATGATGATCTATAAGAATGGCATCCACAGCTACCGCGAACTGCCAATCCGTATTGCAGAGCTTGGAACAATGCACCGCTATGAAATGTCAGGAGCCCTATCCGGCCTTCAGCGTGTACGAGGCATGACTTTGAATGATGCACATATCTTTGTAAGACCTGACCAGATCAAGGAAGAGTTTAAGCGCGTAGTACATTTGATCCTCGAAGTATATAAAGACTTCGATATCAGTGACTACTCATTCCGTCTTTCCTACAGAGATCCGCAGGATACTGAGAAGTACTTTGATGACGATGAAATGTGGGAAAAAGCACAAGCAATGCTTAAAGAAGCGATGGATGAAATCGGCCTCGATTATTTTGAGGCAGAAGGCGAAGCTGCTTTCTACGGTCCTAAATTGGATGTACAAGTTAAAACTGCGCTTGGCAAGGATGAGACACTATCCACTGTCCAGCTGGACTTCCTGCTTCCAGAACGATTTGACCTGACATATGTAGGGGAAGATGGAAAGCCTCA
Organism: Bacillus sp. 22-7; assembly: GCF_010628845.1. Taxonomy (NCBI): domain Bacteria; kingdom Bacillati; phylum Bacillota; class Bacilli; order Caryophanales; family Bacillaceae; genus Bacillus; species Bacillus sp. 22-7. The sequence continues at coordinate 547 of NZ_NJQY01000011.1, read as the reverse complement.
TCGTCCGGTCGTTATCCACCGCGGAGTAGTTTCCACTATGGAGCGTTTTGTGGCATTCCTGATTGAGGAGTACAAGGGTGCGTTCCCAACTTGGCTCGCCCCAGTTCAAGTCCAGGTCATTCCGGTATCTCCTGATATTCACTTTGATTATGCGAAAAACGTCCAGGAGCAGCTTCAGGCTGAGGGTTTCCGCGTTGGGCTGGATGACCGCAATGAAAAAATCGGATATAAGATCCGTGAAGCGCAAATGCAAAAAACTCCATACATGCTTGTTGTTGGAGACAATGAAGCAGCTGAAAAAGCTGTCAATGTCCGCAAATATGGAGAGCAAAATTCAGAAACTGTTTCATTTGAGGACTTCATTTCAGCACTAAAAGCTGAAGTTAAACGATAATAATATAGTGAAACTTCAATCAGTGGGGGGGGTCCTTATCCCCACTGATTGTTAGTCGCGTTCTAGTGTCGCTAAGATCTCCGCTAGCGCTTCGATCAATCGACACTACGAACCCGATTGGTTCAACTAAGCCTCTGCATGCGCGACGGCAAG
>NZ_NJQY01000010.1:0-69653 GCF_010628845.1 Bacillus sp. 22-7 | reverse complement strand
CCTTGGGGTGACAAGCATAAGACGAGCAGATGGTGGGGAGTGCTTTTCTTCCCATCAGCTGATTGGCTTATGACCTCGAGCCCCTAGGAGCCACAGCTAGATTGGGCAGTTTGCCCCCCACTTATCCTCCTTTGATTCCTCTGAGTCTTGAAATGGGGGTCTTACTGCCCGTTAGACTGCGATAAAAAAGACTCCTTTTTTTAAAAAGGAGCTTACTTATATAGTTTGTTCTTTTTTCTATAGGTTATTTGAAGTTATTGATTATAAAAACTCCGCCAGCCTAAGCAAGCGGAGTTTTATTATTATCTGCACCATATATCGGATCGTCCGCCCAGCGAGCGGCAAGCTCTTCCTTTGTATAGATGACACGCATAGGGTTGCCGCCGACAAAGGCTCCGGCCGGGACATCTTTATGGACAAGCGTTCCGGCTGAAACAATGGCTCCATCACCAATTGTGACACCCGGCAGTATAGTTGAGTTAGCGCCAATCATGACTTCACTGCCAATATCAACCTGGCCAAGGCGGTATTCCTTAATCAGATATTCATGAGCGAGGATTGTCGTGTTGTAGCCAATGACCGTGTTGCGGCCGACACTTATTTTTTCCGGGAACATGACATCCAGCATCACCATTAGTGCAAATGATGTCTGGTCCCCCACCTTCATTCTCAGAAAATTACGGTAGAGCCAATTTTTCATTCCCAGAAATGGCGTATAGCGCGCAAGCTGAATCACAATAAAGTTTTTGACAACCTTCAGGAACGGAACCGTTTTATACACATGCCAGAGAGAATTGCCTCCCTCTACCGGAAAACGCTCCGTTTTTCTCATTGATTTTCTGCCTCAAGGATATCGAGCAGGTCAGCCATATTGTCCAGCATATAATCCGGTTCAAAGCGCGCGAGGAATTCGCGGCCTTTCGCTGTCCAGGCAACACCAGCCGTTTTCGTGCCGGCGTTTTTTCCGCCATCGATATCGTGTGAATTATCGCCGACCATAATGGCTTCCTCCGGCTTCGCATCCAGCAGGCTCAACGCCTTCAAGATTGGCTCCGGATCCGGCTTTGGCTTATCCACATGATCAAGCGTGACAACCACATCGAAAAACTGATCAAGATTAGTCAGCTTTAAGCCCTTTTCAACTACATTGGAAACTTTCGTCGTAACAATGCCCAGTTTATATCCTGATTCTTTTAAAGTCCGAACCGTTTCAAACACGCCGGCAAATTCCTTCACCAGGACGTCGTGGTTCTTAATATTGTACTCCCGGTAAACCGAGATCATCTCCTCCACTTTTTCCGGGTTGATGGATTCAAATGTTTCATGCAGGGTTGGCCCCATGAACGGAAGAACATCTTCCCGCTGATAGCGGTCAGGATAATATTTTCCGAGCGTATGCAAAAACGAGGAAATAATCAATTCATTTGTGTCAATTAATGTTCCATCTAAATCAAATAATAGTGTGTTAATGCTCATATGTTGCTTCCTTTCTTTTTGCCAGATCAGCACGGTTCCAAATCATCGCCACCACCAGTGTCAGAATGATCGCCACACCCAGGCGGATCAGCAGCAGCGGCAAGACCGGAATGCCAAGCGGCACGAAAATCAGTGTATCTTCAACGACCGCATGACAGGCTACAAGGAAAATAAATGCGATCGTTACATCTTTTTTGCTGACGCCATCTTCCTCTACAGCCTGGATCATGACACCCGCCCCATAAGCAAGGCCTATCAGCAATCCGGCTGCAAGGGTTGTAGACGTATTTTCTTTCATTCCAAGTCCCCTTGTCACAGGCGCCATCCATCTTGAAAAGACAGCAAGCCATTGCTTATCTTTTAAAATCTGAATAATGATCATCAGCGGAATGACGATGATAGCAAGCTGGAGAATGCCGAGCAAAGCAGTCTGCAGTGCATCCAGCAGGATTGGCAATGCCCCCGACATCTGCTCTTCTTTTGCCGGAATAAATCCGTACTTAGCCGTTTCGGATCCGCCCTGCCAAACAAGGTTGATAACAATGGCACTCAACAGCGCCAATCCGAAACGGACGGTAAGAACGACCCAAAGCTTAACGCCAACCTTCAAAGCGACTCCCGTTTCAATCAGCATATTATGTGAAAACGACAGCATGACGGCAATAATAAACACTTCTTTAACCGTTAAATCGAGCGTAAGGATAGCTCCAATTCCGGCATACAAATTCAAGAAGTTCCCCAAAACAAGCGGTATGGCTGCATCTCCTGACAGCCCGATCAGATTCATAAGGGGTGTGATCAGCTTGATAACCCATGGAAGCACCGGCGTATGCTGCAGCAGTGCCACAATCAGCGTGACCGGGAATATGACTTTCCCGAGTGTCCATGTTGTCTTTAAGCCGGCCATCAGCCCCTTTTTGGATGATTCAACCAGCATCTCTAATACTCTCCCCTATGTGTGTTATTTCCCCTCGGCTTTATCCAAATAACGAGCTTTGGCAAGACCTTCTGCTCTTCTATAAAAAATCAGAACCAGCGCCACAATAATAAGAACGATAGATATTGTCTGAGCAATTCTTAAATTCTCCGTAAGCATCAGGCTGTCGGTACGGAGGCCTTCTACGAAGAATCGTCCGATCGAGTACCAGATAACATACGAGAGGAAAAGCTCTCCGCGCCTTAAGTTTGCTCTTCTTAATAATATAAGGATGATAAATCCAATGATATTCCAGATGGATTCATATAAAAACGTCGGATGATAATAAGTTCCGTTAATATACATCTGGTTAATGATAAATTCAGGCAGATGCATGTTCTCCAGAAACGCACGGCTGACTTCCCTCCCGTGCGCCTCCTGATTCATGAAGTTGCCCCAGCGGCCGATTGCCTGCCCCAAAATGATGCTTGGCGCTGCAATATCAGCAAGCTTCCAGAACGAGATTTGCTTTTTCTTTGCGAAAACATAAGCGGTGATGACAGAACCAATTAAAGCTCCATGAATGGCAATTCCGCCATTCCATATTTTGATGATTTCACCCGGGTTCTGCGAATAAAAATCCCATTGAAATATAACATAATAGATCCTTGCGGAAATAATCGCAATCGGGATGGCCCACAGCATTAAATCGGCAAAGATGTCCTTAGGGAGTCCCCTTCTTTCCCCTTCCCTCATCGCGATAATGAGAGCCAGTGCAATGCCGAGGCCGATAATCAGACCATACCAGTGGACCTGAATCGGCCCAAGGGAAATGGCAATCGGATCTAACGGCTGAATATTGTTTTCCATGATCACTTCTCCTTTCGAAAAGCGCAAGGCGCCCGCTTATCGGCGACAAGCATAAGACAAGCCGGCATGAAGGTTGTTCTTTAAACTTTGTGCCGGATTGACAGAAATGTTGAGGCGACTGCCCAGGGACGACTAGCATAAGACGGTCCCTGTAAGAAGGCGTTTTTTCCTTCTGGAAGGGAACGGCTTATGACCTCGAGTCCCTAGGAGCCGAAACAAGACAAGCTTATGACCTCGAGCCGATGGCGCCTGGAGCTAGACAGTTATCAAATTTGAAAGATATAATTTCTATTAATTCTTTGAAAGCGCGGAGGCGCCCTTTATCTATTCTTTTTTGAAGCCTGATGAGGATTAACAGCTTTCAATCAAACGTTTGATTGAAAAATGGTTGACCAGTTTTCACAGATTAACGATCATCATGGTCTCCGTCTTCAATCACATCTGAGAGGCGGTTCGTGAACTGTTCGGCTGCATTCATTCCCATTCTCTTTAAGCGGAAGTTCATGGCAGCCACCTCAATGATGACAGCGAGATTTCGTCCGGGTCTAACCGGAATGGTCAGTTTCGTAATCTCCGTATCGATGATTTTCATTTTTTCTTCATCAAGGCCGAGACGATCGTACTGTTTTTTCGGGTCCCACAGCTCCAAATTCATAACCACAGAGATTTTCTTATAGCTGCGGACAGCTCCAGCACCGAACAGTGTCATAACATTGATAATGCCGAGACCGCGGATTTCAAGCAGATGTTCAATCAATTCCGGTGAATTTCCCACCAGGTAATCTTCATCTTCCTGCCTGATCTCCACACAGTCATCCGCAACAAGGCGGTGTCCGCGTTTTACTAATTCGAGTGCCGTCTCGCTTTTACCTACTCCGCTCTTACCTGTTATCAGCACCCCTACCCCATAAATATCAACAAGGACGCCGTGAACAGCTGTCGTTGGAGCAAGCTTGCTTTCCAGAAAATTTGTCAGCAAACTGGAAAAACGGGTCGTTTTTTGCTTGGAGCGAAGCAGCGGAACCGATTCTCTCTCGGCTGCTTCAATCAGTTCTTCAGGGATATCAAGTCCTCTCGTCACGATTATGCCGGGCGTAATATCTGTACAGAGGCGTTCAAGCCGGATTTCCCGCTCAGAATTTGTTAACTTTTCAACGAAAGACAGTTCCGTTTTTCCGATCAATTGAACGCGTTCAGCCGGATAATAATCAAAATAACCTGCCATCTCCAAGCCCGGACGTGAAATATCACTCGTTGTAATCGGCCGGTTTATGCCTTCCTCTCCGGCAATCAATTCAAGCCCAAATTTTTCTATAATATCTTTCGTGCGCACTTTTACCAAAATAAGTTCCTCCTTTAATGCTGGCACTGCCGGATGATCTCTTTATATGTAACTCTTTAATTCTTTAAGTTCATGAAGTTTCACTCTATTTTAGCACTTTTTAACCCAGAACCAAATTTCTGAAATCGAATTTTTTAAAATTAACTCTAGGCCCATATGCTTAATCCTGTTTAAAAAGGACAATTTTCAGGATTGTTATGCGTATAAATATGATGACATGCCCATATAAAAATATATAAATGGTATAGACAACTATACTTAACCTTGGTAAGATGGGGATGTAAGCGAATTCATTTATTTTTTTAGCTCTTATTACGTTTATTCATTTTAAAAAAGAGGGGGAAAAGCTCATGCGTAAAGAAGAACGTTTGGCGAAAGAGATTACGGAGCAGTTGGGCGGCACAGGCAATATTGCGGAACTGGCCTCCTGCATGACCCGTCTTCGCGTGAAGCCGGTCGATGAAAGCAAAGTCAATCTGAATGGCATCAAGGATATTGACGGAGTTATGGGTGTTGTGGAAGCAGAAACACTCCAAATCATACTGGGACCAGGAATCGTCACCAAAGTAGCTGACGAAGTTTCCAGAATGACAGGCAAAAATGTTTCTTCCGTTGATGATGAAGAAGAGATTGACACTTCATTGGAGGGTCTGGCAGCCCGGACGAAAGCCGGACTCAATGAGAAAAACGCTACACCTTTCAAACTGTTTTTACGAAAAATTGCAAGTATCTTCATCCCGCTGATCCCGGCTATCGTTGCTTCCGGTTTGATTGCAGGGATCAATAATGTAATTATCAAATCAGGCGGAGATCCGGAATCTACTCTTGTGCAAATGCTTGATCTGATTGGCTGGGGTTTATTCGGTTACCTGGGGGTATTTGTTGGTATTAACACAGCAAAGGAGTTTGGAGGATCTCCTGCTCTGGGCGGTGCGGCCGGTATTCTATTAATCAATCCAGGCCTTGCCAATATCACTTTGTTCGGTGAAGCGCTGGTGCCGGGCCGTGGAGGACTTATCGGTGTCATGCTCGCTGCTGCATTGGTGGCCTTTTTGGAAAAAAGAATCCGCAGAGTCGTTCCTTCAGCTGTTGATATAATCGTAACACCGACACTTGCATTATTAATTACAGGCTTTGCAACCTTCTTCATCCTGCAGCCTGTTGGCGGATTCCTGTCAGATATCATTACTAAAGGCCTGCTTGGCATACTTGATGTCGGCGGCATCCTGGCTGGATTAGTACTTGCCGGAACATTCCTTCCTTTAGTTGTAACTGGTTTGCATCAAGGTTTAACACCAGTTCACATGGAATTGATTAACTCAATCGGCGATGACCCGCTGCTGCCGATTCTTGCAATGGGCGGTGCAGGCCAGGTAGGTGCGGCATTCGCCATTTATTTCAAGACAAAAAATGCCCGTCTGAAGAGAGTCATTAAAGGCGGACTTCCGGTTGGAATGCTTGGAATCGGCGAACCGCTTATTTTCGGGGTTACCTTGCCGCTGGGACGCCCATTCCTGACAGCATGTCTTGGAGCTGCTGTCGGCGGTGCTTTCCAGGCGTTCTTCAAAATTGCTACAGTAGCAATCGGGGTTTCCGGCATACCGCTTGCCTTTCTCGTTCACACCAATCAAATCATACTGTATCTGATTGGCCTATTAATTGCCTATGCTTTTGGCTTCCTGTTCACATGGCTGTTCGGATTCAAAGAGGAAATGGCTAAAAATATATAAAAGCGGAAGCGCCTTGTCCACCCCGATACCTCGAGGGGCTAGGCGCTCCTCCTAAAAGCTAACGCTTTTAGTCGTGCGATGATGATGCTGTCCAAGCGTTCCTTGTGGAGCTAGACAGTTATCCATACTCAAGATTTTATATTTTCTAATTTAGGAGAAGGAGGAGCCATTCCTCCTTCTTTACTTATGAGTCCCCGTTTTTACAAAATTCAGATTTAAAGAGGTGACCAGGATGCTTGGAATATCAGTTTACTTATCAGAAGAGCGTCAGTATCAAAATGCGGAATGGATAGAAAGGGCGGCTTCTCACGGCCTCACTTCCATTTTCACATCCCTCCATATTCCCGAAGATGACCACAGCACTTATAAACATTTACTTCAGAATCTTGGGGCTTTGGCAAAGCAGCATCATATGGAACTCCTCGCAGATGTTTCTCCCCAATCATTGGGCCATTTAGGATTGGACTGGGATTCGATTGATACACTTCTCGAATGGGGCCTTACCGGAATCCGGGCTGATTATGGCTTCACTTCTGAACAGATTGTTGAACTCTCAAAAAAAATGAAACTTGGTATCAATGCCAGTACGATCTCTGCTGCAGAATTGCATGAGTGGATGGAACTGGGATTAAAAACCAATAATATAGAAGCCTGGCATAACTTTTACCCGCGGCCGGAAACCGGTTTGGATAAAGAATTTTTAATAGAGCGAAATAAGCTCCTAAAAGGCATGGGGATAACTACCATGGCGTTTGTGCCAGGAGACGGGGAACTTCGCGGGCCTATTTTTGCCGGTTTGCCTACTCTTGAAAAACACCGGGGCTCGTCACCTGTTGCTGCTGCGGCTGAACTGATGAACAGCTGCTGGACAGACAAGGTATTGATTGGTGACCATTCTGTAAAAGATAGGACTCTTGCACAGCTGGCGAAAATTGCGGTAGGTACAGTGCCTCTCCGGATCGAGCTGATCGGCGAACAAATCTATGAGGATCTTCTTAACAAACCTCATACAAATCGGATGGATCCTGCCCGGGATGTTGTCAGGTCGGTTGAATCAAGATCCTATGCCGGGCAGGGATCAAATAAATGGGAACCTGTAAACCAGCTGGAACGTAAAAAAGGCAGTGTCACAGTTGATAATATTCTATACGGCCGCTACGCAGGAGAGATGCAAATTACACTGGCAGATCTCCCTCATGATGAACGCGTGAATGTAATCGCCAGAGTAATAGAAGAAGATATGCCCCTGCTGAATCAGATTAAGGCAGGAACTAAATTTCAATTAATAGTGAGGGATAGATAATGAATATTACAAAGCTGAATACAGAGCAGCGAAACCCAAAAACAATGGAAATAGATTTAATGACAACAGAAGAAATTATTACAATCATAAATCAGGAGGATACAATTGTTCCTAATGCCATCGCAAGAGAAATCCCTCACATTGTAAAAGTGGTGGATGAAATTACGGAGAGCTTTAAAAAAGGAGGCCGCTTGATTTACGTTGGAGCCGGCACCTCAGGACGTCTTGGCATTATCGATGCTTCAGAATGTCCGCCGACATATGGAACAAACCCTGAAATGGTTGTCGGCATTATCGCCGGGGGCAAGGAAGCCATGACCGAGGCGGTTGAAGGTGCTGAGGATGACAGTGAACAGGGACGCCAGGATGTCGCCGATATTCAATTATCGGACAAGGATGTGCTTGTCGGCATTGCGGCGAGCGGCCGTACGCCATACACGATCGGAGCTCTTCAATACGGAAACGAAGTCGGTGCTGTTACTGTTTCAGTTGCCTGCACCAAAGATTCCGAAATGGGGAAAATCTCTAAATATACGATTGCACCTATCACAGGTCCGGAAGTGGTTACAGGCTCTACAAGAATGAAAGCAGGCACTGCACAAAAGCTCGTCCTGAACATGCTAACGACAGCATCCATGATCAAGCTGGGAAAAGTGTACGGCAATTTAATGGTAGATGTGCAGATGACAAATGAGAAGCTGTTTAAGCGTGCTGAGAATATCGTTAAAATGGCTACAGGTGCATCTGATGAAGAAGCCCGGGCTGCACTTAAAGAACAAAACTATCATACGAAGGCCGCTATTCTTCAAATTTTAACAGGATTAAAAGGTGAAGAAGCCGCCGAGCTTCTGAAAAAGCATAATGGCTACTTACGGGAAGCAGCTGCAGATACAAATTAATCATTATTTGGTATGTATTTCTCCTAAAACTCAAATAAATAGGATAGAAAGCGTCCGATCGCCTTCTATCCTATTTTTAGTTGTATAGACCAAAAAGTGTTAGAAAGTAAAATCCTTAAACTGGTATAGACATCTAATTACAAACCTTTTATAATAAAAGTATCATTCAAACGGAGATGAACTGAAAATGAGCCGTCTATTACTGAAAAATGCCAGAATCCTTCTGGAAAACAGCACGATTGATAAAGGTTTTATTTTAATAGAAAATGAACAAATCCTGCAGACTGGAACTTTGGAGGAGCTTCCTGCCATCGGCCAGGATACAGAAATTATAGAACTTTCCCATGAGCACACAATCAGTCCGGGGTTTATTGATGTCCACATACATGGCGCTGGCGGTTCCGATACGATGGATGCCACATTTATAGCGCTGAACACGATGGCCGGCGTTTTGCCTGAAGAAGGGACTACAAGCTTTCTGGCTACAACCATCACACAGGAAAAAGAAAAAATAGAAGCTGCACTGATCAATGCGGCTCACTTTCAAAAAGAACAAAATACTCCCGGCAAGGCGGAAGTAATCGGAATCCACCTGGAGGGCCCGTTTATTAACGAAGCAAGAGGCGGAGCCCAGCCGAAGGATCATATCCTTGAGCCTGATATTGAACTCTTTAAGCGCTGGCAGGAAGCAGCGGACGGAACGATCAAACTGATCACACTGGCACCAGAAAAAGCTAATGGCTATGAATTTATCCGCTATTTAAGTGAAAATGGCGTTGTCCCTTCAATCGGCCATAGTGATGCCATTTTCACCGAAATGGAAAAGGCTGTTCAGGCTGGAGCTAAACAGGTGACCCACCTGTTTAACGGAATGAGAGGCATGCATCACCGTGAACCTGGTGTTGCCGGCGCTTCGCTTTTATTTAAGGAATTGATCGTTGAAATGATCGCTGACGGCATCCATGTCCGTCCAGAGATGATCAAGCTTGCACTAAACGCCAAAGGCGCTGATGGTATGATCCTGATAACCGATTCGATGAGAGCCAAATGCCTGAAAAATGGCCATTATGATCTTGGCGGACAGGATGTAAAGGTCGAAAATGGCCAGGCACTGCTTGCTGACGGCACATTGGCTGGAAGCATCTTAAAAATGAAAGACTCCATAAAAAATATGATTGACTTTACAGATATACAGCTGCATGAAGCTGTCCGGCTTGCGAGCAGCAACCCGGCCAGACAGCTCAATATTTTCGACCGGAAAGGCAGCATTTCAGAAGGCAAGGATGCGGACCTGGTTGTACTCGATGAGAACCTTGAAGTTGCCATGACCTTCTGCCGAGGCGTCAAAGCCTTCGAACGTGAGGTGAAAGGGAATTGAAAATCATTCGAACAGCCGATTATCACGATATGAGCCGAAAAGCTGCCAGGCTGGTGATTGATAAAGTCCGCCGGCAGCCTGATATGACATTAGGGCTTGCAACCGGCAGTACACCTAAAGGAGTTTATGCCGAACTGATTAAAGATCATCAGGAAAATGGCACTTCTTATGCAAAAGCCACGACGATTAATTTGGACGAATATATCGGCCTGCCCCCAACTGATCCTAATAGCTACAGGCATTTCATGAATAGCGAACTATTTGATCATCTGGACATCCAGCTCGAAAACACGCATCTTCCCAATGGAGCCGCAGAAGATATGTCCAGGGAATGCGAACGGTATGAACAGCTGATCAAGGATCTGGTGGACATTGATCTGCAGGTGCTGGGAATCGGACGCAACGGACATATCGGATTCAATGAACCGGGCACTGCCTTTAACAGCCGTACGCATGTCGTGGACCTTGCGGAAAGCACGCGTAAGGCTAACGCAAGATTTTTCAGTTCTATAGAAGACGTTCCAGCCCAAGCCATTACAATGGGAATCGCTTCGATTCTTGATAGCCGGGAAATCATCCTGCTCGCATCAGGGTCAGCCAAGGCAGAAGCCATCAGACAATTGGTTAACGGAGAGCCTGATGAACAGTTTCCAGCGTCAGCCTTGAATCTTCATCCGAATGTAACCATCATCGCCGATGAAGAAGCACTTAGCCTCGTCAGTCAGGACTGATGATCAGTATAAATAGTGATAGGAGAATTTCCATGATCGATAAGCAATCACCCATCCCGATATATCACCAATTGGAAGAGTATATTAAACAATTAATAGAAAACGGCAAGTTAAAGCCTGATGAAGCCATTCCTTCTGAGCGCGAGTATTCGGAGCAATATCAGATTAGCCGAATGACAGTCAGACAGGCATTAAATAACCTTGTCAACGATGGCTATTTATACAGGCAAAAAGGACGCGGAACTTTTGTCAACAAGCAGAAGGTCGAACAAAAGCTTCAGGGATTAACCAGCTTTACGGAAGATATGAAAGAGCGCGGCATGGTGCCGAGCAGCCGCCTAATATCCTTTGAAATCATTCCGGCCGAGCCTCAGCTGGCGAGAAAGCTTGATATAAAAGAAAACACACCGGTATATGAAATCAAACGGGTACGGATGGCTGATAGCCTGCCAATGGCGCTGGAAACCACCTACTTGCCTGCCAATCTCGTTAAAGGGCTTACGGAAGAAATCATCAACAAGTCACTTTATCAGCATATCGAAGAAAAATTATCCCTTACCATCAGGGAAGCCACCCAGCAGATTGAAGCCTCAATCGCTAAGGAAACGGAGGTAAACCACCTGCAGGTAGACCCTGGATCACCTGTACTCCTTATCGCCCGCACTTCCTTTTTAGAGGACGGCACACCTTTTGAGCTTGTAAAATCAGCATACCGTGCAGACCGCTACAAATTTGTTCATACGATGCAGCGCGCTCCAAAATAGGAGAAAGCCCTTAGGGTTTTCTCCTAATTTTCATTTTGCCATGTCCTTTTGGAAGGTTTGTCCATATTATATAGATGAAGATATTTTTATCAGAAAGGAGCGATCAGATGAAGATCATATTGGATGCCGGACATGGATATAGCACCCCTGGCAAACGTGGCCCTGATGGAATGAGAGAATATGAATTCAACCGTGCAGTCGCCAGCCTTGCAAAGGAAATGCTGGGAAAGTATCAGAATACAGAGGTTTTCTTTGCCCACTCCGATGAACGGGACGTGCCGCTTGCCGAAAGAACCTCCCTGGCAAATACTCAAAACGCTGACTGCTATGTGTCCATCCATGCCAATGCGTACGGAACAGGCGAATGGAACAGCGCAGGCGGAATTGAAACATATGTCTACCCTTCCAAGCCTAGAGAAGCATTGGCATTAGCCCAAAAGATCCAGCGAAACTTAATCAGTTCTACAGGCTTGCGGGACCGGGGAGTTAAAACAGCTGATTTCCATGTGCTGCGTGAGACAAAGATGACTGCAGTTCTTGTGGAATGCGGGTTTATGACCAATAAAGAGGAAGCCTCCCTTCTCCGGACCCCCATTTACCGAAAACGATGTGCACAGGCTATTGCAAAAGCAATTGCCGAACAATACGGCTTAAGAAAGCATGATAGAATCAAACAATACAAAGTTCAAATTGCCTTTTCCGAAAAGCAGCTTGCAGAGAAGCTTGCCGGAAATCTGCAGAAGGATGGCTTTAATGCCACGATTATTGAATAGGAAAAAGCCAGCATTATGGATGCTGGCTTTTTAACGCATTTATTTTTCCCTCGCCGGTTCCAGGATTGCTTTTTGAATGATCAGGTTAACGATAGACATAATCACCGATACCAGAATCGCTGTGCCAAACCCGGCAATTTCAAAAGAATCACCCATAAATCCATCCGTTATCATAAGCGTGACAGCATTGATGACGAACAGGAACAAACCGAGCGTTAAAACAGTTACGGGAAGAGTTAAAATAATCAGGATTGGCTTCACAAGAATGTTCAGGATAGAAAGCATGAAGCTGGCACCAACGGCAGCCCCAAATCCCGACAAGTAAAACGAATCCTTGAAAAAACCTGCGATCGCTACAAACAGGACCGCATTTATCAAGATTCCCAGGATCCATCTCATGTCCTACAGCCCCTCTTCATTAGGAAGCACAAACACAAGCAGGGCATAAACGAGTGTCATCGGAAAAACGCCAGTTGTAAATAATAAAACAATGAAAATCACCCTGAGTATGGTAGCGTCTATTCCGATCGATTTTGATAAGCCGCCCAATACTCCCGCTAATTTCCGGTTGCTGCGGGAGCGAATTAATTTGTTCATTAAAAATCCCTCCTATCAAGAAAAGCGGAAGGCGCCCGCTTATCGGCGACAAGCATAAGACAAGCCGGCTGAAAGGTTGTTCTTTAACCTTTTGGCCGGATTGGCTTATGACCTCGAGCCGATGGCGCCTGGAGCTAGACAGTAATCCAGCTTCAGAAATGATACATTCTATCAAGAAAAGCGGAAGGCGCCCTTTCCACCCCATTTTACCAGGCAGTTGACCGCTTGATTGTGATGGCACCTGTCTTTGAGTCAGCCCGCAGCTTAAGTCCGCTGCCGCTTTCTTTTACAGATTTAAAACGCATCATTTTCTGAATCACTTCGCTCTTTTCTTCTATTACTTCAATACCCTCAATGTCAGGATGGAAACTGCCCAGATTGGTGCGAAGCTCTCCGCTGACAGCAGCGAAATCCGGAACAAACAGATCGATGCTGCCCGTCGCTGCCTTCGCTTCAATCCATTCGCAGCGCTCATTTTCTGCCCTGCACGTTACATTTCCATTAAAGGATTGCAGTTCAGCTTTTTTGAAGTCTCCATCAGCCAGAATGGCGCCATTTAATGTTTCGGCTTCCACATGATCGATGCGGCTTTTTTGAATGGTAATCTGCCCATTGGCTGTCTCAGCCTCCACATTACGGCTGTTCAAATCACTAACCGTTATTTTTCCATTAGCCGTTTTCGCTTTAAAGTTTTCCACTGATAAGTTTTGGCTTTCAATCGGCCCATTAAACATGCGGATTTTCACATTTTCATATTCAGACTTTGGAATATAGATGACTGCTTCAAGCTTCATCCACTTCTGCTGAGTGGAAAACCTCAGCCTTTGCCCTTCAATGGCAAAAATAACATCCTTCAGGAAATTTCTGCGTGCTTCATCCTGATTATCCACACGATAGACCTTGGCCTTGCATTCAACACGCACATCACTTTGCTCCCACGGAATTACCTTAACTGTTCCATTGGCAACATCAATGTCCAGATCTTTTAAGTATGCGTCTGCATGCTGAAATATATGAGAGATTTCAACACTTTTCCCAAAATTAAAATCAAGATCCAGATCCTTCACTTTCTTAAATGCTGAATCTACAAAATCAATGATTTTCTCCTTGGCACTTTGATGCTTTGAGCTATATGGCTCACCTTTTTTAGCTTCTTCAAACTTTACTTCAGCAGATAGCTCCTTAATTAAGTCCTCCTGCTTCTGTTCCATCGTCTGATTTGTTTGCTCAAGCTGTTCCAGCAGAGTTAAAGCTTCATCAACTGTAAGCTTTCCATCCTCGACCATTTTCAAAATACGTTTACGTTCCTCTTTCATTTTCTGGCCCTCCTCTATTAGTTCTATTCCTGTATCAGGACTTTTACCCCTTTAATGATATTCCATATAAATACAATTAATAGCAGAATGATTGTGATGCCGACAGCTGCAAGAAAAAATACCGGAATTTCCTGATCATATACTGTAAACTGAGTTACCGCTGCAAAAACAATGAATGGAACAGGAACCAGCGGGATCAAATGTGATAAGAATGCACTCTTTGCATGCCGCTTCACTTCCCTGTCTTCTGAAGCAAAAAATACAATAAGCGGAAAAATAAATCCTGCGAACATAATGCTAAAATAACTTAAAGCAGATAGAACCTTTCTTGTTTCCAATGTTCTCAGCTCCTTTATCTGTGTAATACGGAACTGGCGCGGTAAAAGTTTCAGCTTCCTCTTCATTATAGAAAATCAACGGAGCATTTTCCTCCATATTCTTAAAAATACATCTGCAGGCTGATGGGCTCCATGGCCTCAAGTCTCATAGCCTTTTCTATAAGAAAAGCGCAAGCGCCTTGTCCACCCCCGACAAGCACAAGACGAGCCTCCCGGAAAGGCGTTCTTTGCCTTTTTGGGAGGATTGGCTTGTGACCTCGAGGGGGTAGGCGCTGGAGCTAGACAGTTATCAAAGTTCAAAAATTATATACTTTCTTATCTTTTAAAAAAACCGCCTTTTATTCAAAGACGGTTTTTTGGCTATTTATAGGCAGCTGCCAGGTCGGTGCGCGGCGCTTCCTTCTTTTTCACTTCGTCGATCTTATTGACAAACATCTGGAAAACCTTTCGTTTTTCATCTAGATCACGTATGTACTCTTTCAATTCGTTATACTTCTCTTCAAAAGGCTTATGATACATTTCACGGATATTATCAATGATCTCTTCGTTCACAGTAGATTGGATAACCTGCTTTGTAATCCCGTATTTGTAGGAATATACTTTCAGCTCTTTTTTTACATCCTCGTATTCATTATTAATCTGGTCCAAAACTTCAGAAATATCTTCTTTCCATTCTTCCAGTGACTTCGCTAAATAATCCTCCATAATGACCTCCCCTTCTGTTTCCAGACAATAGTTTCCCTTATATAGGAGTATAACGCTGCTTGGTTACACAGATTTTGCTGGAACATTACATTGTGTTATCAATTAAAAGGAGGAGATATTGCCTGTTGATGTGGGAGTGTTGATTTCCGCTGCAGGCACTCAGCAAACCCGCGGGGCAGGCGGTGAGCCTCCTCGACGCTCTGCGTCTGCGGGGTCTCACCTGTCCCGCTACTCCCGCAGGACTTTGAATAAGCATCCACGAATAATCACCGCACGAAGGAAATGCGGCAGCATTTTCGAGGATCTCGCACCTTCCGCTCCAATCAACACACAAAAATATCATATTAGCGTTTTCACAGCATATAAGAAAACAAAGTCTACGCAGAAGCAATTTTTATAAGACATAACCAAGAACTTAAAATGAGTAATTATCTATAATTTTTTCAGCAATCAGCTCATAACCCTTTCCGTTTGGATGAAGGGAATCAGCGAAGTATTGTTTTTTGTTTTTTCCCTTGAACAGTTCATTGGTGGAAATGTAGGTGATATGTTTATCTTCTGCCGCTTTTTTTCTGATGGATTTGTTCCAATGGTCAATATACTTTTCAATCCGGTCGCCGTCAGGATAAGGATTGTATAGTCCAATCAGGATAACAGGTGCATCACTGTTGGCAGTTTCGAGTGTTTCCAGGATACCATTCAGTTTATCTTCATATATGTCCTTAGCTTCAACAAGATTTTCGTGATGGAGCGGATACAGATCACCGCCATTGCTTTTCAGCAAATCGTTTGTGCCAATATATACAATGAACATATCTGCATTTTTGATATCCTCTGCCACTTTCGGTTTGAGCATTTGCTGAAGGACATCAGAAGATTTATAGCCATACACTCCATGATTTGTTATGCGGTAATTCTTATCCTGATATTCCTTATCCAGCTTGCTCTGCAGCCTCCCAATATAGCCCGCTTCTGTTTCATCTCCATATCCAAAGGTAAGTGAATCCCCAAAAGCAACAATCATTTGGCTGCTTTCCGTTTTTTTCTCATCTCCAAGGAATGTGATGGAAAGATAGATGCCGATCCCTAACAGGATAATGCCTGCTAAAAGGTAAATTTTATTTTTCATAGTGTAAGTTCCTTTCTTGGTTGAGATAATTAAGGGCTGCTGCAGACGCATGTTCTTTACCCCGCATCCCAGTTGTTTAATCTCATTTCCAAAAGAAAAGCGCAAGCGCCTTGCCCACCCCCGACACCTCGAGGGGGTAGGCGCTCCTCCTAAAAGCTAACGCTTTTAGTCGTGCGATGATGATGCTGTCGAAGCGTTCCTTGTGGAGCTAGACAGTACTCAAAGTTAAAATTATACTTCCTTATTATTAAAAGAAGCAGTACCAAAAAGGTACTGCTCCTGTAACTAAGCGTTTGTCACGCCCTCTTTTTCTTTTATTTGCTGTTTCATTCTCTGACGGTCTCTTTCCAAAATCGGCTTAAGATATTTGCCTGTATAGGATTCCGGAACTTCCGCAATTTTTTCCGGCGTACCTGCGGCTAAAATGGTGCCGCCCTTATCTCCACCCTCAGGCCCAAGGTCGACGATATAATCAGCGGCCTTGATGACATCGAGATTATGCTCGATAACCAGTACGGTATCTCCATTTTCAACCAGACGCTGAAGGACCACTAGCAGTCTTGAGATATCATCCACATGAAGACCTGTTGTCGGTTCATCAAGAATATATAGGGAGCGGCCCGTTGAACGGCGGTGCAATTCAGAAGCAAGCTTAACACGCTGCGCTTCACCGCCGGACAAAGTTGTCGCAGGCTGCCCCAATGTAATGTATCCCAGGCCAACATCATATATCGTCTGCAGTTTGCGGCGGATCTTAGGAATATTTTCGAAAAACTCCAGTGCATCTTCCACTGTCATATCGAGAATCTCCGAAATATTCTTCCCTTTGTATTTAACTTCAAGTGTTTCCCTGTTATAGCGCTTGCCATGACAAACTTCACATGGCACATACACATCAGGCAGGAAGTGCATTTCAATCTTAATGATTCCGTCTCCGCGGCATGCTTCACATCGTCCACCTTTTACATTGAAGCTGAATCGCCCCTTTTTATAGCCCCGAACTTTTGCTTCATTGGTTGAAGCAAATACATCGCGAATATCATCAAACACTCCTGTATAGGTTGCCGGATTGGAACGGGGTGTCCGCCCGATTGGAGACTGGTCAATATCAATGACTTTATCCAGGTGATCAATACCTTTTATCTCCTTATGCTCACCCGGCTTAGCTTTGGCTCTATGAAGCTTCTGGGCAAGCCCTTTATGAAGAATTTCATTGATTAACGTACTTTTTCCTGAACCGGAAACACCCGTAACAGAAATAAAGGTGCCGAGCGGGAACTTAACATTCACATTTTTAAGATTGTTTTCTTTAGCCCCTTTAATTTCGATAAAGCGTCCGTCGTTCTTGCGGCGCTCAATTGGAAGCGGAATGAACTTCTTGCCTGACAGATATTGCCCTGTGAGGGAGTTTGGATCGTCCATTACCTCCTGAGGCGTACCCGCTGAGACGATCTGTCCTCCATGAACTCCCGCTCCCGGGCCCACATCAATTAAATAGTCGGCTGCCACCATTGTATCTTCATCGTGTTCCACCACGATCAGGGTGTTGCCGATATCACGCATATTTTTGAGCGTATCAATCAACCGGTCATTATCACGCTGATGGAGACCAATGGAAGGCTCGTCCAGAATGTAGAGTACACCCGTCAGGCGCGAGCCGATTTGTGTAGCCAGGCGAATACGCTGGGCTTCACCGCCTGATAAAGTTCCCGCTGCCCTGCTTAATGTCAGGTAATCAAGCCCGACATTGATGAGGAACCCAAGCCTTTCCTTAATCTCACGGAAAATAAGATTGGCAATCTTCATTTCTTTTTCAGACAGTGTAAGATTCTCAAAGAAGCTGAATGCTTCCTCAATCGAATATTCTGTTACATGGCCAATATGCTTTCCGGATACAAGGACCGCAAGTGTTTCCGGCTTCAGGCGGTAGCCTTTGCAGGTAGGACATGGATGCTGGGCCATGTATTTCTCCATTTGCTCCCGGATATAATCAGAGCTTGTTTCTTTATAGCGGCGCTCCACATTGCGGATGACACCTTCAAAACGAATATAATTCTCCCTTACCTGGCCAAAGTCGTTTTCATATCGGAAATAGATACTGTCCTTGGCTGATCCGTATAAAACCTTCTCAAGCAAGTGTTCAGGGATATCCTTAACCGGCACATCCATATCAATCCCATAATGATTGCAGACGGCCTCAAGCAGCTGAGGATAATATTGAGAGCTTGTCGGTTCCCATGGCGCAATGGCATTCTGTTTTAATGAAAGATCCTTATTGGGTATTACCAGATCAACATCAACCTCAAGCTTAGAGCCCAATCCATCACATTCCGAACAGGCACCAAATGGACTATTAAATGAGAACATTCTTGGTTCAAGCTCACCGATTGAAAACCCGCATTGGGGGCAGGCATGGTTCTCGCTGAACAGCAGTTCTTCTTCCCCAATGACGTCCACAAGCACCTTGCCATTGCCCAGATTCAAAGCAGTTTCCAATGAATCTGCAAGCCTTGGGGCTACGCCTTCTTTTACGACAATGCGGTCGATTACTACTTCTATTGAATGCTTTTTGTTTTTTTCCAGCTCAATCTCTTCACCGAGATCCATCATTTCTCCGTCGACACGGACACGGACGAATCCCTGCTTTTTCACATCCTCGAACACTTTTACATGTGTCCCTTTTCGGCCGGAAACAAGGGGAGCCATAACCTGGAGCTTTGTTCTCTCAGGGTATTCCATAATCCGGTCAACCATTTGTTCTATGGTCTGTGAAGAGATTTCGATATTGTGAATCGGACAGGTGGGACGCCCCACCCGTGCAAACAATAATCGCAGATAATCATAAATTTCTGTCACTGTTCCCACTGTGGAACGAGGATTTCGGCTTGTTGTCTTTTGGTCAATCGAGATTGCCGGAGACAGTCCTTCGATCGCATCCACATCAGGCTTATCCATCTGACCGAGGAATTGCCGTGCGTAAGCAGATAATGATTCCACATAGCGCCGCTGACCTTCTGCGTAAATTGTATCAAAGGCCAGAGAGGACTTTCCTGAACCTGAAAGTCCGGTCAGGACGACAAGCTTATCTCTTGGAATGGTGACATCTATATTTTTCAGATTATGGGCTCTGGCACCCTTTACAATCAGTTTATCCATCGCCATTTTTTCGTCATCCTTCCGCTTTCAGCTCTAATATTAAATCACGAAGCTCGGCAGCCCTTTCGAAATTGAGGGATTTTGCCGCTTCCTTCATTTCTTTTTCCATATCGCCGATCAGCTTCTCGCGCTCTTTCTTGTTCAGCTTGCCGAGCTTTGCTGACGGCTGGTATTCTTCCTGCTCTTCTGCCGCATGGGTTGCACGGATCGAATCGCGAATATCCTTCTGGATAGTCATTGGCGTGATGCCATGCTTCTCATTGTACTCCTCCTGAATGGAACGGCGGCGCTTTGTTTCACTGATGGCTTTTTCCATGCTGTCCGTAATCCGGTCTGCATACATGATGACATGGCCGTTTGCATTACGTGCTGCACGCCCAATCGTCTGGATGAGTGAACGTTCTGAACGGAGGAAGCCTTCTTTATCAGCGTCCAGTATGGTAACAAGGGATACTTCAGGAATATCCAGTCCCTCCCGCAGAAGGTTAATCCCGACCAGCACATCGTACTTGCCAAGACGAAGCTCCCGGATAATCTCAATCCGCTCAAGCGTTTTTACCTCAGAGTGCAGGTACTGGACTTTAATGCCGATTTCCTTTAAATAGTCTGTTAAATCCTCAGACATTTTCTTCGTTAAAGTGGTAACAAGAACACGTTCGTTTTTCTCAACACGATCCTGGATTTCGCCAATGAGATCATCAATTTGACCTTCGATTGGACGGACATCAATTGTAGGATCAAGCAGACCGGTTGGACGGATAATTTGCTCAATCATTTCAGGTGTATGCTCAAGCTCATAAGGGCCGGGTGTTGCCGAAACAAAAACAGCCTGCTTCACATGCTTTTCGAATTCGGTAAACGTAAGCGGCCTGTTATCCATCGCTGAAGGCAAACGGAAACCATGGTCCACAAGCACAGATTTTCTTGCCTGGTCACCATTGAACATACCGCGGATTTGCGGCAGAGTTACGTGCGATTCATCAATCACAATCAAAAAGTCTTCCGGAAAGTAATCCAGAAGGGTATACGGTGTTGAACCAGGAGGTCTTAACGTAAGATGACGGGAGTAGTTTTCGATTCCGGAACAAAAACCCATCTCCCTCATCATTTCAAGGTCATAGCGGGTCCGCTGCTCGAGGCGCTGTGCTTCAAGAAGCTTATCGTTTTCTCTTAATTCAGCAAGGCGCACTTCCAGCTCTTTTTCAATGTTCTGGATGGCGATCCGCATTTTTTCTTCACGCGTTACGAAGTGGGATGCCGGAAAAATCGCAACATGTTCACGTTCACCCATTATTTCACCTGTAAGGGCATCCACTTCACGGATCCGGTCTATCTCGTCTCCGAAAAATTCCACACGGATACAATGCTCATCCCGTGATGCCGGGAAAATCTCGACTACATCTCCGCGTACACGGAAGGTACCGCGCTGGAAGTCGATATCATTGCGCTCGTACTGGATGTCAACGAGCCTGTGAAGAAGCTGGTTCCTCTCAATCTCCATTCCGGTTCTGAGGGACAGCACCATTTCACGGTATTCTTCAGGTGAACCCAAACCATATATGCAGGAGACACTGGCAATAATAATGACATCATTCCGCTCAAACAGGGAGGAAGTCGCCGAGTGGCGAAGCTTATCTATTTCATCATTGATACTTGCATCTTTTTCAATAAAAGTATCTGTAGAAGGTACATACGCCTCAGGCTGATAGTAGTCATAATAGCTGACAAAATACTCAACCGCATTGTTTGGAAAAAAGTCCTTAAATTCACTGTATAGCTGTCCTGCGAGTGTTTTATTATGGGCAATAACAAGCGTTGGCTTGTTTACTTCTTTTATGACATTCGAAATCGTGAAGGTCTTACCCGTTCCTGTCGCACCCAGAAGTGTCTGGTGTTTCTTGCCGGAATTGATTCCCTTCACTATTTCTTTGATTGCCCCCGGCTGGTCGCCCTGTGGGGAATATTTTGAGACTAATTCAAATTGATCCTTCACCTAAAAGCCTCCCGTTCAAATTACTTTTATCTATTTATTAATCACAAACCAGCATTGAAATAATTTAAGATCCGGGATGCACCGCTGATTTGTCAGTTTTTTACTCAAAACTCATATCATCATTCTACCACAAAGAGCCTAAAACAAACCAATAATATGCGAACGGATATTCGTTTTTGTGTTTTTACCAAGAAAATATTGCTTGGGAAATATGCCGAATTATTGAGGGGATTGTCGAAGAAAGGTTAATCAAACGTTTGATTGATTGCCTTGAGTTTAATCAAACGTTTGATTGAACTTCATTATAAGCTTATATGACGTATGCCTAATTACAGTTTTAACTCATTAAATAAAAAACCTGTCGATAGGTTTGTTCGACAGGCTCTGCAAAATTTATTCCGCACTTGGCTTGATTTTCGGCTTCAATTTTTGGGCATACCAAAACCCGACAGTCAGTGAAAGTGCGTCTAAAACGATTAAGGCAAATGAATTGGTGTAGCCTTTATATACAGAAGCAGCAATAAGCCCCACCGTCAGCACCAGCCCGATCACACGATTATAGCTGACTCTCGTAAAAAACAATACCAGCAGTCCAGGAAGCAGAAGAGCTGACAAGTATTTTAATGCCATTTAAAACACCTTCTTTTGATTTTTCACAAAAATTCAAGGTTTCTACCATTAGAATAGCTTTTCACCGGAGGATGTACAAGTTTTTTCAGTGTTAATCCAAACGTTCTTTCACATAATAAGAAAAAGAACTTATTATGGAGGAATGCATCATGGCCAGAAGAAAAAGACGCCCGCTAGTACCGGAATCAAGAGGTGCATTGGACCAGCTGAAAAATCAGGTAATGGCAAACCAGGGATATCATGTTGACAGAGAAAATCCTGACGCAGTGAAATATGAAATTGCTGAGGAGGCAGGTGTGCCTTTGAAGCAAGGTTATAATGGCCGGCTTACATCCAAACAGGCAGGCACTGTTGGCGGAAAGATTGGCGGCAGCATGGTGAAGGAACTTATCCGGATGGCACAGGAACGGATGAAGGAACAGTAGGCAAATGTGAAATTCGGGAAAAGGATGTTGAAATTAGGGAAACGAACACTTGATTTGAGGAAAAGACTCAGCAAACTAGGGAAACAACCCTCAAATATGAGGAAAACACTCACAAAAAAGAGGAAAAGCTATCCGCAAAAGGATAGCTTTTGTTCTTATTCAGCAGCTTTTCGCTCTAGAAATTCCTGTTTAATGGATTTAAGCAGTTCCGGGTCCGTTACCAGCTTGAATGCTGTGAGAGCCAGCCCCTTTGCTCCTGTTATCAGCGCTTCATCACCTTTTGCAGATGCGGCGGCTTCCCGGAACGGAACTGTATGGGCAACAAGATCATCCGCACCAATTTTAATATAAGGGTGAATGGCTGGCACCACCTGGCTGATGTTGCCGGCATCCGTCGAACCGATTCCATCCCGGTCCCCTTCCACTACGATTTCTCCCAAGTCTTCAATCACTTCTTTAAACACCTGGTCATATGTCTTGTTTAACAGCAGGTTATCTACTTGGTTTTGAAAAGCAATCACATTCAGCTTGGCTCCTGTTGCCAGTGCGGCGCCTTCTGCGACAGCTTTAACCTTCCGTGTTACCTCATTTAAGCTTGTTCTGGCTGAAGCACGGATGAAGAATCTGGCTTTTGCATATTCAGGAATAATATTTGGTGCATCCCCTCCATGTGTAATAATTCCATGGATTCGCACATCATCCTTCAATTGCTGACGGAGAGCATTTATTCCGTTGAACAGCTGAATGACTGCATCGAGAGCATTGATTCCTTCCTCCGGTGAAGCTGCCGCATGAGCAGGTTTTCCGATAAACTCGAAGTCAAGTGGATCCACAGCAAGTGATGAACTGGTCAGGCGGGTATGGTTTGACGGATGAACCATAAGGGCAGCATCAATGCCTTCAAGCAATCCATGCTTCACAAAGCTTCCTTTTGCACTCCCATTTGGCCCGCCTTCTTCCGCCGGGGTCCCCAATACTACTGCTTCTCCTCCGATCTCTTCAATTACCTTGCTCAATGCAATGGCTGCTGCCACACTTGTCGTGCCGATAATATTGTGGCCGCATCCATGGCCCAGCCCGGGAAGGGCATCGTATTCTGCAAGGAAAGCAATGGACGGCCCCGGCTTAGCGGATTTTTTCCGGGCCAGGAAAGCTGTTTCATGACCGGCCACTGCCCGCTCTACATCAAATCCTTCCTGCTCAAGAATGCCTGAAAGCAAGCCCGAGGCAAAAAACTCCTCATTCCCTATTTCCGGGTTTGCATGGATCTGGTGGCTTGCGGAAAGGTAAAGTTCCTTGTTATCATCAACATTCTTCTTGATTACTTCTTTCAGTTCGGATAGTGCTTTTACAGGTGCCGTCATCATTGTTCCTCCTTTTATAAAGTGAAACTTCAATCAGTGGGGGTTTTCCTTATCCCCCACTGATTGTTAGTCGCGTTCTAGTGTCGCTAAGATCTCCGCTAGCGCTTCGATCAATCGACACTACGAACCCGATTGGTGGGGGTCTTACTGCCCGTTAGACTGCGATAAATTAATTACCAGCCAATATCACTTAATGGAATGAAAGTCGGGATCATGCTTCCGTCATATTCTTTCGTGATGAAATCAGCTACATCATCTTCCTGGTAAAGTTCTGCAATTCTCTTAAGCGTTTTGTTATCTTTGTCTTCTGTTCGGACAGCAATGATATTTACATACGGAGTAGCGGTTTCGCTTTCAATAAAAACTGAATCCTTAGTTGGGTTAAAGCCTGCATCTACAGCAATACCGTTATTGATGACTGAAGCAGAGACATCCGGAAGGGCACGCGGCGTCTGCGCTGATACCATTTCTACAAATTCAAGGTTTTTCGGATTTTCAACGATTTTATTCAAATCCAGGTTTCCGTCATAGTCCTCGGATAATTTGATCAATCCGGCTTCCTCCAGTAAAAGAAGCGCTCTTCCGCCATTAGAAGCATCATTTGGAATGGCGATTTTGCCGCCTTCCGGAATGTCTTCTACAGATTTTACTTTCTCAGAATAAAGACCCATTGGTGCTAAAACAGTTGTCGCAATCGGTGTAAGATCCATATTATGCTCTTTAATAAAAGTGTCGAAATAAGCGACTGTCTGGAATGCATTTACATCAAGATCACCTTCTGCAAGGGCAACGTTTGGCTGTACATAATCAGAAAATGTCACAACCTCAATTTCAATGCCTTCCTTTTCAGCCTTTTCGGCAATAAAGTCCCAGATGCGTGTATCTGATCCGCTGACGCCCAATTTAACCTTCTTTGTTTCTTCTCCGCCAGTTGTGCTTGAGCATGCCGCAGTGAATACAGCCAATGCTAAAATAATGAATGATAATAATAGTTTTTTCATGATGTGTTTCCTCCTAGTTATCTTCTTCTGATTTTTTTGGATAAGATATTTCCGAATGACTGCAGGCCTTGAACCATGACCACTAAGATTGCAACGGTAATCAGCATGACGGTTGTATCAAATCTCTGATAACCATATGTAATGGCAAGGTCACCAAGGCCGCCCCCTCCGACTGCCCCGGCCATGGCTGATGCTCCGACCAGACCGATTGTCGCAATTGTGAAGCCTAATACCAGCGAACTGAGTGCTTCCGGAATCAGGAATTTAAGGATAATCTGTCCCGGTGTCGCTCCCATTGCTTCTGCCGCTTCAATGACTCCCGGATCAACCTCAAGCAATGAATTTTCTATTAATCTCGCAATATATGGTCCTGCATAAAAGACGAGCGGCACTACGGCTGCTGCAGTTCCAATCGATGTTCCGACAATCATTCTGGTGATTGGGATGATCGCTACCATTAAAATGATGAATGGGACTGATCTGAAAATATTAATAATGCTGTTTATGATGTTAAAAACAACGGTGTTTTCCAGCAGATGCCCTTTCCTTGTCACAACAAGCAAAATGCCAAGCGGCAGTCCGATAAGAGCTGAAAACAGCAAGGAGAATGCCACCATTTGGACCGTTTCGATTAAGGCTTCGATGATTTTTTCCTGGTTAACTAGCACGTGATGTCACTTCCTTTATTGAAACTTTTTCCTGGCTGATGTACTGAATAGCACGCCTGATTTCACTGTCCGGTCCCTGGAATTCGACAATCAGGTTGCCAAATGGTGTTCCCTGCAGTTCAGTAATATTTCCAAACAGGACGTTGAAATCGATATTAAACTTTTTGGCAACCTGCGAGAGCAGCGGCTGTCCGGCAGAGTTTCCGACAAAATTGATTCTGAATACCTTTTGAAGCCCCTGCTGTTTTTCAATTACTTTCTTAATGGAGTCAGGTATTTGATCATTCATAACCGTGCTGACAAAGTTTTTCGCTGTTGGGGTACTTGGTGAAGAAAAGACATTGAAGACGGTTCCTTCTTCAATAATTTTTCCTGCCTCTATGACAGCGACACGGTCACAGATCTCCCTGATTACAGACATTTCATGAGTAATGATCAGAATGGTAATGTTGTATTCTTTATTTATTTTTTTCAGCAGCTGCAGGATTGAGCTGGTGGTCTGAGGATCCAGAGCTGAAGTTGCTTCATCACATAATAGAATGGAAGGCTGAGTTGCCAGCGCCCTGGCGATTCCAATCCGCTGCTTTTGCCCGCCTGACAGCTGATCGGGATAACTGTTCGCCTTGTCGGCAAGCCCCACGAATTCTAATAGTTCATGGACACGCTTTTTGATTTCATCTTTAGGGATCTTAGCCAGTGTGAGCGGCATCGCCACATTGGCAAACACGGTTTTGGAGTTTAAAAGATTAAAATGCTGAAAGACCATCCCGATGTTTCGTTTCACTTCACGAATTTCTCTTACGGATAAAGCCGTCAGATCATGGCCACTTACAATGACCTTTCCTGAAGTCGGCTTCTCCAGCCAATTGACACAGCGGATCAAAGAACTCTTTCCCGCACCGCTGAAGCCGATCACACCGAAAATCTCACCCTTATTAATCTTTAAATCTATTCCATCCAGAGCAGCTACCTGCTGACCTCTGCTTTCATAGACCTTCTTTAAATTCTGAAACTCTATCATGCAGCATCTCTCCTTTGTTGGTGACAGGCACCTATAAACTTTGGTGAACTGGTAAAGGTTCCTATCATATTTATTATCTATTATTCCTATGCGAAAACTAAGAATTACACCCTGAAATTTACCCCTTCCGCCAGAAGAGGTTTTTTGAAATCCTCTCCTTATCTTCCAGGCTATTCGCCTGCTGGATTTGGCACAGTGCAGTCTGCCTGCTACCGAAGCTTCATTGGGCCAGGTCCCTCTGCTTCTCTCGATAAGAATTATTCATATGTTTATGAATAGAATCTTGATGTTGTATTCCGCATAAAACAAAAACCCTCTTCTAAAGAAAGAAGAGGGCAGCATTTATCAATGGTCCTCTCCTTATCTTTCAAGCAATGCTTGCTGGATTTGGCACGGTACACGCTGTCCGCTGCCGAGGTGTCATAGGGCCAGTCCCTCAACCTCTCTTGATAAGAAGATTTTTACTATGCGGTTGTTAATATGTTTATTACTTTACCACCTTAAAGAAAAGGATGTCAATCATATTTTTCAAATATTTTCACTTGATCCATTTCCATAAATTTCTGTAACTTCTTTAGAGCTATCTTTTCGGTGAATAATCACCACACCTGCTAGAGCGATCAACCCACCCACAATGGATAACATAGCCGGCACCTCCCCCAGCCAAACCCACGCAATAACAAACGCCATTACTGGAGTCAGATAAAGAGAGCTCACCGCTTCAGACGCCCCCCCTATCGATGCAAGAAAAGCCAGGGCAATATATGGAATTAACGTCGGAAAAATCCCCAAATAGAGGACACTTAAAGTGGATTCGGCCGAAGCATGAAAGATCTCATTTCCAAGCCCGGGAAGATAAACCAGCATAAAAGCAGTCCCTGCCCATACCGTATACGATGTAAATGACAAAAATCCGTATTTATTTAAATATTTAGTCTGAAACACGAAATAGATGCTTTCTGAAATGGAAGCAAGGAGGACGAATAAAATACCGGTTTGGATTTCAAACCCGCCTCCTGTACCAAGCGAAATTAGTGCGGCACCCGCAAAACTGAC
Source organism: Bacillus sp. 22-7 (assembly GCF_010628845.1). NCBI lineage: Bacteria > Bacillati > Bacillota > Bacilli > Caryophanales > Bacillaceae > Bacillus > Bacillus sp. 22-7. The sequence goes on along the minus strand of NZ_NJQY01000010.1, from coordinate 42,072 downwards.
AGCGGAACCAGTCCACCTTACTCTTCCAAACCTTTCCCTTAAAAATAAAGCAGCCAAAGCAGCCGAAAAGATTGGAGTCATTGATACAATCAAGCTTGCCGGTCCGGCGCTTACTGTTTTTTCCCCCATATTCAGTGCTGTATGATAAACCGTAAAACCAAGGAACCCCAGCATAAAAATGGCAGGAAGGTCCCTTATTTCCTGAATGCGCATCTTCGTCACAAGTGCGAGGACACCAAGTGCAGCGGAGCCAATTAAAAGCCTGAAAAGGGCAAGGTGTTCCGGGGAGTATGATTCAAGCCCAGCCCGGATTCCCGGGAATGCGGATGCCCAGAGAATGATAATAGAACTATGCGCCCCGATAATCCTAAATTTTTTATTTGCCAACTTTATCCCCCTTATCAGCATTTCCCAGCCATTATTTGTGCTGCTTTTCAGGATAAACAATAACTGATACAATGTCCTCAACCAATTAGAAAAGAATTTTGCCAGCCAATTTTCATAAAGGCGGTTATATGGATGGATACACCACAATTGCCAAAATATCAGCAAGTTATGGAAACGATTAAAGGAAAGATTTCCAAAGGCGAATGGCCAATCGGAAGTAAAATTCCAAGCCAGCGGAAACTGGCTGAAGAGTTTGGAGTAAACCGAAGCACCATTATCACTGCTCTGGAAGAACTTGCAGCAGATGGATTAATAGAGGGGAAAACGGGGGTTGGCACTAAGGTTATTAATAATACATGGACTCTGCTCGCTTCAAGGCAGTCTGCCAGCTGGAGCGAGTATATTGATACAGGGATACACAGAGCCAGCGAAAAAATCGTTCAGGAAATTAATGACTTAGAAATGGACCCTGCTTTTATACAGCTCAGCAAAGGAGAGCTTTCCCCAGAAATTTTCCCTGTACAAACAATGCAGAAAGTTCTAAAGGAAGCTGCTGATGAATTGAGTGAGCTCGGTTATGAGGAACCAAAGGGGTATTTCCCATTAAGACAGGCAGTATGTGAGTATTTGGCAACATCCGGAATCTTCACATCTCCTTCCTCCATACTTATTGTTTCGGGAGGGCTGCAGGCACTGCAGCTTGTCTCACTCGGACTTGTGCAAAGAGGGGCACCCGTATTTCTGGAAAAGCCCTCTTACCTGTATTCTTTACAGCTTTTCCGGTCTTCAGGCATGAATTTAAAGGGATTGCCAATGGATAAGGAGGGAATTATCACTAAAAGCATCTCTTTGAAGAAATACGAAAAAGGGAAGTCCATTTTATACACGATTCCTTCCTTTCATAATCCCACTGGAATTTTAATGAAAGAGAAAAGAAGGAGGGAACTGCTTGATGTGTGCAGAATAGAACAGCTGCCAATTGTGGAAGACGATATTTACCGGGAACTATGGCTTGATGAAAAGCCTCCGCCACCATTAAAAGCAATGGACAAAAATGGCCAGGTCCTTTATATGGGAAGCTTGTCAAAAACATTGAGTCCAGGACTTCGAATAGGCTGGATAGCAGCACCTGAACCTGTTATTGACCGGCTTGCCGATCTTAAAATGCAGACTGACTATGGTTCAAGTTCACTTTCACAAAGGGTAGCTGAAAAATGGCTGTCCACCGGCCTCTATCAAAAACATATGGAAAGTGTACGTGAGAAGTTAAGAATTCGCCGTAATACTGCCCTGGATGCATTAGAAGCTCACTTGTCCGGGATAGCAGAATGGAATTCTCCAGAAGGAGGTTTTTTTATATGGCTGAAAGTACCGTCCAATATTCCAATCCGAAGTCTCTATCGGCAGGCTATTTCAAGAAAGCTGCTGATGAATCCAGGCAGCATATACAGTGACGGACCGAATCATTATATACGAATTTCGTATGCTTATGCCCCGCTCGGGGAACTGGAGGAAGGGATATTCATCCTTGGAGAGGAAATAAGAAAGCTCCTGTGATTATAGTACCTAACAAGGTATCTTTTTCTATTGGCATAGAGTGAAATTTATCCTATATGTCAATCTAAATATGTATTGTATAATGATGGAAAAGTGTCATTTTTCAAAAAAAGGAGGGACAAAATGATTATGACCGAGAATCCGGCAGATTTATTCGTGGACAAAGTCGAAGCGAGGAATCTGCAGCTGGCCATTCAGCATTCCAGCGACGTGATTGCAAGAGTGACAAAAGAAGGCATTGCTTTATATGTCTCCCCTTCCTGCCTGCCCACACTGGGGTATTCACCGCAGGATTTTTACCGGAGCAGCCTTTACTCATACTGCCATCCAAATGACCGGGATCTTCTAAGAGATGCACTGGCCGAGCTCGAACAGCTTCCGCATAATCGGGAGACTTTTCGTTTCAGGCATAAGGAAGGACATTATTTGTGGCTGGAAGCTAATTTTTCAGTCATTAATGACGATAAAGAAACGATTTGCATTATCCGGGATATGACACAGAGAATTATCATGGAAGAGGAAATTCTTGAAACACAGGAGAAGTACCGTTTTCTGGTGGAGTACTCCAAGGATACGATCGGAATGGTGACTCAAAAGGGGATTTGGACCTATATCAATAATGAAGGGAAGAAGCTCTTCGGGTACACGAGCATCAAAGAGATGATCGGCACCTCCCTCCACGACTACACTCCTCCTTCAGAACATTCCACCCTCGATGATTTTCTGCAAACAAAGCTGAGCGTGAATTTTGAGCTTAATCTGATCCGGACTGACGGACAATTAAGAAAAGCCGAAGTCCAGCTTATTCCAACCACTTTCAAGAACAGAAAAGTCTACCAGATCATTATCAAAGATGTAACCGGACAAAAGAAGACTGAAGAAAAGCTGCAGAATGCTGAGAAACTTTCAGTGGTCGGCCAGCTTGCGGCAGGCATTGCCCATGAGATCCGCAACCCGCTAACAGCCATAAAAGGCTTTACACAGCTATTATATGAAGAACATAAAGACAATTTCGCAGAGGTCATTCTAAATGAGCTGGAGCGGATTGAAGGCATCGTCAATGACCTGCTCGTTCTAGCCAAGCCTCAAATAACCGAAATGGAAAAAACCTGCCTGACAAACGTAGTAAAAAGTGTGATTACTCTTTTAAACAGCCAGGCAGTCATGGAAAATGTCCTGATCGAATTAACTCAGGCACCCGGAGAGTTCTTTGTGAATTGTGAAAAAGATAAAATTAAGCAGGTGCTGATTAACATCATTAAGAACTCGATGGAAGCCATGCCAAGGGGCGGCAAAATAAACGTCGATATCCGCCAGGAGGACCATTCTGTCATCATAACTGTCGAGGATGAAGGAATCGGCATACCGGAAGAACGCCTCGCCAAATTGGGAGAGCCGTTTTACAGCACAAAAGAAAAAGGGACAGGCCTTGGCATCATGATCTGCAAAAAAATCATTAAAAACCACGGCGGAAACCTATACATCCACAGCAGGGAAAATGAAGGCACAACAGTCCGGATTACACTGCCGCTTGCCTGAATAAAAGAAGCCAGATGACTGAGCTGGCTTCTTATTTTTTAAAGATAAACTCCTGTTCCTGCCTATCCTCCCCAATATGAACCCTTTCCTTGTAAAAAATCTCATCCTTTGACATCAGCAGCACAGTTGAACTCCTGGTTCCATAGCCATCGCTTTTGATAAATAATGGAGACAAAATCCGTTCCCATTCAAGAGAAACTCCTGTTTTCGGAAGCCTATCATCCGGGGCGGGGTCTGCATTCTGGAGAAGCGTGAACAGGTCTTCTGTTAAGTTTTCCTCTGCATTATCTAAGAGAGCAGATAAGCCCTCCTTCCCTTTTCTCACCTTTGGCCATTCTGTATCGAGTACATGATTGCTGACCCCGTATATCCCCGGCTGAAGCAGCTCTACCCTATCCTCCACGTTCGAATAATAAAAGAGTTCCTCCAAATTGCCCGCCAGCAGATTGTAGCCGGGATAGCTGACGCGATGTTCAGATGCCCTGTTCATAAAGTCAGCAGGCGAAGCACTGCTCTTCAAAAAATCCGCCACCAGATCTCCTCTTGACCTCTTGCCTTCTGTCACTTCATTTGGATCTCGGTAATTTGTCAGAGCTGCAAATCTGCCATTTCTAGTGACACCCATCCACGTTCCCATTTTCCTTAAATCACGTCCGGCAAGAATGTGGGGATGGTCCTCCCAAAAATGTGCAGGTGCAGTCGGACGCTCGTAAAATTCGTCGCGATTGGCTGCAACAATCAGCTTATATTTCGGATGGACTTTGTATGCAAAAAGGATTAGACACATGGGGATCACTGCTTTCGTTTTATTTTCATTATAATTTTACATGCAAATACAGCAAAAAGCCCCTTTCTGCAAAGGAGCCTTCCCCATCTTCACGTAACCGTCTCCTCGAGCCGAGCTGCTTTCCTCGCCCTTAAAAACCGTATTGTATTTAAAACAATCGTTTTGGTCACAGCATAGGTAGGAATCGCCAGGATCATGCCAAGAATTCCTGCAAGATTGCCTGCAACCAGCAATAGGATAATGATGGTCGCCGGATGAGTGTTTAAGGTTTTTCCCAGAATCAGCGGTGACAGCACATTCCCCTCTATCTGCTGGGCAATCACAATGACTACGACAACCAGTAAGGCTTTAGTCGGCGAGTCAAAAAGTGCGACGATTACGGCAGGGGCACCGCCAAGAAATGGTCCGACATAAGGAATGATATTCGTGATGGCCACAATCAGCGCCATAACCAGCGCATAAGGCAGATCAATGATTAAATAACCGATAAATGATAGTGTCCCTACAAACAGCGCCACAGTAATCTGCCCCTGAATGTAAGAAGAAAGGGTTTCGCCTGTTTCCTTAAGCGTTTTAACTCCCTCTTCCCTGTAAGAAGCAGGAAGAAACTTCGAAACAGCAGCCGGGAACTTATCTCCATCCTTAAACATATAAAACAGCAGGAATGGCACCGTTACAATTGTGATCGCAATATTGGTGACCAGACTGACAATTCCTGCTACCCCCTGCGTCACACGGCTTGGGAGGGTATTGGCATATTCCATAATGCGAGCTTCAATTTCTTCAAGCAATATGTAGTCCTGCGTCAAAAACCATTTAAACTCTTCAGTGTTAGACATTGAAGTAACAAAGTCTCTTGTCGTTTTCGCATATCCCGGCAGATCATTGAATAATTCAGTAATCTGTCTGCTGATAAGCGGAGCAATGTTGCCAATCACCAGCATCACTAAACCGATAACAGCTGCATAAATGATTAAAATAGCTGCCGTCCTTGGCACCTTATAGCGCTGCAGCAATCTGACCAGCGGATTCAATAGGAAATACAGAAACCCTGATATAATGATTGGGAAAAATAGAGTAGATACAAAGATGCCAACCGGTTCAAACAGAAAAGAAATTTTTGTTGATACATAGATAATGGTTAAGATAATCAGCAATTGCAAAGTCCAGTACTGCAATTTTTTCTTTGCCACAATGTCACCTTTTTCTTTGAATAGATTAACTAAAGGATACCATATTCGCGTGTTTGCTCCTACGAAGATGCTACTTCTTTTACGAATAGGGATGGAAAAGGTTTCGGAAAAGACGGGAAATTTCTTCTGGACCATCAAATTTCCACATCAGGGAATATCACTTGCAAAAATAACATTTTTTGGTTTATAACCTACATAAAACAGGGTATAAAGAACTATATAAATTCCAGGAGTGAACAGACATATGACCACATTAGACATTTTTAAGAAAGAACTCAATCTGCTGATAGACGAAATGCAGCGCTGTACTAATATAAAGATAAAAGAACAAATTCTTAACGATATTCTACTCATCCACAATGCTGTTAAAGACCTGCTCAGAAAATTAACAGAGCCCGAAAAATAAAAGAGCCGCTCAGCAGCCCTCTATTCTTTCCCATAAGTTTTATAAGACTAAACACTTATTAACAATTAAACCGCTTCACTATCCCACTTCTTCTCATCCTGCACAAACAGCAGCCCCAGTTCATGATGGTCACCTTCATAAAGAGCACGCTGAACGAAACGAACCTGTCCGTTCACATCAAAGACCTCGAGCTTGCAGTGAGCGCCGTTCTTTTGCAGGGCCTCGTAGAAGCCTTTCTCATCATGGATTTTCACGCCATTGACTTTTGTAACAACCTCTCCCACTCCAAGAGACATTTTATCAGCAGGTGAATCGGGAACTACGCCGAGTACCATGATTCCCTGATTGCGCTTGGAAAAGTAAAACGGCGCCTGATCCTCTGCCATTCTCTGGCGGAGCGAGATGAATTCTCGCCCGATGATCGCAAGTGCAGCTGCACCCACAGCAGCAAGCGGATACCAGTAGCCTGCAGCTGAAATCAGCAATAAAAGTATGCCAAACACGCTGACTCTTTGTCCAAGCAGGGCTGTTGCCTCTTTAGGAAGCGTACCTTGGATTCTCTGATGAAACCCGATTGAAAACGGGACGAGAATGAGTGAATACGTTTCATCGCCAATCGGTATCATTGGCCACCACTCAAACGGCAGCTGCAGCGCCTGACCCGGTATCAGCAGAAATACAGGAACCATCCAGATTCTTTTGGATTCATGAATGCCGATGGTTTGACCCCGCTTACTCTTTACCAGCCTGGGAGATGTCCCTTTTCGGCCGTTTCTTATAATCAGGAAGCCTTCTGCAATCACCAGAAGAGCAAGGAGAACAGCGATGGATGGAAAGATGGATGAATCAAGATCTGATGCCGACTGGGCGAATGACGGCAATGGCCACCGCTGTTCAAAAGCAAACATTGTGGCGAAAAAGGCAAAGCCCAGCGTATAAACTGGCGCCATCCATCTCACTTTTGCCGTTAAGCTCCACAGGAACGTAAGTGCAGCGGTAAACACAATCGTCTCCATTGGCAGGACAAGTCCCGCTCCCACCATCACCACGCTTACGGCAAGACCTGCCAAAATCCCCAGCGGAAGAAGCTGCCTTAGCTCAAAATAAGCATTTTCAGCACGGACCGAAAAGTCCTTTCGCTCTCGCTTTACACGGGAAATACCTAAAAAGGCTGCCACAAAAAACAGGTAATAAAATACCGGATTTAACAGCAGCTTTCCCGTTCCTTTTAAAAACTCAAAAATCCACTCCTCTATCAAAATTGCCACCAGCCTCTATTAATAAAGTGAAAATTCAATCAGTGGGGGGGTTCCTTTATCCCCCACTGATTGTTAGTTGAGGCCCACAGGAAGTGGGTCACAAAGACGTTGCCACAGGATGTGGCGTTTTTAATCTTTGTTCCTCTTTTCGGGCCTTTACGGGCAGTTTGACCCTCTATCCTTCTTTGATTTTCTGCGTCTTGAAGTGAGGGTCTTACTGCCCGTTAGACTGCGATAAATTCTCATAAATTATGCAGCAACAGAAAACTCTATTACTCTATATTCTACCAAAAGCACCTTGCAAAACCTATTACAATCTCGCTTTAAATAAAAAATAGCAGAAGGAAAATTCCTCCTGCTTCAATCGGCAAAATTCGGGTGGTGCCTGTCACTATTTGGCTATATATCTCAAAGCCGTCTGCAGCTGCAAATCGTTCTGCTCTTTTTTCATTTCTTCGATGGCGGCCTGTTCAAGCGCTGCAGCGGTTTTCTTGTCTATCCGGCCGGTTGCTTCAAGCTCTTTTTGCTGCTGAAAGACTTTCACTGCTGCTTCAGTGGAATCATTGAAATAGCCATCTGTCCTGCCCGGGGCATATCCGAGTCCGGCCAGAATTTCCTGTGCATTCTTCACCATTTCATTATTCATATCAATCTCCAAAGGCTTCTCCACCTGCAAAGGATGAGTCTGATAGATATCCGGCTGTTTCACCTCAAGAGTAGGCTTGATTCCTTTATTATGAATCCAGTTTCCGTCTGGCGTCAGCCATTTAAATAAAGTGAGCTTGATATTGCTGCCGTCACCCATCGGAACAGGCTGCTGAACAGTCCCTTTTCCAAATGATTTCTCACCGATAATGGCATAACCCTCCGCTTCCTTTAATGCGCCGGCCAGAATCTCTGATGCAGAGGCACTTCCTTTATCCACAAGAACGGCAATCGGATAGCTTTTTGGCTTTTCAAGTGTGGAGAAATACCTCATCTTCTCCCCATTCCGCTTCTCAATCTGCAAATATGGTTTGTCAGCCGTAACCAATTCCTTCAGGATTTCCTGAACAGAGGTCAGGAGACCGCCGGGATTTCCGCGGACATCAATGACAAGCCCTTCGATCCCTTCCTGTTCCATTTCACTCAGCTGCTTCGCAAATTCTTTGGATGTGTCTTCGGAAAAGGAGGTAATCTCCAGATACCCAACCTCTTTTCCTCTTTCCTTCTTGATTTCTGAGTAAACAGTAATTTGAGGAATTTCATCTCTTTTTACTTCCACCTTTAAAGGCTCCTTTAATCCCTGGCGCGCAACTTCAAGCTTTACCTTTGTGCCTTTTTTACCGCGGATCTTCATGGTCGCTTTATATAAATCAAGACCCTTCACACTTTCCCCGTCCACTTTTAAGATTTCATCTTTTGGCTTTAGCCCCGCTTTTTCCGCCGGTGAGTCCTTAAAAGGCGCAACAATGATGATTTTTCCGTCCACCATGCTGACTTCCGCACCGATTCCTTCAAAAGAAGATTCCAATGTATCACTGAATTGTTTTGCCGTTTCTTCATCCATATAAACGGAGTATGGGTCTTCGAGGGTTGCAAGCATGCCCTGGATGGCTCCCTCCACGAGCTGTTTCTCCTCTACTTTTTCCACATAGCTATTCAAAATCAGCTGATAGGCTGTTTCCATCTTTTCAACCTTCTCTTGATCTAACTGTTTTCCGTTTTCCTTGGAATCCAGTAATTGATTTGGGGCTCCTATCTGCGGAGCTTCCTTTGCCAGCCACTGCATGCCTGCATATGTACCGCCAGCCCCTGTCAGCAATGATCCCGTCATCAGCACGGCGATCCATCTTCTGCTCATCGTCATCTCCCTTTCCAGTTTGCTGCGTTCCTGTATATTTTCAGCGTCTGCGTTCTTCCCCGACTTTTAAATAAATAAAAACAACCCGCAAAGGGAGCGGGATGTCTTCGCTTATTTCATCCTATGTTTGGTATGGACGAGTTATGATTTCTTTTGCTTGAGAGTATTTTAAAAACAGACGTCTAATAGGATTAAAGACCCTCTTTTCGGGTAAAAGAAAAGTGGAAGAAGCTATGCTCCTTCCACTCTACGCTATTTTTATAGAGGCACAATGCCTACAGGATTAATCGCATTTGATTTTGCTGCATTCCAAGAACCTCTGTGAAGTTCAAAGTGCAGATGCTGACCGTAAGATTGTCCAGTATTACCCATGATACCGATTTGCTGGCCTTTAGAAACTGTCTGGCCAGAGCCGACGGAACGGCTTCTCATGTGAGCATATACGGTAGTATACGTTTGTCCGCCTACAGAGTGAGCAATGAAAATCGCATTTCCGTAGCTGCTGGAGTAATATGAACGGATGACAACACCATCGGCTGCCGCCACGATCGGAACTGTGCCGCCTGAAGCAATATCTACTCCAAAATGATCGCCTAATGAACGGCTGCCGAAACCGGAAGAAAGTCTTCCTGATGCAGGTCTTGTCCAGGCACCGCTTGCTACAGAAGGTGCAGATACCTGCGGGCTGCTTGAAGATCCGCTGTCAGATGAGGAGCTGCTTCCGGCTGATGAACTGCTTCCAGTTGATGAAGAGCTCTTCTTAGCCGCTTCTGCTGCAGCCTTTTGTCTTGCCAGTTCAGCTTGTTTTGCTGCCTCTGCTTGTCTTGCTGCTTCTGCTTGTCTTTCCTGCTCTAGCTTGATCGCTTTTTGAATCGCTGCTTCCTGAGCTGCAAGAATCTCATTTTCTTCGGATAATTCGAGCTTATGAGCATGCATTTCCTCTTCTTTATGCTTTAGAGATGCAAGTAATTTATCTTTCTCTGCTTTTTGTGCGTTTAAGCTCTTTTTCATGCCTTCAAGCTCTGCACGCATTTTTTCTAAAGAGGCTAGCTCTTCTTTTACCTGATTCTGTTTTTTCTCAAGCTCGTCTTTATCCGCCTGATGCGCTTGTAAAATTTCCTGGTCAGCTTCTACGATTGTTGCAACTGCTCCAACCCGTTCAACAAAATCTCCAAAGCTCTGCGCACCCATTAAAACATCAATATAGCTCACCATTCCGCCAGTTTCCTGGTAGTTGCGTGCACGGTCTTTTAATAGTTCATTACGCTTTTTGATGCGCTCTACTAATACTTTAATTTCTGCTTCAAGTTTCTCAATTTCCTTTTTTGTATCTGCAATTTCTTGATTCTTTTCTTCAATTTTAGCTAAAGCATCACTGATCGCTTTATCCAGACGCTCAATCTCACTTTGTACAGATTGCTGCTCGCTCTGGTTTTCGCTGATCTTTTTATCTGTATCGTTTAACTTCGATTCTACTCCGGAACGCTGCTGGTTAATTTTTTCCTGCTGGCTGTTTAGATCGTTTAGTTTATTTGCTGCAGACGCCTTCTCAATAGGCATCCCAACTGTTATGCTGCCAAAACCCAGAACGGCAGCTAATGATAATGTGATGATGGATTTCTTCAATTTCCGATTTCTCCTTTCAATGAACACCATATGTACAGGTTAATCGTTCTATATTTCATCCAAGTCTGAAACATTTAGCTTTTCTGAATCGTCTAATATAATGAAGCTTGAAGGCGCCTGGACAGGTTCCCCCCACCGCAGGGCCTTCTAAGCTTGTTTATACTTTCAGGAACTTTCTGACTGACATTAAGCTTCCCCATACACCAATGAGGGCACCCATCAGGATAAGAAGCCCGGAAATCTGATAGACAAACGGACTAAACTCCAGCAGCTTGACAAAATGTCCTTCAAGCTTTGGCGCCAAATAATCATAGGCGTAATAGTATGCTGATGAAACAAGCGCAATAGGAATAATGGATCCTAGCAGCCCAAGCCATAAACCTTCAAGGAAGAATGGCCACCTGATGAACGAGTTGGTTGCTCCTACCAATCTCATAATCTCAATTTCTTTTCTTCGTGACATAATCGTAATCTTAATGGTATTGGAAATCAGGAACATGGCAGTGAATAATAAGCCGATAATCAGCACAAGGCCAACGTTTCGTCCGGCATTGATAAAGTTGAATAGTTTTTCAACCTGCCCCTGCCCATATTTTACTTTTGCCGCATATTCCATTTTCTCAATCTGCTTTGCAGCTTTCATTGTGTCTGCCGGGTTTTTCGTCTTTACGATAAATACATCGTTCAGCGGATTATCCTGTTCGAACAGTTTGAAGGCTTCGCCTTCTTCACCAAGGCTGTTTATTAAACTATCAAGCTCTTTTTCCTTAGTTGAGTATTCAACTGTTTTGACTTCGGGTATTCCTTCGATTTTTTGCCGTAAAACTTCCTGATCCTGCTCATTTGCAGCAACATCGATGTGAACGCGGATTTCCACGTCCTCTTCAATGGTTGTAGCCACCTTGTTGAGATTCATCATAATGACGAAAAATACGCCAACTAAAATGAGGGTTACTGTGACCGCACTTGCAGAAGCAAATGTCATCCAGCCGTTTCGCCCGAGACTTTTAAAACTTTCGCGGAAGTGCCGGCCCAATGTTCTAGCTTTCATAGCCGTAATCACCTCTTTGCTCGTCACGCACAATTCTTCCGCCTTCAATGGCAATAACGCGGTGCTTAATCGTGTTAACAATTTCTTTATTATGAGTTGCCATGACCACAGTCGTTCCTCTCGTGTTGATTTCATCGAAGATGTTCATGATTTCCCATGAGGTATCCGGGTCAAGGTTTCCTGTAGGCTCGTCCGCTATCACGACCTTTGGAGAGTTTACGATTGATCTGGCGATGGAAACACGCTGCTGCTCCCCGCCTGACAGTTCGGTCGGAAGCATCCTTGCCTTATGTTTTAAACCTACAAGATCCAATGTTTCCATAACTTGTTTTTTAATATTCTTCGGATGCTCTTCAATAACCTCAAGAGCAAAAGCGACATTCTCATAAACTGTCAGTGTCGGGAGGAGCTTAAAGTCCTGGAAAACGACACCGATTTTACGGCGCATTAGCGGCACCTTTGCATTCTTCAATGTAGCCAGATTCACTCCGTCAATGGTTATCGTTCCGCTCGAAGGCTTTTCTTCCCGGTACATCATTTTGATAAAAGTGGATTTCCCGGCACCACTCGGCCCTACTACATAAACAAACTCACCTTGCTTAATATGAGTATCTATCCCGCTGGCAGCTGTAACGCCATTGGGGTATCTCTTATATACGTCTTTCATTTCGATCATATATATCACCTAGCATCTAGTGTGTATTAAGAATTTAAATAACCGACGGCTTGTTTCGCTAAAAAACGACATCCTTTCGACATAGAGGATGACAAAATACTTGTAAATACTGCCTAATTAGCCATCTAAAATTCTCACACAACCCATTATAACATCATAAGTTGTCAAAATAACGGAAAAAATTATTACAGTTTCTTTTCAAACCTGATACTATTGTTACTTTTTTCCTTAATTTCTTTAATATCCTAGTGTTTTATTTTCAAAATCGACTGATTTTTCCTTCTTTTTTCATATTGCATTTACTCGATATTTGTCATAAATTCTGTGAAGCTATCCTGGATTTGAGATTGGTTATTGCAGCTTTTGTTCAATACGGGGAGTTTAACTTAGGTTTTGACGCAGCTTGGTGGATAAGCGGTGTCTATATTAAGCCGTAAAACGCTTAGCGAAAAAAATAAAAACGCCCTGGTAAACAGAACGTTTTCATTTGAATCCTCTTATTTCTTGCCTGCCAGCCAAGACGCTACAGCAGAAGCTTCTTCTCCCTGAAGCAATCCTTTAGGCATTGCTCCTTTACCGTTAGCTATTGTGTTTTCAATATCTTCCTGTGATAGGTTTGCACCGATTTTATCAAGCGCAGGTCCTACACCGCCTTCAAGATTTGCACCGTGGCAGCTTGAACATTTCTGTTCATAAAGCTTTTGTGCATCGCCAGCGTCAGCCGTATCCGTTGTTGTTTCGCCGCCGCCGTTTGTAGAAGTGTCCTTGTCTTCAGCAGCATCGTCTCCTCCGCCGCAGGCTGCAAGAACTAAAGATGTACCCATTAGTAGTGCTAATAGCTTCTTTTTCACTATAATTCCCCCTCAGGAAAAAATACTAAGTACAGCTATATTATACCAACACTACGCTCGTTTGAAACCCTCGCCCAACACCTCGGAAGCATCCGTAACAATGATAAATGCAGTAGGATCAATGGTTTGAACCAGTTGTTTCAATTTTGTGAACTCTGTCTGATCCACTACACACATCAGGACCGGACGTTCATGGTCGGTATAACCACCGTATGCTGATAGTTTTGTCACACCGCGGTCAATTTTATTCAAAATTCCTTCACGAACTTCACTTTGATTTTCAGTAATGATTAAAGCCATCTTTGTCCGGCTGAAACCAAGCTGGATCAGATCAATTGTTTTACTTGTTACATATAAAGCAATTAAGGCATACAGCCCCTGCTCTATGTCAAAAATAATCGCAGCCGACAATACGATCAATCCATCGATTATCGCAACACAAGTGCCAAGAGACAAACCTGTATACTTGTTAATAATCTGTGCTGCAAGGTCTGTCCCTCCTGTTGATGCTTTACCCCTGAAAACAATTCCTAAACCAAGACCGACGCCAATTCCGCCAAACAGCGATGCGAGCAGCGGATCAGATGTCCATGGCTCATATTCCTTTGTCAGGAACACAACAAACGGCAGGAAAATTGTCCCGGCCAGAGTCTTGGCTCCAAATTGTTTTCCAAGCAGCAGCACACCAGCAATAAAGAGCGGTATATTAAATGCCCACTGTACATAAGCTGGCTCCCAGCCAACAACTGCATCCAGGATTGTACTGATCCCGCTTACCCCGCCTGATGCAATCCGGTTGGGCAGCAAAAACACATTAAACGCGATCGCAACAATGCCCGACCCTATCAAAACGTATAAATACTCCAGCAATCTCTCCGCTTTTGTACTATAAATATATCCTCTTTTATATTTGCCCATTTCTTCTCCCTCCGGTGTCCAGATCTATGCAGAATACGATATTCCATTTTTACCGTCAGTGAGTATAGCATGGAGTTTGAGGCCTGTAAATGCCATTGAACTGCCGTATTAAAGGACTCTGCTCTGCCTTTTCATTATGTTGCGATAAAAGCGTTCAATTTATCATGCAATATTAATGTGTGAAATGTTTATGAACATTGTGGAAGAATACTTCCAGGCCGCCTTCTCATCAGCATGAAATGCAGCGGCATGTGGTATAATGTCGAAAAGGAGGTGAGAAAATTGGAGAAGATTCTTAATGAAATTTTAAGTACATTGAAGGACCATTCAAAGAGGTTTGATTCAATTGATAAGAGGTTTGATTCGATTGACCATGAAATCTCTGATGTTAAAAGCAGACTTTGAAATGTTGAGAACAGGCTTGAGAATGTTGAAAGCAGAATGGAGAATGTTGAGAACAGGCTTGGGAATGTGGAAAGCAGAATGGAGAATGTTGAGAACAGGCTTGGGAATGTGGAAAATAGAATTGAAGTACTTTCTGAACAAATCGAAAATAATGCTACTGAATTCAGAAGCCATTTTAAGCATATTGAAACTAAGCTGGATCATCATGAAGAGACTTTCCATGTAATTTCGGATACATTGATGGGTACAAAAATTGATATAGAACACCTTAGTAAAAAAAGCGGAGTCCATGAAACTGAAATTAACCAGCTCAAAAAGCGTATCCACTCCTAGAGCACTCCCCATTCACCGGCTAGCTCAGTTAAAATCCCATAAAAAATTAGCCTATGCCGGTAATATGCCAGCGTAGGCTTTCTTGCATTTAATCCTGAGGCGAACCCAATCTCGATCGTTAAACATACTAATAACCTACTCATCACTTGCTAATTACCCTGCGACCTAAACTTCTAAAGAAATAAATCACTGCCAACCTCAAAAATATAATAAACCCCATATAGTACACTTGCTGCTGAAGAGATCCTTATAAGATTTGAGTGTATTTTCTTTTGAGCTTGAGAAGTGATTAAAAAGGGCAACCCAAGAACAGTAGTAAAGAGAAGCATTCCAATAATTGTTCCTGCCCCAAAAATGAGGATAAAAAGAAAAGCTTGCAGCTCTGTTTGAGCCTGTGCAGTTGTTAATAGAACTAAAGCTGCACTGCCAGCCAGACCATGAATCCCTCCAATGATAAAAGACTTCTTATGATAATGCTTTGTGTTCGGCCTTTGCTGTTTATTGTCCTTAAAGCCAGTAAAGCCAAGATATATAAGCATTATGCCCACTGCCAATTCAAGAGAAAGAGCAAGAGGGCCAGGAACATGCTGATTAAGTGCTATAACCGTTACCCCAAATATCAGGAGCATTAACGTGTGGCCCAGCCCCCAGAAAACACCTGAGAGCGAAGAGCGAACCAAGCGCTTTGTCTGGCTTGCAATTGTTGAAACCGCGATAATGTGATCGGGCTCTGTTGAATGTTTTATTCCTAATGTGAAACCAAGCAATAATATAGAAAGCAATCCGCTCTCAAGCATCTAAATTCCCCCAGCGGCAAAATTCCGTTTTTCCCTCTCCAATACAGTTAAGTTCATTCATTATATAGATGTTCCTTCCAGCAATTTATTCATACTTCCGCTTTTATACCCGGCCAGGTCCATAGCTGTATATTTAAATCCAATCAATTTTAATTGCTCAGAGATTTCTTTATGATACTTTAAGAGTTCATTCATATCTGACGGATCAACTTCGATTCTTGCAATTTCATTGTGAACTCTGACACGGACCTGCTTGATTCCAAATCCCTTAATAAACTGCTCGGCCTCATCAACTTTCCTCAACTTCTCAATTGTGATTTTTTCACCATATGCTATTCTGGAGGATAAACATGCTAGTGAGGGTTTGTCCCATGTATCAAGTCCCAGCTCCTTGGAACGGATCCTGATATCGTCTTTCGTAATATCAGCCTCGGCAAGAGGGCCTCTTACATTTTTTTCAATAGCAGCCTTCACACCAGGCCGATGTTCTCCTAAATCATCTTTAATGAGACCAAAAGTCAAGTTATGATAACCTTTTTCAATCATAATTGGATACAAATTTTCAAACAGTCCCTTTTTACAGTAATAGCATCTGTTTGAATCATTTTCCGAATATCCGGGAATGGAGAGTTCTGACATCTTAATAATTTGATGCGGGGCATCAATGGCATTGGCGATTCGAATAGTTTCTTCCAGCTCAGAAGGAGGAAAAGATTCCGAGTCAGCTGTAATAGCAAGCACATTTTCTTTTCCTAATGTATCTAAAGCCACCTTTAATAAGTAGGTACTATCTACCCCTCCTGAAAATGCAATAATAATCCGTTCCATCTCTGAAAGTATTTCCTTTAGCTTTTGTTCTTTGACTAAACTGTTATGTATATTCATTTGGACACTTCCCCTCCTGTTATTGTTCTCCGATCACAAACCTGACAACATTTGGGTGGGATTTGAAATCCTTTGACCCTGCGCCATATCCTATTTTCTGAACTTTCATGGAAGGCATGTTCCCGAACTCATTAGCCAGGGTACGGACAATGGCAGCACCAGTAGGTGTCGTCAATTCACTTTGAATGTCAGTTTTCCGCAATGGAATATCTTTTAGAATTTCCAATGTTGCCGGGGCTGGCACAGGATAAAGGCCATGAGCAATTTTGATATATCCATTTCCTGCAGCAACCGGAGTGCAGACTACCTTTTCAATGTTTAATGTATTGTAAGCAATTGCGGTACCTATAATATCAATCATCGAGTCTACACCTCCAACTTCGTGGAAATGCACCTTTTCGAGAGTGCTGTCATGTATTTTTGCCTCTGCTGACCCTATCGTTTCAAACATTTTTAAGGCCGTTTCCTTTTCTGCCTCTTCAAGGTCAGATTCTTCAATTGCTTTTTTTATGTGTGTATAGTGGCGGTGTGAGTGTTTTTCTTCTTCTGTTTGAATGACTAATTCCGTACTGGAGATCCCCTTCTTTACAACCTTTTTTGTCCCTAGCGAAAACTCTTCCTTAATTACAGATTTAAGCTTTCTTTCTACAATTGATAAATCAACGCCCAATTCTGTGAAGGCTGCCAGAGACATATCTCCGGCAATGCCGGAAATACCGCAATCTATAAATAATATGTTCATTACATTTACCCCGCTTTGTTTTTATGTTTAGACTCTTAGCATCAAAGAAGCTGAATAGCCTGCACCAAATCCATTGTCTATATTCACCACCGTTACGCCGGAAGCACATGTGTTAAGCATGCTTAACAAAGATGTAATGCCATTTAAGTGTGCACCATATCCTATGCTGGTCGGAACCGCTATAACAGGAGTGGATACCAATCCCCCGACTACACTGGGAAGTGCACCTTCCATTCCCGCTACAACAATCAACACATCACACTTTTTAATCTCGTCAATTTGCGCAAATAAACGATGAATCCCCGCTACTCCAATATCATAAAAACTTTCGAAATGGTGTCCCATAGCTTCAATCGTCACTTCTGCCTCCCGGGCCACAGGAATGTCAGAAGTCCCTGCACATATAACCCCAATTTTCTTCTCCGTCTTCAGTTCATAATCCTCGGGCTTATACAAAAGTGTTCTGCCGGATGAATCATATACAGCTCCATCCACCTGCCTGCATACTTCTTCTGCAGATTTTGGGTCAACCCTTGTAGCTAAAACGGTATTCCCCTTATAAACCAAATGCTTAAATATATGTAAAATTTGTTCTGTGGTTTTACCTGCCCCAAAGATAACCTCAGGAAATCCTTGTCTGAATTCACGCTCATCGTCCACTTTGGCAAATCCGTAATCTGTAAAGCCCTTCAATTGTTCCTCAGCTTCCTCAATTGAAAGATGGCCATTTTTTAATTGTGCTAAAATATGTGTAGTATAAGATTGCATTCATTTCTTCCTTTCTTTTCTTCATCTAAAATTTATACCAGCTTAAGGAGGCTCGTAAAAAATGCAGCATGGCCAAGAGCATACTGATCATGACATGATCAAAATTGAAGTAAATCTGGACGACATTCCTGGAGAATGGCTGGGACATGTTATGGACTTATTGTTTCAATCCGGGGCCAATGATGTCTTTTATATACCGATTTACATGAAGAAAAATCGGCCGGGTACCATGCTCCAGGTTTTGTGTGAAAATAAGAAAAAATCCGAGATGATGAATATCATTTTTAGAGAAACCACCACATTGGGCGTGCGATACTACCCACTTTCTGTAAATCGTCTTGGCCGAAAATTTCGAAAGGTTGAAACACCATGGGGGACCGTCTCTGTTAAAGAGGGGCTGATGCAAGGTGAAATTGTTCAGCAAGCCCCGGAATTCAGTGATTGCAAAGCTATATCTGAGCAATACGGAATACCATTAAAATTGGTTTTTCAAGAGGTTTGGAAGCAGCTGAAATAAATCCAAATCAACTAATCCAACAATCTGGCAAAAGGACCTCCACCTATCCAAATGGCAGGTCCTTTTGACTTGAATTAGCTTCCGAAACTGCCAACGATTCAAGAATTTATTAATTCAGAAAATTCCTTTGCCTTTTCAGTCAGTTTCAAATAATCCTCATCCGAATTTAGATTTTTTGCATTTACTAACGAACTGCCTACTCCTGCGGCAACTGCCCCCGCTTTTAAATATTCCCGGATATTTTTGACATCAATACCCCCGGTTGGCATCAGCGGAATATGCGGAAGCGGCCCCTGCAGGCTTTTGAAATAAGAGACACCCATGACATCGGCTGGGAACACCTTTATCAGATCTCCGCCATTTTCATAGGCTGTCAGGATTTCAGTTGGGGTGAGGGCACCAGGGATACTGAGTACACCGTAACGTTTTGCCAGTTTAATGGTTTCCGCATGAACGATTGGCGAAAAGATAAACTCCGCTCCAGACATAATGACTGCACGCGCTGTTTCAGGATCCAGCACAGTCCCTGCCCCTACGATTGCCTGGTTTCCAAACTCTTCTCTTACTTTTTCTATTAACGAGCAAACCTTTGGTGTTTCAACTGTTATCTCAAATGTGCTGACACCGCCGGCCAGCAGCGCATGAGCAATGGGCAAAATCTGATCCTGGCTTGCACCGCGAATAACAGCAACAATCTTGCTCTTCTTTAACTCTTCTAACTTGCTCACTGATTTTCCTCCTTTTTATCTCGTAACATCTTCCAGATTGCCATTCATAAAGGACACAAGATCAGATCGAGTTGGCAAGCCTTCTGCATCGCCATTCACCATTGTTACCATTGCTCCCATAGCGTTGCCCTGCAGTACTGCTTCTTCAAGCATTTTTCCGTCCAGCAGTCCTGAAAGAACACCTGCAGCAAATGCATCACCCGCTCCAACCGGGTCAATTACCCGCTCAACCATAAAGCCTGGAATTTTCTTCACCAAACCCGTTGAAGATGAAATCAGCGATCCTTCTTTTCCCAATTTCATAATGACTGTTTCAATCCCAAGATCATGAAAGTTCTCCACATATTCCTCAGGTGATAATGCGCCGAACAGAAACTCTGCTTCGGAAATGCCCGGAAGAACTATATCACTTTCAGAAGCATATTTTTTCAAAAATTGACGTGCTTCTGCTTCATCACGCCAAATTTTCAAACGGAGGTTTGGATCAAAAACGATTTTCGTTCCATTTCCTTTTGCTATCCGGATTGCTTTTTCAAGCATTTCCCTGCATGAGGGGCTGAGCCCTGGCGTAATGCCTGTAAGATGAAGGTACTCAGCATCTAAAATGGACTCATCCAAAAGCCAGTCGGCATTCATTCTGCTGGCCGCAGAATCTTTTCTATAATAATAGACACGTGTGTCATTCATGCGCCTGAACTCTTTAAAAAATACGCCTGTCGGCGCATCTTGATCGCGCGTCACATAGGAAACATCCACTCCTTCGCCGCGGATGAATGACAGCATTGCATCACCAAATTCATCCTCCCCAAGACGGCTGATCCATCTCGAACGATGTCCGAGACGGCTCAATCCGATGGCGACATTGGACTCTGCCCCGCCAAATTTCATAGAAAAAGAATGGGCATGGCGAAGCATGCCCTCCTCATTCGGTGTAAAAAGAGCCATCGTTTCCCCGATTGTTACTACATCCATGTCTATCAGCCCTCTTTCTTCTGTGAATCACCTTTTACGGAATTGGATAGTGTTCCAATATTTTCAATGGTAATACTCATTTTGTCACCGTCTTTCAGCCACACCTTTGGATCCCGGCCCATTCCAACTCCTGGAGGCGTTCCTGTTGCAATTAAGTCACCCGGTCTTAGCGTCATAGACTGCGATAAAAAGGAAATAATCTGCGGTATGGTGAATATCAGGTTGCTTGTATTGGAATCTTGCATAATTTCCCCGTTGAGTTCGAGTGAGATTGATAGACTATGCGGATCCCCTGTTTCATCCTTTGTCACGATCACTGGTCCTGTTGGCGCAAAGGTGTCGGCTGTTTTACCCCGGGACCATTGTCCGTCCTTAAATTGCAAATCGCGTGCGCTAATATCATTCATGATCGTGTAGCCAAAAACATAATCATTTGCCTCTTCTTCCGTTACCCGCTTAGCTTCCTTTCCAATGACAACAGCAAGCTCTGCCTCAAAATCTACTTCATGTGAATTAATCGGGAGCTCTACAGCATCATGATGGCCGGCAATGGCATTCGCATATTTTGAAAAGATCACCGGTGAAGCAGGCGGCTTCATTCCGGTTTCTCTGCAATGATCAATATAATTCAAGCCAACACAAATGATTTTTTCCGGAGCCTGCATCGGCGGAAGGATTTTCACATCGGATATTGAGAAAACAGCCTCCTCATTGGTACCCTGGCTAATAAGCTTTTCAGCAAGCGGCAGCAGTTCTTCACTTCTTTCTATAAAGGTTTTCAGGCACGAAGGAAATTGATGTCCGGCAAGTAATGTTAAGCTGATGGCTTTCTCTCCCTGGACAACACCAATATGCTGTTGAGAATTAATCGTGAAAGCAGCTAGTTTCATATTCAGCATTCATCCTTTCTTACGATAAGGCATAAGGTGTTTTTTCACCTTTTAAAACCTGTACGATATTTTTCGCGGCCTTTTGCCTTAGCTCCACCATGGCTTCCTCTGAATACCAGGCGCTGTGCGGAGTAATAATGACATTATCCATATGAAGAAGCGGGCTATCGATGCTAATTGGCTCTTCTTCGGCTACATCGAGAGCGGCACCTGCTATAATGCCATTTTCAAGTGCTTCTATCAGGGCCTTTTCATCAATGATCGGACCTCGTGCAGTGTTAATGATGACAGCATTTTTCTTCATTTGGCTAAATCGGTCTGCATTTAATAAATGGAAGGTATCCTTAATAAGCGGAACATGTACCGATAAATAGTCGGCTTCCCTTATGATTTCATCCAGCTCCATTTTCTTCACTCCGGCAGATGCCATATCCTCTGCGGAAACAAATGGATCATATGCAGCCAATTTAAAGCCAAGAGGCTTTACCTTTTCAATAAACCTTCTTGGAATGCGCCCGAATCCAAGAACCCCTACTGTTTGGCTGTTAAAACGGTGAATAGGGACACAGGCTTTGAAATCCCAGTTTCCTTTTTTCACTTCATTATTTAATAGAGTCACTTTACGGGCCCATGATAAAAGAAGAGCCAGCGCATGGTTTGATACCTCTTCCATCCCATAATCAGGAACGTTAGCTACGGTAATGCCTTTTTCATTGGCTGCATCTAAATCAATCGTGTTCACACCAACACCATAGCGGGAAATCACCTTGGCATTTTCAAGGGATTCTATTACACGTCTGGAGATTGGTGCGTATTGATTTAAAATGGCGTCAGCATGTTTGGCCTGCTCGGCCACCTCATCTTCCGTTTTGCACTGCGCTTTGACGAATTCAATATCAAGGCCGCTTTCTTTAAATACGTCTTCCTCATATTTGAGATTTTCAAATTCATAGTCTGTTAAAAGTACTTTAAATGCCATTCTTTTCACCCCTGGAATAATAGTAAGAAATCCCTGGAACGGATTGGAACCGTTCAGGGATTGAAAATTATTTAGCTAGCGTTTTTTCAGCCTTCGGAACCCCAAGCCCTTCTGCACCAAGCTTTGAAGTAACAGCTTCCGGATAGTAGCGTTCAATCATTTGAATACCAATAGAAGCACGTCGTACACGCTCTTTGACGAGTGAGATATTCGTGCTTTCCCATTGCTTTCCGGAAGGATACACATCCGGGTGATTGCGAAGGCCAAATTTAATATAAACGGGAGCGAGCACCCGAATGATTTCCGGGATTTCGTAGTAGCGCAGGAAACCGCCGAAATTATCCGGAACCTCCACGTACAAATCAATCGGAATATCAATGGCCTGGCGGATGGCAGCAAGCTTTGCGAGCGGTAAGGCGGAAGGTACATTATACGTATCTGCTCCGATATCTTGCATCAGTTTTACTGAAACAGGGTTTGCCGAGCCCATTTGCACTGATACCTTTACAACGAAGTCTTCCGGGAGCTGGCCCTTTTTCTTCATTTCTTTTGTTAATAGAAGAAGTCCTTCATCAGCTACAAGTGCGCCTCTCAAGCCCAGTTCAGCACCGCGCTTTAAATCCTCCATGGCATAAACAAGCTGATCCGCTCCCTCGTGGCGAAGCGCCTGTGATTTGCCCCCCGATGTAAACGGAGCAGCACTGATATCCCATGTACCTCGCGGACCAACGAATAAGCTCAGCTCCATTCCGCGCTCTGCAGTCAGCTCGCACATTTCTTTGATTTCCTCATCTGTTTGAAGCATAATTCCGCTTCCCTGTGAGACACGGTGAATCGTCAAGCCAAGGCGATCGATTTCTTCAAGCGTGGCTTTTAACGCTTCAGGCCCTTCAACGCTTGGAATCTCAACCCGATATTGTGCACCGTCGGGGAATCTTTTTGACGATGTCGGCAATTCTTGAAAATCGCTGGATGGGTAGCCTAATTGTTCAAGCAATTCGCGGGATTCTTTCATAATTGGACGCCTTCTTTCGTTTCAATAGTTTTTAATAAACTTCGAACATTTTCACGTAAATCGGCAGGGTATACATCAAACGGAACACGATGCCCTGCTGCTGTTTCAAACCAGCGCTGATGAACAGCTTCTTTCATCGTTGTAAAAAAGGTCGGGCAATACGTATAAACATCCATCAGCTTGGAGATCTGCTGGTGGTTAGTCCGGGCTTCGGCTAAATCCCCTCTTTGATAAGATTCATATAAATCCACTGAGACTTCTGGAGCAAATACAGCACTGCCATTGATGCTGCCAGCGGCGCCAATCATCAGGGCCGGGAGCATATGCTCGTCAAAGGCTGAGAAAACAAGGAATTCAGGACGGACCTTTTTCAATTCTGTAATTACCTGCCGGATATGGCCAAAATCACCGACAGTTTCTTTAATGCCAGAAATGTTCGGATAGTCTTTGGCCAATTTGACGATTAGCTCAACCGGCAAATTTTGGCCGGTTAATTGCGGGATATTGTAAATAAACACGGGGAGCTCTGTATGACTGGCAACAGTTGAATAAAAGCGATAAAGCTGATCATCTGAAAGCTTCCAATAGTAAGGGCTGACAACAAGCACACCATCTGCTCCCTGTTCCTCTGCATAAGAAGTCAGTTCAAGGACTTCCTTAAGAGCTGTATGGCCCACACCAACCATAACTTTTACGCGCCCATGGATATGTTTAATCATTTCCCTGACATAAAGCTTCCGCTCTTCGATGGAAAGAGAAGAAAACTCACCTGAGCTGCCCATCAGCAATATCCCATGAATATTCTGAGAAATCAGCTTATCAAGATACCTTCTATTCAGCTCCAAATCCAAATTTCCCGCTTCATCAAATAAAGTGACAACCGGGGGAATAATTCCATGAAAGCTCATTCGATTTCCTCCTCATTTACCATTCAGCAATGCTGCCATCTTCATGGCGCCAAATAGGATTTTTCCAATCATGTCCGGCTTCCGCTGCCTGCTTTACTTTTTCCTCGTTAATCTCTATACCTAGTCCAGGCTGATCCGGAATGTTTACATAGCCATCTTTATAGGCGAATACTTCAGGATTATTAATATAATCGAGAATGTCCATTCCCTGGTTATAGTGAATGCCCAGGCTTTGTTCCTGGATGATGAAATTTGGAGTAGAAGCATCCAGATGAACCGAAGATGCCAGTGTCATTGGTCCAAGAGGACAATGCGGTGCAATCGACACATCATACGCCTCAGCCATTGCGGCAATTTTCTTTCCTTCCAGAATACCGCCTGTGTGCGAAAGGTCAGGCTGGATAATATCTACATATCCGTCCTGCAGAAGCTGCTTGAATCCCCAGCGTGTATACATCCTTTCACCGGTGGCAATTGGACAGGTTGTATGCAGGGCAATCTCACGCAGAGCCTCATTATTTTCCGGAAGCACCGGTTCTTCAATGAACATGGGGCGATATGGCTCCAGCTCTTTCACTAATGTTTTGGCCATGGTTTTATGAACGCGGCCATGAAAATCAACCCCTATGCCGAAGTCCTTGCCGAGTGCCTCACGAATGGAAGCCACACGCTCAATAACCGCTTCCACTTTTGAAAAGCTGTCTATGTAGTTCATTTCTTCAGAGGCATTCATCTTAATCGCTTGAAAGCCCTGTTCCTGCTTTACTTTTGCTTCCGCAGCAACTTCAGCCGGCCGGTCCCCTCCGATCCAGGAATACACTTTAATCTTCTGGCGCGCTTTGCCCCCGAGCATTTCATAGACTGGTATACTGTAATACTTGCCTTTAATATCCCAGAGCGCCTGCTCGATCCCGGAGATCGCACTCATCAAAATTGGGCCGCCACGGTAAAAACCGCCACGGTACAATGTTTGCCATATATCTTCAATGTCATTGGGATTGCGGCCAATGATATAATCTGATAGTTCATTGACAGCTGCCTTCACGGTTTCAGCGCGCCCTTCGACAACAGGCTCTCCCCAGCCGGAGATGCCTTCATCTGTTTCAATCTTTAAAAACAGCCAGCGCGGCGGAACTTTATATAATGAAAGTTTCGTAATTTTCATATGGGCACCTCGCAACTTTTTTATAAAAAGGAGATTTCTATTTTGGAAATCTCCTTTTTAGATTTGAATGGTTTTCCTCAATTAGCCGGTTTAAGAGCCCTTTATGAAAACTGTTTTAATGGCTGTATAGAATTCTTTTGCAGCTTCACCCTGTTCGCGTGAGCCTGTGCTTGAGGCTTTCATGCCGCCGAATGGCGCCTGCAGCTCTACACCGGCACTTTCAGCATTGATACGGACAAGACCTGCTTCGATTTCATCAATGAATTCCAGAATGGAGCTGATATCGGAAGTGAAGATCGATGCGCTCAAGCCATATTTCGTATTGTTCGCCACTTCAATTGCCTCTTCCAGGTCAACGGCTCTAATAAGAGCAATCACTGGCCCGAAAATCTCTTCCTGTGCAATCGTCATGTCTGGTGTCACTTCTTCAAAAATCGCCGGTTTTACGAAAAAGCCTTTATCATATTCTCCGCCTGTCAGTACTTCGCCGCCATGAACCAGTCTGGCTCCTTCATTTTTACCGATTTCAACGTACTTATTGAATGTGTTGAATTGGCTTTCACTTGCACAAGGCCCCATCCAGATGCCTTCTTCAAGGCCGTTTCCGACTGTGATTTTTTCAGAAGCTACGATAAGCTTTTGCTTGAATTCGTTATAAACATCGGCTTCTACGATAACGCGGCTTGAAGCCGTACATTTTTGTCCAGATGAGCGGAATCCGCCGCTGATGACCGCTTCAACAGCCTGGTCAAGATTGGCATTTTTCGCAACAATAACAGGGTTCTTTCCGCCCATTTCAAGCTGGAATTTGATTCCGCGCGCAGCAGCTGCTTTCGCTACGCTTTGTCCGACACTTTCTGACCCTGTAAAAGTAATGGCATTCAATTTAGGATGATCGATCAATCCCTGGCCGATTTCAGAGCCTGAACCCGTTACAAAATTTAAGACACCTTCAGGGAACCCGGCCTCTGCAAAGCACTCGACCACCTTAGCAGCAGTGACAGCCGCTTCGCTCGCAGGCTTGAATACAACTGTATTTCCGTACACAAGGGCAGGCGCAATTTTCCAGATTGGAATCGCAACCGGGAAGTTCCAGGGAGTGATAACACCTACAACTCCAAGGGGAGCACGCTTTGTGAACATAAGGGCATCTTTATCAGTTGATGGAATCACGTCCCCCTCTTTGCGCATTCCTTCTCCTGCATAATAACGGAGGATGGCGATGCCTCGGGCTGTTTCTCCTTTTGCTTCAGGAAGGGTCTTTCCCATTTCCCTTGTCATGCTTTCCGCAATTTCATCCAGTCTAGACTCAAGGATGTTTGCTGTCTGGAATAATAGCTGTCCTCTTGCTGCCTGGCCAAGCTTGCGCCATACTTTCTTCGCATTGAATGCCGCCTCTACAGACTGGTTCAGCTCTTCTTCAGTCGATTTTTGAACGTAGCCGACTGCTTCCTTTGTAGCAGGGTTAATGCTTTCAATAACATTTCCGGATGCGGATTCTTTCCATTCGTTATTAATGAAGTTGCTGTATGTTTTTGTTTCGATTGTCGTTTTCATGCTATAATCTCTCCTTTTTAATAGGCTTTTTTAGCTCCTATAAACTTGCCTGCTGATATCTGCTTCATGGGCTGTTCCAACTGGTGGCGGTCCGACGTTCGGCGCATTTGGGTCTGCGGGTCTTTGGATGCTGAAATAACCCTGCAAAGATGAACCAAATTTGAGTTTCTGCAGAATACCGTTGGCCGGTAAATCCGGTGGTTTGGCCGGTATTTTTCTAAATTCGGCCGGTAAATGCCCTGGTTTGGCCGGTATTTTTCTAAAAATGGCCGGTAAATGTTACCCTGCCCGCTAATTGGAGTCAGAAAATCTTGTAATTTCGTTCATTTAGCCGATTTTTTTCTAATTTCAGCCGGTAACTGCAGAACCTTTTATTAAAATGTTGGACCAATACGCCAAATTCCGAAGTCGTGCTGCTTCAATATTTCTGCTTTTGTTAATTTGCCATTTGCGACAGCCTGGATTTCCTTCATGATCCGTCCGCCGACTTCTCCGACTGTTTCTTTGCCGTCAACGATAGTTCCGGCATCAAGATCCATGTTTTCGTTCATGCGTTCGAACATTGGTGTGTTTGTCGAGATTTTAATAACAGGGGCAATCGGCGATCCGGTTGGTGTTCCGCGCCCGCTGGTGAAAAGAACGATTTGTGCTCCGCCTGCAACCATACCCGTTAGCTGTTCAATATCATGGCCCGGGGTATCCATCCAGACCAGCCCTTTTTTGGTTGGCCTTTCTGCATAGTCAATCACTTCTTCCAAACGTGTCGTGCCTGACTTTGTTGCAGCTCCAAGCGACTTTTCTTCAAGAGAGCTCAATCCGCCTTCAATGTTGCCCGGGCTTGGATTGCCGGTACGGATATCAACACCCATCTGGATGGAGCGGTTTTCCATCATTTTAATGACGGCATACGCTTTTTTTGCGACCGAATCATTAGCTGCACGGTTGGCCAGCAAATGCTCTGCACCGATTAATTCAGTTGTTTCAGCTAAAATGGCGGTGCCGCCCTGTTCAACCAGCATGTCGCTTGTACGCCCGACAGCCGGGTTTGCCGAAAGGCCGGAGCATGCATCCGAGCCCCCGCATTCTGTACCGACAATCAATTCGCTGAAATCACATAGCTCACGCTGCACCATAGATGCATCCTGAACCATTTTCACCGCAATTTTAGCCACCTCGGCAATGGTTTGAAGTGTGCCGCCATGTTCCTGTATCGATACGGTCTCGACCGGCTTGCCGCATTTGGCAATTTCGTCGCCGATACGGTGTGCCTGATGGGTTTCACAGCCTAAGCCGAGAACAATCACACCGTAAACATTTGGGTTCATTCCCATGCCGGCATATGTTCTGGCCGTCTGGTCATAATCGGTTCCAACCTGTGCACAGCCATGCTGGTGTATGAATGTAACCGTTCCGCTTACAAGCTCCGTTACCCGCTGTGCCGTTTGCGTTGCACAAGTAATCGTAGGCAGGATCAGCACATGGTTTCTTACTCCAACACGGCCATCAGGACGGCGGTAACCCCAAAACTGAAGTTTTTCATTGAACAATCTTGTCACCCCTTCCTCTTTTGCCTTCAAGGTTATGAACATGCACATGTTCTCCGGCATCGATCGGGGCGACTGCCGCCCCGATTACCTCACCATATTTAATAATGTCGTCTCCCTGGGGAATGGCCCGGACTGCAAATTTATGGCCAAAACGGATAGGCTCAAGAATTCTGACTGTTTTTTCGATGCCCTCTGTTTTAACAATCACTTCCGCTCCCGCAGGTATATCGGAAAGAGCTACAGCTACACTATCCTTTTCATTTAAAAAAAGTGTCTTGTATTCACTCATCAGCTCACCCCTTAGCTGTCTGCCCTACTTGCTGGCTTTGGACAACCGGGTTATTAAGGATGCCAATGCCAGGAATTTCAATTTCAATCCGGTCATTTTCCGCTAAAGTAAATTCGTTTGGCGGCACTACGCAGGTTCCTGTCAGAAGGACCGTTCCGTCAAAGATTTGGTTATCCAGCACCAGGTATTGGACCAGCTCATCCAGGGTGCGCTTCAGCTGGCTGACTTCGGCATCTCCATAAAATACAAGCTCTTCATCCCGGTAGATGCGGCAAATAATCTGAAATTCATAAGGATCTGAAACAGTCTCGGCCAATACAATAGCCGGCCCTATGGAGCAGGAATTCTTCCAAACCTTTGCCTGCGGCAGGTACAGCGGATTTTCCCCTTCTATATCCCGGCAGCTCATATCATTTCCAGCCGTATAGCCAAGCACCTTGCCATCTTTATCAATGACAAGCCCCAGCTCAGGCTCCGGGATTTGCCAGTTGGAATCGGATCGAAGATATACAGGATCATTGGGACCTACCGTTCTTGCAGATGTTGACTTGAAAAAGATTTCCGGACGCACCGCATCGTAGACTTTGTCATAGAACGTTTCTCTGTCAAGCTTTCCTTGTGTGGCTTCATAGTTTCGCGCTTCCCTGCTTTTTTTATAGGTTACACCTGAAGCCCAAACTTCCGGAGCATCAATTGGAGTGGTTAACTGAAGATTTTCCAGCGGCAGTTTTTCTGATTCATCGGCTATTTGTTTTACAATATCAAACGCTGTTTTGTTATCTTCACGTGCTTTAGCAATCAGTGACATAAAATCGCTGAATGGAAGGTCGGCTGCTTCATTCTCATTCGTTACAGCTGCCAGTTGTTTTTCATTTCCTTTTAGATAGCGGATAATTCTCATGTTAACTCCTCCTGAATGACTATTTGCCATTTTTAAAATTTTTAATTAATTTCGCATGCATTAGAGCTATGCCTTCAGCATTAAGCCAACCATTGGGAACCCTTCTCAGCAGGCTCCCGGCCGGCAAGGAATGATAATCTTTTACTCACCTAAATTTTTTGGTACTCATACCCGAGGTCCTGCGATATGCTGGTGCTGCACTCTTTCAGGAGTCCCACGTGGTGTTCACGGACTTCATCCGTTACTTTAGCAGCAGGCATGGACATGCTTATCCCAGCTATTACCTCACCGGAATAGTCTTTGATCGGAACAGCATAACAGACAATGCCCGGTTCGTTTTCTTCATTATCCACTGAATAGCCTGCGGTGCGGACATGAGCAATCTCCGAGAGCAGTTCTTCTTTCGATGAGATTGATTTTGGTGTTTGTTTTGTGTACTGATAGTTTTCAAGAAACTGGTCCAGTTCGGCATCTGTTTTCGTTGAAATGAGCGATTTGCCTACCGCGCTTGTATGAACGGGAACCCGGCGTCCGATGCGGGAGTAAAGAACCGTTACTCCGCTTCCTTCAACCTTATCGATATAAACACCTTCCTGTCCGTCGAGAATGACCAGATGGACCGTTAAGTTCGTCATGGCGGATAGCCTTTCAAGATGCTTTCTGGCAACTTTCCGCAAATCAAGATTACTCAGGACCATATTGCCCCGTTCGAAAAGCTTAAGCCCCAGACGATACTTTCCATTTTCCTCATTTTGGGAGATGTATCTCTGTTCCTGCAAAGTCTTCAGCAGAGAATGAACCGTGCTTTTATGCAGATTCATTCTTTTGCTGATTTCTGTAATGGATAATTCTCTTTCCCGCTCGTCAAATAAATCCATAATTTTTAATGCACGTTCCACTGATTGGATAATAGGCATTTCCGCTCACTCTCCTAGTTCTATTTAGCCTAATTTTACAGGAATTTTGACGAGCCTGCCTCTTTAATTTGCAACAGTGCCTGCTTCTTGAAGCAAAACATCTGTCTCATAATCCAGAACTGCATCCTCGGCTACAGCCAGCGGAACCACTCCGTTTGCAGCATCCGTATGGCCATACATGCGATTGCTTGCTGCAACCAGTTTCTGGCGTGCCTTCATTCGCTGCTTTCTCTCCTCCACAAGAGATTGGCGATCTGCTTTTAAGCTGTCAGTAAAGGAATGGACAACCTTCCCTGCGAAAAGCTGGGTTTTGTCTACAAAATCAATGCGCCGGCCCCGAAGCTGAAGATGTACAACATCACCTGTCTGAAGGAAGCCAATGCCGCCGCCCTCATATCCTTCCGGTGTCATATGTCCAATTGCAGCACCGTATGTAACGCCGGAATAGCGCCCGTCACTGATAATGGTTGCGACCTTTTTCATGACCCGGTTGGCATTAATATGCTGCATAGGTGTAAACATTTCCGGCATTCCAAAGGCTACCGGACCCTGACCGGCAATGACAACTGAAATTTTCAATATGCCTTTTTCAGCCATCTCGTCAAATAGCTTTTCATATGATTCTTCTTTTAAAAGTTCCCATTCCGCACTGTTGTTATATTTCAGTGTTTCAAGCAGCAGGTTATGGTCAAATAGCTTATCCTTTTTAATATCGTTAAGCAGATTCGAGTCAAGCAGGCTTCTGTTTGCATCATCTTCATTCTCAAAATAAAGAACAAATGCCAGCTTATCATCGAATTGATCAAGCTGCGGTGTCGGCATTCCGCTGATTTTTACCACTGCGCTTTCAAAGAAATTGCCCTGCAGAACATCCACTCCGCTAAATGCCCTGCGCGGTGCTTCAGCAGATAATATAACAGGATTTTCTTTTACATTTAATGCCTGGAGGCTTCTTGTGATGGCAAGACGCTCTCTCCAGGTTCTGGCAGCAACTGTTGGCGCATCCTGATCCATCGGTACACCATGTTCAAGCAATTCGTAAAACAGCGTTTCCATTCCCCTGCTCGTTCCGCTGCAGCACTGCATGGCGAGCGAGTAAATATCACGGCCTTCTGTCAGACTGTAGTCAAACAAATCCGGAATAGGATGCTCATGATGTATGCGGTCCAAATCCCATAGACTAAAATTGTATCCGCCATAGAGCATGCCCGCAACAATATGCATCATCAGGTTAGTAGAACCGCCGGATGCACTATGAATGCGGATCGCATTCTTGATATTGGCAGCCACAATATTGGAAACGCCATACTTTTCTTCATTAATCATAGTGGCAAAGCTGTCAAGAACCGAATTGATCTGCCTTTGTGTCGGCGGATCTGTCAGAAGCTCCACCGCCGGATGAACAAGGCCCAGTCCAGCTACAAGATGCCTGGAGCTATTTCCAGTTCCATTAAAGGCACAAACCCCTCCCTGTCCATCACATGTCGCAACTGCCAGCCTCATTTCAAAATACTTATGCTGTTCCTTTGTTAAGATGCCCCGCTCATATGCACGCTCGAACACACCCTGGAACGCTGTATTTGATGAACATTGCAAAATATATGCCATTGTGTCACGCAAATCAGCCGCCACATCAGCCGCTCCATTCAATTCAGCTTTTTTCGCCAGCTCTTCAAGCTCTGCGATTACATCGTCCGGAATCGATCCGCCTTCGAGAACATGTGCAGGGGCAAATGTTGCAAAAAATGGAGCTTCGCCGCGGCTGCGTCTTACCCGATCAACATGTGCCAGCGCACTGACAACGCCCAGCGGCTGCTTATCACAGCCTTGAATGACGAATGCACCATGATAACTATGTGCTTCCAGCTGATTAACGACCATTTGGGCAACAGCGTTCCTGCTTTGAAGGGAATAGCTCATCCCCTGATTGCTTTGGGCAGTGCCATCACACATAACCGGGGTGGAAAAATAAAAGGGAACCCCGCCATTCTGCCAGATGCGGATGGCTGCACGTGCAGAGGTCTGATAGTCCATGATGTGAGCGGGATGGTCAGATGAACCTCCGATAATGGCAATTCGCGGAGCATTTACTTCAAGGCGGTTGTAAATTTCCTCGAGTGTCCAATCCGGCTTTCCTCCTTCATAGGAAGAACCAAGTGTCTGTTTTGCCCGGTCCAGCAGTCCAGCTACCGTAATCGGTTCATTTGCTTTTCCCTGCACATTGTCACGGTATGGATTTACAGGATTATCTATAAGCGGGTATAAATGTGTCATATGAACACTCCTTATCTATCAATCTGCAAGAATAGTTTTTTGCAGATAATCTTCTGATTAATCGAGCACCAATTCCTGGAGATCGGAAATAATTTCTAAATTGCTGTTTTGTTTCGCTTCCTCAATCAAACTCTCTGAGATCCAGATTTCTCCGATGTCTAATGTATTCTTGATTCGAACAGCTTTTACCTTGTTTAAGTCAAAGGCATTGCAGGTTTTAATCGCAGCCTTGACAGCAAGCTCCTTTGTTTCAAGCACCATTGGAAGCTTTATGACTTCGATGACGGTGCTGGTCAGAGCATTTGCATAGCCTTTTTCCCATATAATTTCATCTACGACCGCTTTCGTAGTCATGTCTGCCATGCCGATGCCATTCGCATTTCCATGCGTTTTTTCGGTTAAGCCCAGCACCACGGTTCTTTTTATATCCGGTCCGCCGGTTGCATATGGCGTAGCGAAATTCCCTGTAATATTCGGGTCCATCCCGTCACCTGAAATATCTTTTCCAAGCTCGTCGACAATCAGGACATCAAACTCATCAAAGTGAATTTTTGGCATTAAAGATTTGGCCGCTTTCAGAAGTTCCGGCTCCACTGTCTCCAGGTCTTCTGCCGGAACTGCAACAACCTTTGCAATCTTGTCATAAGCATTTTCGAGAGAGGCAAGGCCGAAAATGATTGGAGCTTCTGATAATGAAATTTTGGCCATTTCCGGCACATGCTCTGCCATATATTTAAAACTAAAGGCATGAGCGGCTTCCGCCCCTTTTTGTTTTCCGAGCCCGATGGTAATCATTTTCATAAGGCCGCTTTCAACCGGTCCGCGGAATGCTGTATGAGGTTTGACCCTGTTAATGACAACAATCTTGTCAGCTTCATAGGCGTTTCGGTCAATATAGACCGGAAGCCCATTTGGAAGCTCGCCAATCTTGACAACTTCCATGGAGGATTTAATCGGTGCCTCAACAGCACCTTCCGTTACACCCAATTGGTGAAGCACATCAATCTGGCCTTCCGAGGTAGCACCGCCATGGCTTCCCATTGCAGGTACGATAAACGGCTGCCCTCCGACACGTTTAATTTCTCTGACCGTTTCACGAACCAGAACAGGCAAATCTGCCAGTCCCCTGCTTCCAACCGCAATCGCCACGGAATCTCCTTGATTAATTCTGGCCAGCACATTGGTGTCATTCAGGGTTTTCCGTACCGCATCCGCCACATCTTCCAGCTGGGGTGCGCGGAAATTCTGTCTTACTTTTACCATTCCGGGAATAGGAATATCCTTTAAGATTTCTTTAATAATGTCCATTACCTTTTCTCCTTCATTAATTCAGCCATGCAAGCGGCACTGTAATAATTTCCGGGAATAGGATCAATAGAAGAAGCACAATGACATGAACAACCAGGAATGGCCAAATTCCTTTCGTCAACTCAACCAGGCTGATTTTGCTGATTCCGCAGCCAACATATAAAACAGTGCCCACCGGAGGTGTAATCAATCCAATACATAGATTGATAACCATGACAATTCCGAAGTAGACTGGATCGATTCCGGCCATCTTAACAAGCGGCAGCAGCACTGGTGTGAAAATAAGAATAGCCGGTGTCAGATCCATCACAAGGCCAATCAGCAGCAGGAAAATCATTATGACCATCATTAAGATCAGAGGACTTTCAACTAATGATCCCATGTAGCCCGCAATCTCTGCAGGAACATTTGCGACCGTAATAAGCCAGGCTGATACCATGGCAGCAGCGGCCACAAACATCACAACACTCGTTGTTTTTGCTGAAGCAATTAAAACCTGATACAGCTCTTCCAGCTTCAGCTCACGGTAAATGAATAAGCCAACAAACAAGGCATAAAATGCAGCTACAACGGCAGCTTCAGTAGGGGTAAAAACGCCGCCCCGCAGACCGCCAATAATGATGACTGGAAGCATTAAAGCAAAACTGGCATCCTGAATTGCTTTCCAAATTTCTTTGGCTGATTTTCGCGGGGGAAGCTCACTTGTATCCTTCCTTGACATAAAGAACCAGCCAATCATGAGCCCGACTCCCATCATTATTCCGGGAATGATGCCGCCCATGAATAAATCTGTAATGGATACACCCGCGGTTACCCCAAATAAAATCATGGGAATGCTTGGCGGTATAACAGGAGCTATAATACCTGATGCACAGATGATGCCTGTTGAGGTGTTTACGTTATAACCTTTTGCGATCATCATTGGAATTAAAATTGCCCCAAGTGCTGCTGTATCTGCAACAGCGGAACCCGATAACCCTGCAAAAAGAATACTGGCAATAATGGCTACAAAACCAAGGCCGCCACGAATGTGCCCTACCAGCGCCATGGAAAAGTCTACGATGCGCTTGGAGATTCCTCCTGCATTCATCAGTTCTCCAGCTAAAACAAAAAACGGGATAGCCATTAATGAAAAGTTGTTAGCTCCATTGATCAGGTTCTGGGCAACGATCTGGCTATCAAACGTCCCCATGGCAAACATCAGCATAACCGCGCTGGCAAGCAGGGCAAATGCAATTGGCACCCCTAATGTCAGTGACCCAAACAGCGACCCTAAAAATACTCCAATCATGGCGAAAATTCCCCTCCTTTCCCTACGCTGTTATTTTGCAATGATTTTCTCTTCCTGGTCAGTGTTAACTTCTGCTAAGACATCATCAGAGGATTGAACGATCGTCAGGTTATCAGATTTTCCCCGGATAGCCTTAAAGAGGCTTGCTATTATGATAATCATCATCCAAATGCTGGACAGAACACCTATCCCATATAAAAAGGAAAGGGGCATGCCTGTCGCCGGACCGGTACTGTTCATATTGAGAAGAGTCATTTTCCAGCTTCCCTCCAAGATCAGCCATAGCAGGTAAAGGACTATTGCATTACTGATCAGAAAGGCAGCTTTTTGGAGTCCCTTTGGCAAGGCATTGACAACGATGTCCACGCCAAGGTGCATTTTATCCTTTAATGCAGCAATGGCCCCCAGAAAGACCATCCAGACAAAAAAGTAGCGGGACATTTCTTCAGACCAGGTAAGACCTGAATTGAATACATATCTCAAAACAACATTTCCAAAGACGGAGAGGGACATGGCTGCCAGTGAAAAGGCAATCGCAATGTTTAATAGTTTGGTAGAAAAAGAGTTAATTTTGCTAAACACAGCTTTCTCCTCCCTGCAATTTAAGCTCGGAGGAATAACAGGGTTATATCCTCCGGGCTTCTTCTTCCTGCTACTCTGCTTCCGCACGGATGCGATCAGCTAAATCCTTCGCCCAATCAAATTCACTGTAAATGTCTTCATACAAAGGCTGTGCTGCTTCTTCCATCTCAGCTGAAAACTCTTCTGAAGGAGCTGTAAACTTTAAGCCATTGTCTTCGAGAAATTTCTTATCTTCTTCATAGCTCTTCTCAAGGAGGTCAAATTCATAATCTGCAGCTTCTTTTGAAGCCTTTTCGATAATTTTCTGCTGCTCTTCCGTCAAACCGTTCCAAAAATTACTGTTGATAATATATAAGTTAGGGCTGAACATATGCTTTGATTCCAAAATATCGCTTTGCACCTCATACCAGCCGGATGCCCTAACTGTAGCAATTGGGTTGTCCTGGCCATCAACTACTTTTTGCTCCATCGCTGTGAATACTTCAGAGATTGGAAGAGGAGTCACATTAGCGCCAAGTAATTTTCCCAGCTCAATATAGTTTGGTATATTCGGCATTCTCAGGCGGAGTCCATCAAGATCTTCTAAACTATCAATCGTTTTGTTTGAGGAAATCATCCTAAATCCATTTGCACTCCAGGCAAGGGGCTTTACACCATGTTCAGATTCAAGGTCTTCTGTCAATTCATCGCCAATCGGCCCATTCAATACCTTTTTTGCATGTTCAAAATCTTTAAATAAGAATGGCCATTCCGGGGCGGCCATTTTCGGAATGTCAGCCTGCATGATCAAACCCGGAATTCCCATTTCGATTGTCCCGTTTCGGACACCATCATAGAATTCTTTCTCGGCACCCAATGTACTGTTCGGGTAAAGCTGAACTTCCAGCTCGCCGTTCGTTTCTTCTTCTACTATTGTTTTGAACTTTTCTTTCAATGCCACGTTTTGGGGATGGTCCTCAGCAAAGTAATGGGCTACCTTGATTACCTTTTTCTTTCCCCCTCCATTTCCGCCTCCTGCTTCCTCCCCGCCGCAGCCAGTGAGGATTAAGAAGCTTGCAAGCGCTGTGGCTGCCAATCCAAATAACTTCTTGTTTTTCATCTTCATCTCCCCTTTGTTAATTTTGCTGCAAATCTCTAAAGCTGTTCATTGTTCTATAATATAAAATCGAGTTTTGTAATATACACAAAAAGGAAACAGCCATTCTCTTTATAAAAATTGCTGTTTAATATCCGCAGAGCACTGATTTGGCCGTTTATAAGAACAAGAGTGAAATCTGCGGAATGACAATAATGATCAGCAGTGTGAATACCATTGCAAAGAAAAATGGCACAATTGCCTTTGATAACTGTTCCAGTGACAGCCCTGAAATCCCTGCACCTACAAACAGGTTTACACCAAGCGGCGGTGTTATGAACCCAATTGCCAGGTTTACGATCATAATAATCCCGAAATGAATCGGATCGTACCCGATTTGAAGGGCAACCGGCAGGAGGATTGGCGTTAAAATGATAATTGCTGCAATCGTGTCCATGAAACACCCTACAATTAAGAGCAATAAGGTAATGAGCATCATGATGATAAGCGGCTCGCTCGAAATGGAAATCATGGCTTCAGCAATTTGATTGGGTATTTGTTCAAGTGTCAATAACCGGCCAAATGCTGTAGCTGCTCCAACAATTACCAATACTGATGCAGTCGTTAAGGCAGAATCAACGAAAATCTGCGGCAAATCTTTGAGCTTCAATTCTTTATATACGAACACACTGACGATTAAGCCAAATACAACAGCAACAACCGCTGCTTCAGTTGGTGTAAAGATACCGCCATATATGCCCCCTAAAATAACAACCGGAATCATGAGGGCCCATTTAGCTTGCCAAAGAGCTGTTAGGATGCCTTTTAAGGTTGTTTCTTGATTTGAACCCGTATAGCCCATTTTTTTGGAGTGGATGTAAGAATAAACCATTAACCCAATTCCCACTAATATCCCTGGAATGATTCCGGCAATAAACATATCTCCTATTGAAACACTGCCGGAAACACCGTAAATAACCATTGGAATACTAGGAGGAATAATAACGCCAATTGACCCCGCTGCTGCTACAACTGCAGTCGCAAAACGTTTATCATACCCTTTTTGAACCATGGCCGGTATCATAATTCCGCCGATCGCTGCAACGGTTGCCGGACCGGAACCGGATATAGCTGCAAAAAACATACAAGTGATGATCGTTGCCATGGCAATCCCGCCCGTTTTATTGCCGACCATTGAATCAGCTACATTGAACAGGCGCTTGGATATTCCGCCCTTCCCCATGATTTCGCCAGCGATAATAAAGTATGGAACAGCCAGCAGCGGAAAGGAGTCAACTGAGTTGGTTAATTCTTTCATCAGGAATTCAACCGGCATACTGCCGGTATATAAAATGGTGAATAATACGGCTAACCCGATTGCGATTCCTATTGGAACAGTTAAAAATAGAAATGCGGCAAATGAACCAAATAATACCCCTGCCATTCAGAACCTACCCCCTTTAAAGTCTAGATCACATTTATATTTTGTTCAGCATCTTTAGGCAGTTCATGAGTTTTATCAAAGTTTTTAATCGATATAATATTGCCTATGATATTTTGAATCAATCGGATGCCCGCAAGTCCCATGCCAACCGGTGGAGCCAGATATACAACGCCTGTCGGAATTTGAAGTGCAGGTGTTGTCTGGCCAAACATCAAGAGCTGGGATGCAATACCGTAGCCATAGAACACTACATATACGCAAAATACTAAAAAGAGGATATTAGAGATGAGTGAAAAATAAATTTTCGTTTTATCTTTAAAAAGAATGAGTGCGGCATCCACTTTGATATGGCGATGATGCTTGACAGCGTAGCTGATCCCGATATAGATAAGCCAGATGAAGCAGTACCGCGCAAGCTCTTCAGACCATGACAGGGAATTTGACATCACATAGCGCATAAACACCTGTATAAAAATGACGGAAACCATGATCGACGATAAAACGAATAGTATGTATTTTTCAAAGTTTTCGTCCAGCCATCTTAGTACTTTTAGCAAACTGATCGCCTCTCTTCTTCAAAAAGCGGCCGGCCATCGGGCGACAACCGGCTGCTCGTTTCAAATTTATTTTGCCTTATCAACCTCAGCAAGGAACTCATCTACAATTTCGGCGCCGATTTTATCTTTGTATTTGTCAATAACCGGCTTCACAGCTTCCTGGAACTTTTCAAATTCTCCCTCTTCGATTTCTGTAAAAGTCATTTCTTTCTTTAACGTTTCGAGTGATTCGTCCGCTACTTCACGTGTACGCTCACGGTTAAACTTACCTGCTTCTACTGCTGCCTTCGAGATGATATCCTGTTGTTCAGCAGAAAGCTCTTCCCAAATCTTTTTGCTGAATAAGAAAATAAAAGGTGTGTACACATGATTTGTATTCGAGATATGCTTTTGAACTTCAGGATACTTACTTAACAATATTGTTGGATATGGGTTTTCCTGTCCATCGATCGTACCCTGCTGCATAGCTGTGAATAATTCAGTGAATGCCATTGGAGTCGGGTTAGCACCAAGGGCTTTCCAGGCATCTAAGTGGATTTCATTTTCCATGGTACGGATTTTCAATCCTTTAACATCTTCCATACCCGCAACTGGTTTTACATCGTTTGTTAAGTTACGGAAACCATTTTCCCACCAGGCCAAACCAACTAATCCTTGCTGGTCAACCATTTCAAGCATCTTATCTCCAAAAGGGCCATCCAAAACCTTATCTGCCACTTCTTCATTTGGAACCGTGAACGGAAGATCGAAAACTCCATACGCCGGTATAAAGTTTACAAGCGGTGAAGTAGATGGAATGGTCACATCAAGCGTACCGAACTGAAGCATTTCAATTGCTGAACGGTCATCGGCAATCTGACCGGAATGATAGACTTCCACTGTTAAATCATCTGACTCTGCTTCAACCAGCTCTTTAAATTTCAGGGATGCCTCATATTCCGGATGCTTGTCATTGACCCCAATACTAACTTTGATTGTCCGCTTGCCCCCTTCTCCGCTGGCACCATCGGACCCTTTTTCAGAAGCGCCGGTCGAGTTTGAATTTCCTCCGCATGCTGCCAATACCATCGTACTGAACATTAAAATACTCAAAAATAATATAGACAACTTCTTCATCAATCTTCCCCCTCAATATTTTTAAAAATGATAGTGACTCTATGTATGCGCTATCATTGGAAGCTCACAAAACTTTTTTAATTTATAAAAACGCTTTCAAAAAACCATTAAATATTTTTAAGTTTATCACTCCTTCAATTCATTTTGTTTTACATTATAAAACTCAGTTCTGTATTCATGAACATATTTGTATTTTAACGTCAGCTTATTTTATTTGTCAAACTATTTTTTATATTCAAAAATAGTTGTGGAATTAAAACTATTTCAATAAAATGATTGGAGTATATGATGCTATGAAGTATTAAATGGGGAAAGGATGTAATGGTATGCTGACAAAACATTTTCAATGAAAAATTTTCTGCATTTTTTATCTGGCTGGAGAAGGGGAGGCAGAATGTAGAGATTTTATATTTTAATTCTGCACAAAAAAGCCAATGCCGGTCACTCTGCCGGCATTGGCTTCTTATCTCCAAATATTAATCCTGAGGCAAAATCAATTTTGACCGCAAGTATGCGTTAATAAACATATCCAAATCTCCGTCCATAACTCCCTGGACGTTACCAACTTCCGTGTTGGTGCGGTGGTCTTTCACCATGGAATATGGGTGGAAAACATAGGAGCGGATCTGGCTTCCCCAGCCGATGTCTTTTTGCTCACCGCGGATTTCAGCCAATTCTGCTTCCTGCTCCTCGATTTTCTTTTGATAAAGCTTTGCTTGGAGCATCTTCATGGCACGTTCACGGTTTTTGATCTGGGAACGCTCTGTCTGGCAGGTTACCACGACATTTGTCGGCAAGTGGGTGATGCGGACTGCAGAGTCAGTTGTGTTGATATGCTGACCGCCGGCGCCGCTTGCACGGTATGTGTCAATTTTGAGGTCTTCGGTACGGATATCGATTTCAATTTCATCATTGAATTCCGGCATCACTTCACAGGAAACGAATGAAGTATGGCGGCGTCCTGATGAATCAAATGGAGAAATCCTGACAAGGCGGTGCACCCCTTTTTCCGCCTTCAAGTAGCCATAAGCATTATGTCCCTTGATGCTAAGTGTAACACTCTTGATCCCCGCTTCATCTCCCGGCAGGTAATCAAGGGTTTCCACCTTGAAGCCTTTCTTTTCAGCCCAGCGTGTGTACATGCGAAGCAGCATGCTGCCCCAGTCCTGTGACTCGGTTCCGCCTGCACCTGGATGCAGTTCAAGAATGGCATTGTTT
This sequence comes from Bacillus sp. 22-7, assembly GCF_010628845.1. Taxonomy (NCBI): domain Bacteria; kingdom Bacillati; phylum Bacillota; class Bacilli; order Caryophanales; family Bacillaceae; genus Bacillus; species Bacillus sp. 22-7. Next base: position 799 of record NZ_NJQY01000010.1, on the reverse strand, counting down.
TTATCATATTCTTCGCTTAAAAGAAGCTGAAGCTCAAAATCGTTCAGGCGCTTTACCAGGTCCTTAAGCTCTTCCTCAAGATCGGCCTGCAATTCTGCGTCGCTCTCTTCTTTTACGAGCTCATAAGTTAATTCCAGATTCTCAAACACTTCGTATAAATCGTGGAATTCAACTACCTGGTCTTTCAGTGAGTTTGATTCGCTGATCACAACCTGTGCGGCCTGCTGGTCATCCCAGAATCCAGGCTGCAGCATGACATCGTCAAGCTCAGCGATGCGTGCCTCTTTGTTTTCTAAGTCAAAGAGACCCCCTAAAGTCCGCTAAAATCTTAGCTGTTTTTTCAAGTTCATTTCGAATATCTGCTAATTCCATTTTGGTCACCTCAAAAATTATTATTTTCATATTATAGCTTGATTATCTGTATAACTCTATTTTCTACATAGGTTTATCTCAATTTTCTCCAAAGAGAGAAGCCGGCAAAGCTGTTGCCGGCTCGGGTGTTTATTTTAAGTGAGAAATAAATTTTTAACGTCGATAACTGTCTAGCTCCAGCGCCTACCCCCTCGAGGTCACAAGCTTGGCTTGTTTCGGCTCCTAGGGACTCGAGACATAAGCCAATCCCTTCCAGAAGGAAAGAACACCTTCTTGCAGGGCTCGTCTTATGCTTGTCGTCCCTGAGCAGTCGCCTCCACATTTCGGGCAATCCTCCCAAAAAGGCAAAGAACGCCTTTCCGGGAGGCTCGTCTTGTGCTTGAGGCCCGCAGGATGCGGGTCATGCAGACGTTGCCACAGGACGTGG
>NZ_NJQY01000001.1:0-107888 GCF_010628845.1 Bacillus sp. 22-7 | reverse complement strand
ATCGATCGAGGACTTAACCAAAACGAAAAGCGGAGGCGACTGTTCAACTTCGAGAGACGTTGGAGAGCCGGCCATTCAAATCCTGGTTTTGGGATTTGGAGGGACGGATCGAAACGGCCGAGAAGTTAGGAGCCGAAGCTAGACAAGTCATTGGTGAATACTCGGCAAACACTTCTTCATACATTATCTAGTTTTGAGGGAACGAAGTTTCTTCAAACCAAATAGTCCGGTGGCGATAGCGAGAAGGTCACACCCGTTCCCATACCGAACACGGAAGTTAAGCTTCTCAGCGCCGATGGTAGTTGGGGGCTGTCCCCCTGTGAGAGTAGGACGCTGCCGGGCAACCCTGATTGGGTAACTTTATTTGGCCCCTTGGTCAAGCGGTTAAGACACCGCCCTTTCACGGCGGTAACACGGGTTCGAATCCCGTAGGGGTCACCATTTGGAGGATTAGCTCAGCTGGGAGAGCATCTGCCTTACAAGCAGAGGGTCGGCGGTTCGATCCCGTCATCCTCCACCATAACTTTAGTACGAGCCATTAGCTCAGTCGGTAGAGCATCTGACTTTTAATCAGAGGGTCGAAGGTTCGAGTCCTTCATGGCTCACCATTTTAATTTCATAATGCGGGTGTGGCGGAATTGGCAGACGCACCAGACTTAGGATCTGGCGCCGCAAGGCGTGGGGGTTCGACTCCCTTCACCCGCACCATTTTAAGCGGAAGTAGTTCAGTGGTAGAACATCACCTTGCCAAGGTGGGGGTCGCGGGTTCGAATCCCGTCTTCCGCTCCATTATTTTGCGCCCGTAGCTCAATTGGATAGAGCGTTTGACTACGGATCAAAAGGTTAGGGGTTCGACTCCTCTCGGGCGCGCCATATTACGGGGAGTAGCTCAGCTTGGTAGAGCACTTGGTTTGGGACCAAGGGGTCGCAGGTTCGAATCCTGTCTTCCCGACCAGCGACACTTCTTTTTCATGGGGCCTTAGCTCAGCTGGGAGAGCGCCTGCTTTGCACGCAGGAGGTCAGCGGTTCGATCCCGCTAGGCTCCACCATAAATATATAATCATTTCGGCGGTGTAGCTCAGCTGGCTAGAGCGTACGGTTCATACCCGTGAGGTCGGGGGTTCGATCCCCTCCGCCGCTACCAATATGATTACCTTTTACTAAATCGGAGGAATACCCAAGTCCGGCTGAAGGGATCGGTCTTGAAAACCGACAGGCGGGTCAAACCGCGCAGGGGTTCGAATCCCCTTTCCTCCTCCATATTTTATTTTAATAATATTGTCGCGGGGTGGAGCAGTCCGGTAGCTCGTCGGGCTCATAACCCGAAGGTCGCAGGTTCAAATCCTGCCCCCGCAATTTGGTCCGGTAGTTCAGTTGGTTAGAATGCCTGCCTGTCACGCAGGAGGTCGCGGGTTCGAGTCCCGTCCGGACCGCCATTTTTTTACAATATAAATAAATTTATGGCTCAGTAGCTCAGTCGGTAGAGCACGACCGAATAAGCTGCCTTGAAATACTTTAGCGTACCGATTGATAAATCGGGACGAAGGACGAAGCCAAATTTTATTTAGGCAAAATAACTTAATATGGCTCAGTAGCTCAGTCGGTAGAGCAAAGGACTGAAAATCCTTGTGTCGGCGGTTCGATTCCGTCCTGAGCCACCATTTTCTTAGTCTTCACAGACTTGGAGGGGTAGCGAAGTGGCTAAACGCGGCGGACTGTAAATCCGCTCCTTCGGGTTCGGCAGTTCGAATCTGCCCCCCTCCACCATTTATATAGGGGTATAGTTTAATGGTAAAACGAAGGTCTCCAAAACCTTTGATGTGGGTTCGATTCCTACTACCCCTGCCAGTAGGATAGTGGCGGTTGTGGCGAAGTGGTTAACGCATCGGATTGTGGCTCCGACACTCGTGGGTTCGATTCCCATCAATCGCCCCATTATTCTTTTTTTTGCATTAATTTTGGGCTATAGCCAAGCGGTAAGGCACCGGACTTTGACTCCGTCACTCGCAGGTTCGAATCCTGCTAGCCCAGCCATTTTTAAGGCAGCATAGCCAAGTGGTAAGGCAGAGGTCTGCAAAACCTCCATCCCCGGTTCAAATCCGGGTGTTGCCTCCAAATAAAAGACAGATGGTTATAACAAAATAATTTAAATGCGGGTGTAGTTTAGTGGTAAAACCTCAGCCTTCCAAGCTGATGATGAGGGTTCGATTCCCTTCACCCGCTCCAACACATATGGGCCTATAGCTCAGCTGGTTAGAGCGCACGCCTGATAAGCGTGAGGTCGATGGTTCGAGTCCATTTAGGCCCACCATTATACATACCATTATCAAACTAATTCCAATAGGGATTAGTTTTTTTTGTTTTTAGAAACTTTTTTAACGGCTGCCTCCAAGAGGAACAGGCTATTTTACTGTAAATGCAGATACCGAATGTGGAAGCGAGGAGCTAAGTTGATACTTTGTGAATACTTTGTGAACCGTTATTCTTGCCAGAGCACCATTAGGAGGAAAAAACCCTTGATATTACAGTGTTTTAGCTAAAATTGCCCCCCTTTTGCCTTTGAGGAAATATGAAGAAAGTGTGATTCATTTCACTTTTATGAAAACCCTTCTCAACTATTATGTAGGTAACAAAGTTAAGGAGCTGATGGAAGGTGGAAACACGAAAAGTGGACCAAAGCAGTTCAAAAGAACATAACTCTCTAAAGGGTACGTTCTTTTCAGTTACAGTAGTAGGGCTTGGGATCTTTGTTACTTATTTAATCTTGTACGGCCTGTATATGGCCAGAATATAGGGGGGATAAACAATGATGCATCGTTCTGAAAAGGTATGGCTTATTTTAAGCTTTGGAATGATTATTGGATTCATGTTAATCGCTGGCTACCAGGCATTCGCCTTTGAAATGGGGCCGCCAAGCTATGGAGAGCGAATTGATCCTCAGAAAGTGGATGAAACAGCACCGTTCGATAAGCCAGGAATTAAGAAAATTGGCGATAATGAGTATGAAGTAGTTATGACTCTACAAGTGTTCAGTTTTACTCCGAGTGAGATAGAAGTGCCTGCAGGATCAACAGTTCATTTTACATTGACGTCAAAAGATGTCGTTCACGGGTTCCAGGTTGCCGAAACTAACTTAAATGCTATGGTTGTGCCTGGTTATGTACAAAAAATCACTCAGAAATTTGATAAGCCAGGCGAATATTTGGTTCTTTGCAATGAGTACTGCGGTGCGGGTCATCAAATGATGAGCACAACCATTACAGTGAAATAAAGGGGGGATAGACAGTGGAAACAGTTATTAAGCAATCAGCAAAAACACAAGTTTTTAAGGATAAAGCAAATAAAGTTATGGGGATTAGCCTCGAGGATGGAAAATTAACGAAATCATATTTATCTGTTGCTTTCTTAGCCATCCTTCTAGGCGGAATACTTGGACTGCTGCAAGGCCTGAACCGGGCTGGAATGCTCGAATTGCCAGCATGGCTGAACTATTATCAGGTTCTTACAGCTCATGGTCTTCTGCTGGTAGTCGTACTGTCGGCGTTCTTCACAATAGGATACTTCTATGCCGGGTTATCCCATACATTGGGTGGCCTGCTTCCTAAGGTCAGAAAGATGGCCTGGATTGGTTTCTGGATGAAGATTTTTGGATTTGTCCTAGCGGTGATTCCGATTTTAATGAATGAAGCATCTGTTATGTATACTTTTTATCCGCCAATGGCTGCTTCACCCATTTTCTATATCGGCTTAGTATTTATCGTATTGGGTGTATGGATGTGCGCCTTCGGTGCCTTTATCAATGTAGCCAGCTGGAGAAAGAGAAATCCCGGCCAGCACATCCCGATTCTATCTTTCTTTGCAACAGGCGTATTTGTTCTCTTATTCTTCGGTAGCATACCTGTAGCCATTGAGGTTTTCACTATAATTCCTTGGGCTTTTGGATGGGTGGAGACAATAAATGTTATGGTTGCACGCACGCTGTTCTGGGCGTTCGGCCATACGCTGGTTAACATCTGGTATTTAACAGCTGTATCCGCCTGGTATGTCATTGTGCCGAAAGTTATTGGCGGCCGAAGATGGAATGACCTCTTAACAAGGATTGTGGTTATTGCACTAGTAATTATGAATATTACCGGCGGCTTCCACCATCAAATTATTGACCCGGGTATTTCTGAACCTGTGAAATACATGCACGTGTTTATGAGTTTGGCCATTGGCTTCCCTTCATTAATGACTGCTTATGCAATGTTTGCAGTCTTTGAACGCACAGCGAGAAGGAAAGGCGGAAAAGGCATAGTTGGCTGGTACAAAAAGCTTCCTTGGGGAGACGTTAGATTCCTTGCACCATTTATCGCAATGGCTGCTTTTATCCCTGCTGGGGCAGGCGGCATTGCTCAAACTACAAACCAATTGAATCAGGTAGTTCATAACACGATGTGGGTCGTTGGCCATTTCCACTTAACACTTGGCATGTCAGTAGTTATGACGTTCTTTGGCCTAAGCTATTGGCTCATTCCTTATGTATCTAAAAGAGTTCTGACACCGCAGATCAATAAACTTGGAGTTATTCAAACGATTATATGGACGCTCGGTATGATCATCATGTCAGGTGCGATGCACTGGGTGGGTTTGCTGGGATCTCCGAGAAGAACTTCCTATTCAACATATTTTGATAATGCAACTGCTTTAAGCTGGGATCCTTATCTATTCTTCCTGGCAATCGGTGGCACGCTTCTAATGATTGGTGTCCTTATGCAGGTATACGCAGTTTTTTACCTCATGTTCTTTGCGCCAAAAGGAAACACAGAGTTCCCTATTGCGGAAGTGGAAGAGGATGAAGCGCCAACACCTAGATGGACAGAACGCTGGGGATTGTGGGTTGTGTGTATGATTGCCCTTGTCGGCATGGCATATGTCATTCCATTGGTCGATTTCATTGTCAATGCGCCTCCAGGTTCACCTCCATTTAAAACCTGGTAAGGTATGAGAGATAGCTCGGCTGCTGGGCTATCTCTTTCTTTTAAAAGGAAGTGATGAATCATGTTTCTAAAAAATAGAACGGCTTTATCAAGCTTGCTAGTACTGATGTTTGGCATAGTCCTTTTTTACATTGGCACAAATGGGTTTCAGGCTTTTACTGCTGAAACAGCCAGGGTTAATCAGTTAATGGATGAAAAGCCTCAGTTCCCGGATGTAACGCTTGAAGACAATAATGGAAGGACCTACTCTTTCTCGGAATTTGAAGGGAAGTATGTTTTTATTACTTTCTTATATACTTCATGCGGTACGGTTTGCCCCGAGCTTGAGGTTAATATGTCTGAAGTATATAAACGGATTCCGGAAGAGTATATTGGCCACGACATTCAATTCCTTAGCATCAGTTTTGATCCGGAGAGGGATGATCCGAAAACATTGGATACTTACCGTAAGGCTTTCGGCAGTGACGGAGAAACGTGGAGAATGGCGAGGATACCGGAACAGCAGGAGCTTGACTCTTTGCTGGATCGGTTTGGCGTCATTGTCATACCGGATGAATACGGCAACTTTGCCCATAACTCGGCTTTTTATCTGGTGAACCCAAAAGGACAGTTAATCGAAGTCATGGACTACACCTTGATTGAAGAAGCGGCTGATCGGGTAACGGAGATTATGCGCAGCGGGAGGGAAGAATGATGAAGTCACCAGTTTACGGATTACTTCTGCTTCTTGCGTTGATGCTCCCGCCTGCAGCAAATTTGCTGGAGTCCATTATGATTACCCATATGCATATGCAAATGCCCCTGCTGGTGATCTCTGGATTGTTTATGGCGAAGTTCTTTCAGAATCGTTATCCTGAGTTTTTCTCAAAATGGAATGAAAACGGAGTGCCGGGTCTATTGCTGTTTTCAATTATTATGGTGTATTGGTCTCTGCCAAGGACGATGGATGAAGCTTTGACGCTTACAAGTGTAGAAGTCTTTAAATTTATCTCACTGCCATTTTTGGCCGGGGTGCCATTGCGGGACAGCTGGCCAAAGCTAAGTTCATTTTGGAAGCATGCTCTTATTATCTTTTTTACTATTCTTTTTCTAGCTCTGGGATGGCTATATATCTGGTCTCCTGTGCAGCTTTGCAATAACTATTTGGTTATCGAGCAGATTACGCTCGGCTGGGGTTTCATCTCAACCGCGTTTGCAATGGTTGTTTACTTGATTTATAGCTATTTTATGGATTTTTCAAAATATGAGTAAAAGAGTGACTGCTTCCGTCCTGGGAGCAGTTTTTACATTTTCAGCTGGTTTATCTGCTTGTAAGGTAATGATTAGTGAGCGAACTAAAATGGAATAATGACAGAATATCATAAATATATATAAGAAGGAGTGAGTAATTAAGGAGGGGAAGACATGGCGGATCCAATTGTCGCTAGATCTCTGGATGAAATTAAATTTTGGTCCAGGATCATGAAAGAACATGCCTTATTTTTAAGTTTGGGTTTTACATATGAACAGAAACAGTTAATTGCCGAAGCCCAGCAGTTTATTGCTTTATTTGAACGAATTGAGGAGAAGCTGGCAAGGTTTAATGTAAACTCCGAACTTGGCCAAGTGCAAGCTTTTAATAACGAGGTTTATCAGGCAGCTGCCGCTATCTGGAGCTATAAGAGAAAAGTATTGGGTTTGACCTTAAGATGCGAAATCCGTTCAAATAATTATCCTTTATTGATTGACCATATCAGCAGAGAAGCTGCTTATTTTGCTAATCGATTAAAAGAACTTAACTCAGGGGTACTCGCTCCAAAGCCGGAAGCTATAATAGAGGAGAATGTATTCTTCCTAAAGATTATGGCTGATCATGCTAAATTTATCGGCCATTTATTAGACCCTTCCGAAAGAAAGCTGGTTGAACAGGCCAGAGAGTTCAGCCATGATTTCGATCAATTGCTATTCCAGGCTGTGGACCTGGAATCTATGCAGCCGCAATCAGAAACGAAACCAATTCTGAGCCAATTCTTAAACCAGAATAAAGTATCAGTTGCTTCATTAAGGGATTTTAAGAAAACTGCCAGAGAATTAATAGAGGCATGCCGGATCAAAAGCAATATTCATCCTCTTCTGGCTGACCATACATTTAGAGAAGCAGAAAGATTTTTGGAAATTATCGATTTGTTTGAGGCGAGTCTCAAAAGATCTTAGATTTGCATGAATGAAGGGCTATTACTCACAGGCGGTTCGGATTCTGTCTTCACCTTCGTCATATAAAACGTTTTCGAATTAAGCCAGCCTATTATGGGGCTGGCTTAAATTTTCATTAGTACAACTTAATTGCACTTTACTTATTTATTTAATAATAGACAAAAAGATTGCTCTAGACCCACCCGAATGCCGCTTGGTAATATAAGCAAGGGTAAAGTAGGAGGCTGGGGCATGGAAGAGGAAAAGTATCAAAACCTTAAATTAGGTGAGCGTGCTGCGGTTATTAGTATTGCAGCTTATATATGTCTTTCTGTACTAAAATTAACAATTGGATATGTGAGTGATTCAGCTGCTTTGAAAGCGGATGGATTGAATAATACAACGGATATCATTGCTTCAATTGCAGTGCTTATAGGTCTTAGGATTTCCCAGCGTCCGCCGGATAAAAATCATGGGTATGGCCATTGGAAGAGTGAAACCATTGCATCTATGGTAGCTTCCTTCATTATGGCTGCTGTAGGTCTTCAAGTCCTGCTTAATGCTGTTTCATCCATGTTTGAAGGAGCTAATGAATCTCCTGATATCATTGCGGCATATACGGGAGTATTTTCTGGAGCGGCAATGTACTTTGTGTACCGCTATAACAAAAAATTAGCCATAAAAATTAACAGCAAGGCCGTAATGGCAGCTGCAAAGGACAATATTTCAGACGCATGGGTGAGTATCGGCACAGCCATCGGGATATTTGGGTCACAGCTGAACATGCCATGGCTTGATCCGTTAACAGCCATTATTGTCGGGCTTTTAATATGCAAAACGGCTTGGGATATTTTTGTACAAGCTTCTCATGAGCTTTCAGATGGATTTGATGAAGAAAAGATTAAAGAATATCAGGATGTCATCAAAAAAGTAAACGGGGTTAAAGGCATAAAAGATATTAAAGGAAGAAGCTACGGCAACAATGAAGTGATTGATGTGGTCATTATGGTTAATTCCACGCTTGATATTAAGGAAGCTCATGATATTGCGACACATGTGGAAAAAGTGATGATGCAGGATCATGGTGTTTATGATGTTCATGTCCATGTTGAACCAAATTGAAAAGAAAGGCGTCTCATGATGAGGGACCTGACGCTGAGGGAGTTTATTCTGTATGGATAAATCCTGCAAACACAACAGGTCTTCAAACTCGCTGCAGAAGTAGCTCCTGCAATTATAAAACAATTGGCAAGAAGAAGGGTCGGGCTTTTCTTCCATAATAGATAGCGGATTATCATCCCTTTTCATAAAAGGATCCATTTTTATCGAGATATACCTTGTCAAATGAAAATATCCAGAAATTAACTCTGATTAAAACGAATACGGTTCTTTTATTACTAAATCACGCGTATCCATAGAAAGAAGGAGTGGATGCGATGGAAATGCAGCAGGCAAAGATGGAGAGCAATGGAATGGCCGTAGCTTCACTGGTTCTTGGCATATGCGGGATTGTATTAGGACTGATACCGTTTATTGGATGGTTTCTTCTTCCCGCCTGGATCCTTGCCATTGTTTTTGGTGCAGTGGGGCTGAAAAAGGGTCAGAGCAAAGGGATGTGCTGGACAGGACTTATACTGGGAATTGGAACATTTATATACAAGTTCGGCTTTTGGATACTGGTTGCCATCGGATCAGCATCAGGAAGCGTATAGAAAGGACAGCGGAAGCTGTTCTTTTTTGTGAAAAAACTTTTGTCTCTAAACTGCTCGTTCCAATTCCTGTGTACCGATGCTTTTCGGGCATTTATGACTTATTCAAAAGAAAAAGGACATGAGCATTATAGAAATAAATCAGATGGTAAGGAATGTGTTAGAGAGGTTTATCATATCCAAAATGTGAATAGATATAACAGTCTTGGAGGTCTGGTTAAATCGATTTAACGGTAATTAAAAAAGCTGGATTTCAAAACTCTTTTCTAATTATGACCGCAAATGGAATTGTAATTTATGTGATATGCTAATGAAAAGTAAAAAAAGAAGTATAAAATTTTAGGGAACCTAGTGAATTAGAGGTTCCCATTATTATTAATAAAATCAAGAATATTCGTTTGCAACTCTTTTTTAACTGAACACTTTATCCAATTCCCTATACTGATCATAGGCATTGACCAGATGTTCAGGCACAATACCCCTTCCATAATCCCAGGAGTTTTTTTCTATTTCAGCCATGAGCTGTTCTTTCTCATCATCTTCTCCGTACATAAGCGTTCTGATGTCATGTTTGTTTTTCTTGAAATCCAGATAATAGCCGATCTCATGGTAAAGCATTAATTTTACCAGGTTCTCATTTGTCTCTTTTATTTTAAAATTGATTTTGGCTATGTAGCCGTTCACCTTCAGGTAGTTAAATTTTATTGTATTAGTTGAGACATTGTAGCTCATAGGCGAAGCGAGTGTATTGCTGAACTCATAATTTATATTGAGGCGTTGTTCGTTCAATGTATGTAAAATGATTTTTTCAATATCCCAGATATACAGCACTTTCCTTATCACAGTCCTTTCATTTTTTCTTGCCTTGATTATACAAGTCTATCAGTGACGGTAACAGTGTTTTTCACTACTTTGGGTCCATTTGGGCAGAAACTGTACATTATGAAAAAATGAGACTGAGGCAAAAGAAGGAGAAAAACAGGTAATGGAAAAATCTGAAACTTCACTGTTGCTTGATTCGTAGGTATGGTATTGACCAATTCTGATGAGGTGAAAAAATTGGAAAATAAAAAAGCAACAGTTGTTACTGTTTCAATGATGAAGCTGCAGATTTATTTATTCTTTACAACGATGGCGCTTATATTTGGGGTACTCTTTTTACATGCTGTGTTTTATGGCGCTGGGGAAATGTCTTTTGACCTCACAGGTATGCTATTATTTTTAGCTGGCATGGTCGCTATCGTTATTTTGCATGAAGCCATTCATTTGACGGGTTTTCACTATATTGGCGGTGTTCCCTGGAAGGAAATGACCTGGGGAGTCAATTTGAAAATGGGTGTGGCTTATGCTCATGCCAAACAGCCAGTAACAGTTCAGCAAATGAAAAAGGTTTTAATGCTGCCATTCATTCCGACTGGCCTATTGCCGCTTATTCTGGGGGTTGTGTTTAATATGCCTGGATTATCGGTCCTGGGAGCGATATTGACAGTTGGCTGCATGGGAGATCTTGTTTTGTATCAAAAGCTATTAAAATTTCCTAATGAGGCTCTTGTCATTGACCATCCGACTAAACCGCAATTTACGGTTTATGAATAGCGGTTATACTAGCTTTTATATTTGCTGTCCCATCTAATAAATAGCTGCGTGAAATAGAAAGCAACGAGGGCTGCCAATGCTGATATAAGGAGGTTTCTAATGGAATCCAGTCCATAGAGCCGGATCCCGATTAATTTAGATGCAGTGGTGCACAATCTCCAGTTTTCATAAACAATGGCTGTCTTATGAAAAAATGGAAAAAAGATACCGAACAGCATGAGGAAATAAATATATTTTTTCATTATCCTATTCCTTTCATTTGATCCTACTGGAAAGATATGAGTCAGATCCCCTTATTAGTATCAAATAGACAAGAAAAAAGGACAGTCATGGCTGTCCTTTTTAGTCTATTCTCTTTATGCGTCCATCAATTGCAGAACTAAACGGCTGAGGGAGCTGCTGTATATATTTCTCAAGTGCATCAATATCCATTGGTCCCGTCACTCTGCTTGTACCACTTTTGAATACAGTAAAATTGTCTCCGCCATCTGCGAGATAGGTATTAACGGTAACTGAATATTTCTTATCCGGATCAAGCCTTGTTCCGTTGGGCAAATAGATTTCCTGTATTTTACTGCCGGCAGGCTGTCTGTCATCCCAGCTGTAAGTGAAGCCCGAGACCTGAAGGATTCGGGTAGTATCAGGCTGCCATTGCTGATTGAGAATATCACGGATTTGGCTTCCTGTCAGGTTCATTTTAACCAATTGATTGCTGAATGGAAGGACGACATATAAGTTGCCCCATGTAACACGGCCTGCGTCAATGTCTGCCCGGATGCCCCCTGGATTGATGAAAGCGAAATCTGTGTTCATCGCTGCCCGCTCGGAATCGGCAATAAGATTGCCCAGGGCGGACTCGCCGCTTCTGTTTCGTGCAGCTGTGATGGGAAAGGAAGCAGTGCCAATATATCTGTTCACAGCGGGTTCTACTTTCATTTCGTAGTGTTCGATCATCCTGGTTATGTCGCTGGCAGGCTGGGTATTCTCTTGAAAAACATTTACAATTTCTGCGTGCTTACGGACAATATCCTTTGTCCGGGGATCTATTTCGATATCCACATCTGAAAAGGCAGTGCCATATGAATAGGCCTGCACGAGGAGCTTTCCATCCACCACACTGTTCAGATAAGCATGACTGTGGCCTCCGAACATAATATCAACTTCGTCATCTGCTTGATGGGCCAATTCTATTAGCTGGCCCGTGGCTAGTTCTCCATTTGGTTTTGATTTGCCGGGAACATGGGCCAGTACCACAATGGCTCTTACTCCTTGCTTTTTAAGTTCCCGGGTATACGTATTGATTGCTTCCGCTTCATCAGTGAAGGTAAGACCCTTCACACTATTTTGTGCGGATAAGCTTGGTGTTTGTTTCATGATCACACCGATAAACCCTATTGGGACCCCGCTGACATTTAAAATCTTATAGGGAGGAAGGATGGGCTTGCCAGAATTCTGACTGATAACATTGGCTGCAATCCAAGGAAAGCGTGAGCCGGGGTAAATCTTTGCAGCTGAAGGGCTACCGCCATTTAGTAAGCGAAGCAGCTGATCCAAACCCCGGTCAAATTCATGGTTGCCGATGGTGCCAATGTCAAACCCCATCTTATTCAAAAATTCAATGGTCGGTTCATCCTTCAGGAGGGCGGATACAGGAGGACTTGCTCCTATCATGTCTCCAGTATGAAGCAGGATGGTATTTTCATTTTCTGCGGCACGCTGGCGCAAATACGCAGCGAGATAATCTGCACGTCCTGCTGGTCTGCCGTTAATCTGCCGGGTCACATTCAGCTGGCCATGGAAATCATTGATTCCCAGCAGCTGGACTCTCTTGTATGGTCCTTCTGAGCGATCTTCAATATGGCCATGATAATCCTCAGAGAGGCCTTGCCGATCCCATGGATCTTTTTCTCCCAGAGACATTCCCAGAAAGCTAAATAATATAAGTGAGATAAGTACTTTCATCAATCAACCTCCTGTAATTGTGGCAGGGATAGTATTTGCAGATATTGGGGATTTAATCGTAAGGGGGCTTTTGGGTGGCAAGTAAATGAAAAAATCCTGCTAACCTGCACTTGTTTATCCAATTTGATAAAGGGTAAGTTCATATTAAGAAACATAATACTGCCAAAGGAGATGACAACATATGAAATATAAGAAGCTTTTGCTTTCAGTCCCATTGGGTGCAGGATTATTGTTGACAGGGTGCGGAACAGATGAACAGGAGCCGCCGCCGGAAACGGAAGATGTGGAATTGGAAGATAATCAAATGGAAGAAAACAATAATGAAGATAGTGAAATGCAGGATCCAGGCACATCAGAGGAGTCGGATATGGAGGAACCCGGCATGAATGAAGAATCTCCACAGGATGAAAGTGATATGGATATGAACGATGGGGGTTCTGAAGAGAAATAATTGATGATACACATCTAATACATGTAGAAAAACGTCTGCTAATGGCAGGTGTTTTTCTATGTTTTTTCAAAAAATTTGAATGTCTAAGCCGTGGAGTATTCAGCTGCAGGGATACAAGTGATCTAGCGGGAAAAAGCGGAAGCTTTTTCATACACATTATAGAAATCCCTTTTATTTGTTTTCAGAATTATGTATACTAAAATAGAATTAAATAGCAATAACTAGGGGTGCCCAATAGCTTGGGCTGAGAGAGAAACGCGCTAAAGTTTCTTGACTCTTTGGACCTGATCTGGATTATACCAGCGTGGGGAAGTTAGAATGTGCAAAAGTTACTTTGTGCAAAGACATCTGCGGTTAAGCCGGTCCATCCTTATGTGGACCGGCTTTTTTACATATCTGACACTTTCTCGGTTCCAGGTCTCGTCCTTATATTTTAAAAAAGGGAGAGATAATCAATGACTGCAAGTTCTTTAAATCAGGAGAGTATTTCTATTATGTCGAGCTTTACTGGAAGCAAAAAAATCTATGTGGAAGGATCCAGACCGGATATCAAGGTTCCAATGCGGGAGATAGAATTAAGTCCCACCACCGGTACTTTTGGAGAGGAAATCAATAAGCCGGTTCGCGTATATGATACGAGCGGGCCTTATACGGATCCTCAATACACGGCAGATCTAAAAACAGGGCTCCCCGCTCTGAAAAGCCGGTGGATTCAGGAACGCAAGGATGTTGAAGAGTATGATGGGCGGGAAATTAAGCCTGAGGATAACGGGTTCCGCGATGAACATGATCCGCGTGCTAATCATAAAGTCTTTCCTGGCTTATCCCGCAAGCCATTGAGAGCGATAAAAGGGAAGAATGTCACCCAGCTTCACTATGCAAAAAAGGGAATCATTACTCCAGAGATGGAGTTTATAGCCATTCGGGAAAATATGGAACCTGAATTTGTACGGTCTGAAGTAGCGAGGGGCCGGGCAATCATTCCTTCCAATATCAATCATCCTGAGACAGAGCCAATGATCATCGGAAGGAATTTTCATGTGAAAATTAATGCGAACATTGGAAACTCGGCTGTTTCATCCTCTATTGAAGAAGAGGTAGAGAAAATGACCTGGGCCACACGCTGGGGCGCCGATACGATTATGGATCTTTCAACTGGAAAAAATATTCACACAACACGTGAATGGATTATCAGAAATTCTGCTGTTCCTGTAGGGACGGTGCCGATTTATCAGGCATTGGAAAAGGTGAATGGAATTGCTGAGGACCTCACGTGGGAAGTATACAGGGATACTTTAATCGAACAAGCAGAGCAGGGGGTTGACTATTTTACAATTCATGCAGGTGTCCTTTTACGTTATGTACCGCTTACTGCCAAAAGGCTGACCGGAATTGTGTCCAGAGGCGGATCCATTATGGCCCAATGGTGCCTGCATCATCATAAAGAGAACTTTTTATATACACACTTTGAAGAAATCTGCGAGATCATGAAAGCTTATGATGTGGCCTTCTCCTTAGGGGATGGACTGCGGCCGGGATCGATTGCAGATGCAAATGACGAGGCTCAATTTGCGGAGCTTGAAACACTTGGGGAACTGACGAAAGTTGCCTGGGAACATGATGTTCAGGTAATGGTCGAGGGTCCTGGCCATGTTCCAATGCATTTAATCAAGGAAAACATGGATAAACAATTGGAAATCTGCAAAGAAGCTCCATTCTACACACTAGGGCCCCTTACGACAGATATAGCTCCGGGATATGACCATATTACCTCTGCAATCGGGGCTGCCATGATTGGCTGGTATGGGACCGCGATGCTTTGCTATGTTACCCCTAAAGAACATTTGGGTTTGCCAAATAGAGACGATGTCCGTGAGGGTGTCATCACGTATAAAATTGCCGCTCATGCTGCAGATCTGGCTAAGGGACATCCTGGAGCGCAAAAAAGGGATGATGCCCTGTCAAAAGCCCGTTTTGAATTTCGCTGGAGAGATCAATTCAATCTTTCTCTGGATCCTGAGCGCGCTTTGGAATTCCATGATGAAACATTGCCGGCTGAAGGGGCAAAAACAGCTCATTTTTGTTCCATGTGCGGGCCAAAATTTTGCAGTATGAGAATTTCTCAGGATATCCGGAATTATGCAAAAGAGCATCAGCTTAAAACCGACGAAGCGATACAGAAGGGACTGGAAGAAAAAGCTGAGGAATTTAGTAAGGCCGGAGGAAACATTTATCAGTAGTCTTTTTATAGTTTAATAGAAATTTTATCCGCTGGGGGTGCCTGTTTGCAGGCTGAGATTAAAGCAAAAGCTTAAGACCCTTGGAACCTGATCTGGCATGAATTCCAGCGTAGGGAAGTGGAGTATCGGGTCTATATTCCAAGGCCTCATACCCCGCTTTCTATTTAGAAGGTGGTTTTTTATTTGCACAAAATTAAAAATAGCATGGTAGCATCCTCTATGAAAAAAAGTCTGCATGTTATATCAGATGGAAAGCTTTCTCTAGAGGCCTTTGCTGAAATAGCAGGTGAAGTAGAACCCTTTGCAGACAAGTTTCACTTGAGGGAAAAACATCGAACCTCAAGGGAGCTATATGAAGGGGTTGAGCTGCTTTGTAATGAGGGAATCCCCCTTCATAAAATTGTTATAAATGATCGGGTGGACGTTGCTTGGACATATAAAACAGGAGTACATCTTGCTTTCCACAGCCTTCCAGTCCATGTTGTCAAAATGAATTTTCCAAATATGCCCATCGGATGTTCCGTACATTCTCTTGAAGAAGCAAAAGAAGCTGCAAAACAAGGGGCTGATTATATCCTGTTTGGGCACATATTTGAAACCGGTTCAAAGAAGGGAGTTCCGCCAAGGGGCACTCGGTCACTGGAGGCTCTTAAAAAGGCAGTAGAAATTCCTGTATTGGCAATTGGAGGCATTAAACAAGAAAATGTCACAGAGGTTTTGGAGGTTGGGGCAGACGGCATTGCTGTAATGTCGGCGATTTTGCAGGCAAAGGACCCTGCAGAGGCAGCAAAGCTCTTTTTAAATAAGTTTAATGAGGAGGGGAAAGATGAGGAAAATATTTGACGCCGTTATAGTAGGTGGAGGCATTAATGGAAGCTCCATTGCTTTTCAACTGGCTAAAAGAGGGTATAAAGCGGCCGTTTTGGATAAGGGAAAAATAGCCGGCAAGGCTTCCGGAGCTGCAGCTGGAATTTTAGGAGCCCAAACGGAACTGACAGAAGATGGCCCGCTATTCCAGCTGGCATGCAAAAGCCGCTCCATGTACCAGAGCCTGATTCCTGAACTGGAAGATTTATCACAAGTTCATATTGGCTATCAAAATAAGGGTGTATATAAAGTAGCGGCTAATAAAGAAGAGGAGCTGGCATTAAAAAGATTGATAGAAATCCAGCAAAAAGCAGGTGAGCAGGCCGAATGGTTACCAATTGATAGCCTGATCAAACTTGAACCCTTCGTATCAAACAAATTGAGGGGGGCCATGTATATACCGAATGACGGACAGGTACAGGCATATGAATTGTCCCTAGCCTTTGCAAAAGCTTCGATAGCCATCGGCGCAGAAATTTATGAGTATACACATGTAATAGATTTTATTTTAAAAGATGAAAAGGTTTATGGGGTCAGAACCAGCCAGGGAGAATTTCTGGCAGATTCCGTTATTGTTGCTTCGGGGGCCTGGAGCAGGGAGATTCTTGAAAGAACGGGTCTTTCGCTGCCAATTATTCCGGTAAAAGGCGAGTGCTTCTCGGTCAAGGTTGAAAAACCTCTTGTACAGGGGACGATCTTTTCACACGGATGCTATATCGTTCCAAAGCAATCTGGCAGGCTGGTAGTTGGCGCGACGGTTAAGGTAAACTCACTTGATGAAAAGGTGACCTTTGAAGGCATATCCCTGCTGATGGAAAAGGCTCAAAACCTTGTCCCGGATATTGCAAATACAGAATGGGAAAGGGCCTGGACAGGTATTCGTCCGCAATCGGCTGATGGGCAGCCTTTTTTGGGACAACATCCGGCCTATGAAGGGTTATACATTGCAGCTGGGCATTTTCGGAATGGGATCCTCCTTGCCTCGGCAACAGGAGAGCTGATGGCAGACATCCTCGAAGGCAAAACAGAGCAGTTTAATCCGTTTAATCTGTCCCGACTGGACTGCTTTGTCCAATCGTCTAAAGGGGTGCTCTTATGAATGTTGTCATTAACGGAGATGCTATGGTGCTGCCTGAAACAGTTAATTCTGTTTCACTTCTGCTTGAGCATTTCCATTTGGAGCAAAAGGTAGTCATTGTCGAACTGAACAAGCATATTTTGGATAAGTCCATGCATGCTGAAACCATGCTGACAGATGGGGATCGAATCGAAATAGTACACTTTGTAGGAGGCGGATGATTTTGTTGAAAATTGGACCATATGAATTTAACTCACGGCTGCTGCTCGGAACAGGAAAATATCCAAACTTTGATGTGCAAAGGGATGCTGTAGAAGCTTCGGAATCAGAGGTGCTTACCTTTGCTGTACGCCGTATGAACATTTTTGAAGCGAACCAGCCCAACTTTTTGGAAAAGCTGGATTTAAAGAAATATAAATTACTCCCTAATACGGCAGGAGCGAGTACAGCTGAGGAGGCTGTCCGAATAGCAAGGCTATCCAAAGCTTCCGGGCTCTGCGACATGATTAAAGTTGAGGTTATTGGATGCAGCAAAACGCTTCTTCCCGATCCAATAGAAACAATAAAAGCAGCGGAAATCCTATTAGACGAGGGATTTATTGTTCTTCCCTATACTTCTGATGATGTCGTGCTTGCTCGAAAACTTGAAGAAATAGGCTGCCATGCTGTCATGCCATGTGCTTCGCCGATTGGTTCAGGACAGGGAATCATTAATCCTATTAATCTTCAATTTATTACAGAACAGGCTGATGTGCCGGTTATTGTTGATGCTGGAATTGGGAGTCCGGCAGATGCGGCATTGGCAATGGAGCTGGGAGCAGATGGAGTATTATTAAATACGGCAGTTTCCTCTGCCGCTGATCCTGTTAAAATGGCAAAAGCAATGAAACTCGCGATTGAAGCAGGGAGGCTCGGCTATGAAGCAGGCCGGATACCCAAAAAACGTTATGCATCAGCAAGCAGCCCGGCGGAAGGAATGGTTTTTAGTTGAGTGAGCGATACTCCCGCCAGATGTTATTTCCTCCGATTGGCAAAGAAGGACAGAAAAAGCTGAGGGGAAAACACGCTTTGATTATAGGGGCTGGTGCATTAGGGGCTGCAAATGCGGAAACTCTCACAAGGGCAGGCGTCGGCAAATTAACCATTGCCGATCGGGATTATGTGGAGTGGAGCAACCTGCAGCGTCAGCAGCTTTATTGTGAAGAAGATGCCGTACGAAAAGTGCCAAAAGCGATAGCAGCGGCTAAACGCCTAAAAGCCATCAATTCAGAGGTGCAAATTTTCGCACGTATTATGGATGTAGGTGTACAGGAAATGGAAGAGCTGATTGAGGATGTTGATTTAATCATCGATTCAACGGATAATTTTGACATTCGCTTTCTGATCAATGATATTTCTCAAAAGCACCGGATTCCCTGGATATATGGAGGCTGTGTGGGGAGCTATGGTTTAAGCTATACTATTTTGCCTGGGATGTCACCGTGCCTGAATTGCCTGATGGACAAATTGCCAATGGGGGGAATTACCTGCGATACGGCTGGTGTTATTCAGCCAGCTATTCAAATGGTTGCGGCTCACCAGTCTGCTGAGGCATTAAAGATATTGGCAGAAGACTTGGAATCCTTACGCGCGACACTTGTTTCTTTTGATGTATGGAAAAATCAATTTAGTTCTGTGAATGTTTCTTCCTTAAGAAATCCGCAGTGCTTATCGTGCGGGACTAAACCAGTTTATCCCTTCCTGGACTACAGAAATCAGACAAAGACAGCGCTGCTTTGCGGGAGGGATACCGTTCAAATCAGGCCTTCAGCTCTTCAGGATATGGATGTTGCCTATCTCGAAAAATCCCTGGTCTCTCAAGGAATCAATGTAGAGAGCAATCCTTATTTGCTCTCTTTTTCGATCAATGACGCCAGAGTAGTTGTATTTAAGGATGGAAGAGTGCTGGTGCATGGTGTAAGAGACATTCTACAGGCAAAGAACCTGTATCATCGTTTCCTTGGATAATGAGTTTTGTCTATCGGCTAAGCATTTAAGGCTAAATAAAAAAAGACCTGTCCATTCTTCATTTGAAGGGCAGGCCTTTTTTAATTACTTATCTTCTCTTAATAAGTAGTTATTCCCATCCTGGTCTTTAAACGTAAACATAGTTCCAAAAGGCATCTTTAACATATCTTCAACTTCTATGCCATTTTGTTTCATTTGTTCATAGGCAGCTTCAATATCAGTGGTGCTGAAAAGGATGGAAGGGTGGGCAACAGCAGATGGATTTTGCTGTTCCATTGCTGCCTTTGAATAAACAACCAGAGTCGTGAACTCATCATCGCTTGGACCCACTTCAATCCAGGATGCATTTGGTCCCATAGGCTGTTCGAATTTTAGGACAAACCCCATCTTATTTAGCCAAAAATCTTTTGCCTGTTCCTGATCCTCAACGTATACTGTGATTTTTCCAATTTTAGTGATCATGAAAAAGGTCTCCTTTAATTCATATCTTATATTAGCGATTTTATCAGTATAAAGCTGTAAAAACAATTTCAACTAAGGGATAGTTCGCTTTAATTTACTTCAGATTGGAGATAATTACTGTAAACATTGAGAGGAGAGAAATATGAACATTGACTCCATAAAGTTCACCGATCCTCCTGTCCATCATCAATTTCCCCCGTTATATGAGAACCTGGGGCTTCCTGAAGTTTCTTCCTTTGTTGAGCAGAAATATGAATTTGATTTTACAGTAGGAAAAACAAAGAGAACTGGGCATGGAAGCATTCGAATGTATAAGCAATATGGAGAGTTTAAGGTAATGATTTCTGAAAAATTGACCGGGTTCGGACCCAAAAGGCTTGAAAAGCTGGAGAGTCTGCTGATGGAGGAGGTTAAAGAAGGATTTATCAGCAATATAAAATCTGAAACAAAAACACGAAAAGTATACCACTTGCATTTTGGCCGTAAAGAGGGTGAATAGGGACAGTTTTCCTGTCCCATATAGCTTACTTGGTGTTATCTCTTTGCGCTTTTAAAGCAATTCTTTCAAGACCATTTTCTCTATCACCCGCATATTCTGTTTCCTTTGGAAGTGCATTATTTCTATGATCTGATTGGCTTTTTTTCTTATTATTCTCTGTCATGATTTTCACCCCCTTTAAGCTGTTAGCATTGTGTTTAGTTTGCATTTTTTTAATGAGGATATGCCTTAAGTTTATAAACCCAAACATTCAATCAAACGTTTGATTGATAAGTGGCAGCTCTTTTTCCGCTGACGAAGTGCAAGTGAAATAGTTTTTTCAAAAAATGAAACCTCTATGATTATCTTCCGTAATTAACAAGTACAAGATATTCATGGAGGTTTTCTATTTGAAGATGGTTTGGATCATTACTAGTGTAATTTTAATTATTTCAGCTGTTTTAGCAGTCTTCATGTATCTTAAGAGTAAGAGCAGCGGGGATCCTGAGTCCGTAATTAATTATGTGCAAGAACACAGGGAAACAGAAAATATGGCTATGGTTATTCGCCATCTTTGGCCAACCCGACAGTCGATGTGGTCCAGGTTGAAGACCTACAAATTGCCCAAGTAGAATAGCAGGAAGTATTTGTTAGAATCGGGAACTTATAAGATGATGTTCAAAAGCAGAATCGTAAAGATACATTAAAGGGTGGAGAGTATGGCGCGAATTTTATACATAGAAGATGAAAGCGATATTGGCAGCTGGCTGAAAAATGATTTAGGGGAAAGAGGCCATGAGGTGATCTGGCTGCAGTCCGGGGAGGGGATGGAAGGGTATCTTTCTGAAGCGGATATGGCGATTTTGGATGTGATGCTTCCCGGGCTTGACGGGTTTTCGATTGGGAAGCGACTTAAGAAAGTAAAGAATGACATGCCGGTACTTATGCTGTCGGCAAGGACGGCGGTGGAGGATAAGCTGGAGGGCCTGAGCTTTGCGGATGATTACTTGACAAAGCCTTTCCAGCCGGATGAGCTTGCTGCAAGGATTGAAGTATTGTTAAGGCGATTTCAAAAGAACGATCAGGTGCTGGAGCTTCACCACTTGCAGGTACATACAAAGGATATGCGGATCATCGACAGGGAGGCAGACAGTGAAATTCAATTGACTGGCAAGCAATATCAGCTCTTTCAATTCTTCATTCGCCATCTGAATCAGATTCTGACAAAAGAGCAGCTTTATGAAGGTGTTTGGGGCGAACAATACATGGAGGGCGACAAAACCCTGATGGTTCATATCCGCTATCTTCGTGAAAAGCTCGAGAAGAATCCTTCGCGTCCTGAGATCATTGAGACCATTCGCGGAATCGGCTACAGGGTGAAGATATGAAAAGATTTTTTCAATCGCTGCAGGCGAGGTATATGGCAATTATTCTGGTTGCCTTATTTCTGTTTCAGGCTGCTTATTTACTCGTGGCTATGCTGGCTATGGGTCTTCAGGAAGACATTTCAGGGGAACAGAACCAAAATGAAACGGATCCCAAGCAGATTGAAGAAAAATGGCATGCAGATGCAAAAGCACTGAAAAATAGTTCAAGAGAATCCATAAGCAGTCTATTTGCTGAATGGAAAAAGACGTATCCTGATGCTTCGATGTTTTGGGTAGATGAAATGGGAAATCTGATGGAGCAGCGGGATGTGAAGTCGAATCTGCCTGCTCAGTGGACGCCTGCCTATACAGCGAAGTTTATCAAGGAGAGGTATGGCGGAGACCCTTTTACAGTCATTAGCTTTATTGGCGGGGATGAAAAGAACGGTTTTATCGTTCTTGAAATACCGCGGAATTTGTTTCTACCACCGATGGTGAAGGTAGCAGAAAAATACGGAGTCTTCTTAGGAGCGGGTCTGCTTTTAATCATTACCCTGTTTATCATCGTCTCCTTTTTATTTTTCCGGGGCATTCGCAAAAGGCTGCTACATCTCCAGGAGGCAATGGAAAGACGGGATATGGACAGCCTGCCGATCGGTATTGATGTGCAAAAGAATGATGAAATTGGCCAGCTGGAGAAGACCTTTAATGAGATGGTCGGGGAGCTTAAAGAAAGCAAGCGGCGCGAGCAGGAGGAAGAGCAGCTGAGGAGGGAGCTGATTGCTAATCTGTCACATGATCTGCGTACGCCTTTGACGAAAATCAATGCACACACCTACTCAATCGGAAAGGAGGATCTTTCTCCTGAAGGGAAACAGGCTGTCAAAGCACTGGAAACCTCCATCGTCAATATTGATAGACTGATAGAAAATTTAATGAGCTACACGCTTTTAATGGCGAGCAAGCATAAGCAGGAGCTGACCGAGCTGGATGCGGTCCGGTTTGTTCGTGAAAATATGGCGTCCTGGTATCCTGTTTTTGAGAAGGAAGGCTTTGAAGTAAACATCGAGTTAGAGCCGTTTAAGAAGAAATGGCAGGCCGATCCAATGTGGCTGGGCCGTATTTTTGATAACATTCTGCAAAATGTGCTGCGGCATGCGAAGGATGGACTTTACCTTGAAGTGGCGACAGTATCCACCGAAGAGTGTGATGCTATTGTTTTTATCGATCATGGAAAAGGGCTGAAAAACAGTTCCAATGAAAAGGGAGCGGGGATTGGCTTATCCATTGTGGATATGATGGTAAAGGGTATGAAGCTGGAGTGGGATATTGAGTCCGGAGACAGAGGTACAGTGATTAAAATCATTAGAAAACATTAGGAGTATCCTTATCAGGTGCTCCTTTTTTGCTTCAGTTTCCATAAGATAATCATTTGATAGGTGCCAAAAAGAACAGCCAGAGTCACCAGGACAACCCAGCCATAAGTGTAAGGAATAAAGAAATATACGAGTAAGCAGGCAAGCAGGAATAGCGCGTACCCAATGTTAAACAGTTTCTTAAACGTCATAATGTCTACTCCTCTCTGCTGTATTAGACGCATAGCAGAGGGAAAAAGTGTCATTTTTTAAACAAATTTTAAACTTCCCTCCACCTTTGTTTTAACCTTTGCCGGATAAGATGGAAAGTGAGGTGAGAGGAATGGAGTATATCGTAAGAACAGAGAATTTATCAAAGCATTTTGGCCAGGAGAAAGCTGTATCAGGACTGGAAATGAAAATACCCAAAGGGGAGATTTACGGATTTCTGGGACCGAATGGGGCAGGGAAAACGACTACAATCCGGATGCTGTTGGGACTCATGAAGCCTACTTCCGGCAGAATTGAAATCTTTCAGAGTGATTTAAAAAAAGAAAGGTTAAATATATTGAGACGTGTGGGCTCGCTTGTGGAGTCACCATCCTATTATCCGCATTTAACTGCAAAAGAAAATCTGGAAGCCATGAGAAAAATAGTGGGTGTGCCGAAACAGAGAATCAATGAAGTACTGGAAATTGTCCGGCTGTCAGCTGCCGGGGATAAAAAAGTAAAGGGCTTCTCACTGGGGATGAAGCAGAGGCTTGGGATTGCTGCTTCGCTGTTAAATAACCCGGAACTGCTGATTTTGGATGAGCCGACAAACGGTTTGGATCCTTCAGGAATTATTGAGATTCGCAATTTAATTAAAAGCCTGCCATCGGAATGCGGAATGACCGTGCTGATCTCAAGCCATCTATTATCGGAGATTGACCAGATGGCGACAACAGTAGGCATTGTGACAAAAGGGAAAATGATTTTTCAGGATTCTATTGAAGCGATGCGCATGTTTGCACAGCAATCTGTTCTATTAAAGGTCAGCGAGAGCGATAAAGCCTGGCGTGCCCTGCTTGGAAGAGGAATGAAGGCTGGTTTGGATAATGGCATCATTTCGCTGCCCCAGCAGTCGGATGAAAATGTGGCTGAAGCTGTACGCGGACTTGTGGCAGATGGGTTTTCCGTGTATCGGGTGGAAGAAGAGAGACGGTCATTGGAAGACATATTCCTGCAAATGACAAGAGAGGAGCAGGCCGGATGATGGGAAAACTGCTGTCAGCCGAATTTATGAAAATCAAGCGGAAAGGAATCTGGTTCCTGACCGTCCTGGGTCCAATTGGGGTAGTAGCCATGCAGATGGTCAATTACGGGGTGCGCAAGGAGTATTTGTTCCGCCAGAATGATGACCGCTGGGGGTATTATCTGGACAATATCCATTCGTTCACACCGCTGGCGATTGTGCTAGGCATCGTCATCCTGACGTCTTTTATGTCGAGCATTGAAAATGAAACGAATGCCTGGAAACAGCTGATGGCACTGCCAGTTTCAAAAA
This sequence comes from Bacillus sp. 22-7, assembly GCF_010628845.1. Lineage (NCBI taxonomy): Bacteria > Bacillati > Bacillota > Bacilli > Caryophanales > Bacillaceae > Bacillus > Bacillus sp. 22-7. The sequence continues at coordinate 83,619 of NZ_NJQY01000001.1, read as the reverse complement.
TGAGCGTGTATTTATCAAAATTCACGGTGCTGTCAGTTCTACTTTTGATATCTTCTGTGCTTTTGCTCCTGTTCACGCTTGCTTTTGGAATCTCTCTGGATTTGGGCGGTGAGATTCCGTATGCCGGACTGCTGAAATATAGTTTTTATCCTTTTTTTGCGGCATTGCCTGTTTTGGCGCTGCAGCTTTGGGTAGCGGCCGTGAGTGTAAACCAGGGTGTGCCAATCACTCTGGGCATTCTGGGTGTAATTTTGACCTATGCCGGCTATGCTTTACCGGATTGGCTGATCTGGAAATGGCCGCTGCTGCTGAATGACTGGGAGGAACCTCTCATCAATGTCCTGCTTGGTGCCGGAGCGGGCTTATTATTATACGCAGCAGGGATGATTGATTTTGTGAGAAGGGATGTGAAATAGATGCTTACTATTTTGAAATCGGAATGGTTTAAACTGCGCAAATCAAACATGAGCGGCATCCTTCTAGTAGGGCCGCTGATTGGGATAGGTGCCGGGATTGGAGCAGATACAACTGATGCAGCGGGGATGATGAACGAATGGTATCTGCTTTTGATTTATATGAATCTGCCTTATGCGGTTCTCTTTTTGCCGTTAGTAACAGGAGTCCTGGCAAGCCTTGTCTGCAGGTATGAGCATCAGGCCGGGGGCTGGAAGCAGCTGCTGGCGCTGCCAGTCACAAGGGGGAAAGTGTTTGCGGCTAAATATGTTCTGATCCTTTTATTGGTATTGTTCATCCAGTTATTTTATTTAGCCGCTATAGCAGGAGCAGGATTATACAAAGGCATAGCTGATCCCTTTCCGGCGGCGATTGTCTGGAAGAGCATACTGGGAGGCTGGGTCGCAGCGTTTCCATTAGTCGTGCTGCAGCTGTGGATGTCCGTCTGGTTCAAAAGCTTTGCTGCACCTTTTGCGGTCAACGTCGTTTTTACGCTGCCATCCATTCTGGCGATGAATTCCGAGAAAGTGGGTCCCTATTATCCGTGGGCACAGCCATTTGCCATGATGTACCCAGCGACAGATAATGGTGACATTTTCTTTATTCCATGGGAGCAGCTTTTGACTGTGATTGGGGGATTCTTTTTACTGTTTTATCTGGGCGGCTATTTTTATTTTCAGCGGAAGGTTGTGTAGGCATGATGTTTTTTGGGTGAAAATGTAATTTTTTGAAACCTTTTCTATATATTTCCGTAATGCATAGTGGAATTATTTTTAACTAGAATAGGAGTGTTCAATATGGAACAGGAAGTAAAAACGAGCAGTGCAAAACCGAGTTTGCTAGGGATGATATGGAGTCCAGGGGAGCAGTTTGACCGGATCCGCCAGAATCCGAGGATTTGGGTGCCGCTCATTTTGGTGAGTATTATTTATTCGATCGGCATGTTTCTAATGGCAATGTCGATGGATGCTTCTTATCTGGGCCTCGAAGGGATGAGTGACGCGGAAGCCGAAATGGTGATGATGTTTGCCAGAGGCGGAGTTGCTATTACAGGTATTTTCACTCCGGTATTTGTGGCGCTGATTTCAAGTGCTATCTATATGATTTTCACGAAGATTGCTGGATCTGATGCGACGTTCAAACAGCTATTTTCTATGAATGTCCATATTATTGTGATTGGCGGTTTTGGTCTTATCCTTAACATGGCACTGAGAGCCGCGATCGGCGGAAATCCGGAAATTTTTATTACCAGCTTAGCAGGTTTAATGAATAGTGAGAAGCCGGGAATCTTAGGTTCTATTGAATTATTCAGCATTTGGCAGTCAGTTATCACGGCGTTAGGGCTGCAGCGGGTTGCAGGATTATCAAAAGGCTGGGCTTGGGGAATTGCGATTGCGTTCTTCATTATTGGCATTCTGTTCGCGTTACTCAGCAATACCGTCTCAGGAATGACTGGTGTTTAAATGAAAAAGAAAGTTTGGATTGCCATCGGAGTGACGGCTGTGGTTTTGCTGATGGCTGGCGTGAGCATCTACAGACAGGCGTTCGCGAAAGGGCCTGAAGTAAAAACCGCCCATCCGGTGCAGGAGGAAATAACAGAACAGATAATGATTCCCGGAACAGTGAAGCTGGTGAATGAACAGAAGATATATGCTTCTCCCGAAAAAGGCGAAATAAAGGAATTTCTGGTGGATGAAGGGGATTCCGTCAAAAAAGGAGAGATTCTGGCCAGGTTTGATGAACAGGCTTTAGCACTGGAATTGGATAAGGTTAAACTTCAGGCTGAATCAGGTTATTTAAAGATCAATCAGCTGGAAAAACAGGAAGATGAGCTTGGTGATAAGGAAAAAGAACTGCGCAAACAGACTGGAAAAAAAGAAGCTGAAAAACAGATACAGCCTGAAAGGGATCAGTTAAAGCTGGAAAAGCGGTTGGCGAATCTGGAATTAAGCCAGGTGCTACTGCAGAAAAAGGATATTGAAAAACGCCTGGAAGAATTAGAGATTAAGAGCACGATGGATGGAGTGGTGCTCCAGGTGAACAAAGAAACGTCATCCGATCCATCATCAGCAGGGAAGCCAGTCATTTGTATAGGGGATCTGAAAGCGATTGGAGCATCGGGCCTGCTTTCAGAATTCGATTCATTGAAGGTCAGTGAGGGGCAAAAAGTGACCCTCCGTTCCGATGCGATTCCTGACAAGGAATGGAAAGGTGAAGTCAGCGAAGTGGCTGACATGCCTGAAGAGAACCAGGGAATAAACCCTGCGGAAAATAGTGCGCCGCAGTATCGGGTGGAGATTTCAGTGAAGGAGATGCCTCTGAAACCGGGCTTTCAGCTCATAATGGAGATCGAAACGGATAAGAAGAAGGCGCTCACTGTTCCTGCAAACGCAGTAGTAACGGGAGACAGCAGTGTATATGTGTTCGTGGTTAGGGATCAGAAAAGCTATAAACAGGAAGTGGAGACTGGTGTTGCTTCCGGGAATAAAATCGAGATAACAGACGGACTTAAAGAGAAGGATTTGATCATTACGAATCCATCAGATCAGCTGAAAGACGGCGTGGAAGTGGATGCAAAATGATCAATCTCAGTGGCATAACCAAGTCCTATCAGGCGGGAAAAGAAAGCATTGAAGTATTAAAAGGAATTAACCTGAGCATTGAACAGGGCGATTCTGTAGCCATTATGGGGCCATCCGGATCAGGCAAATCAACACTTATGAATATTATTGGATGCCTCGATCTGCCGACAGAAGGAACTTATGAACTGGATGGAGAGAATATATCCCATTACTCGGAAGCAGAGCTGGCCAAGGTCAGAAATCAGTCGATCGGGTTTGTGTTTCAGCAGTTTCATCTGCTTCCGAGGCTGACGGCTATTCAAAATGTTGAGCTGCCGATGATTTATAGCGGCCTTGCCAAAAAGGAACGATTGGAACGGGCGGAAGCAGCGCTGGTTAAAGTGGGCCTGAGCGATCGGATGGAGCATCTGCCGAATGCCTTATCAGGAGGGCAGAAGCAGCGGGTTGCCATCGCCCGGGCGATTGTGAATGAGCCAAAAATCATTTTGGCGGATGAACCGACAGGTGCACTAGATACGAAAACAAGTGCCTCCATTATGGAGCTGTTCAGTGGGCTTAACCATGAAGGATCAACAATTGTAATGGTGACCCATGAACCTGAGATAGCAGAACATGCTCATCACACGATTATGGTGAGGGACGGGCTGATTGTGAACGCTGAACCTTCACGGAGGGGGGCGCCTGTATGAGTTTTTTAGAAAATATCAAAATGGCACTCAGCTCATTGAAGGCGCATAAAATGAGATCGATTTTAACCATGATCGGAATCATTATTGGTGTTGGGGCGGTTATCATTGTAGTTGCCATCGGCCAGGGCGGAGAAGCGATGCTGAAAACGCAGCTGACAGGTCCGGGCAATACAGTGGAATTATTTTATCAGCCTTCTGAGGAGGAAATTCAGGCAAACCCGAACATATTTAATGAGGCTCCTTTTGATGGGGAAGATATCAAAGCACTGGAGCAGATTCCCGAGATTAAACGGGTGGTTGCATCAAGCTCACAGTTCTCACAGGCTTCATATGGAGAACAGACTGCAGAGACTTCAACGACAGGAGTTGGTCCTGCTTATTTTGAGCTGAACAATGTAGACCTCGAAAAAGGACGATCCTTCACGGCTGCCGATTTCCTTGGCGGACGCAGGGTGGGACTTGTCAGCTTTTCCATGCAGGAGGAGCTCTTTGACGGCAAGTCGCCGGTTGGCGAAGTGATCCGGATTGGGAACCAGCCGATTGAGATTATTGGCGTCATGGAAAAGCCGACAGGGCTCTTTTCATTCGGTGTTCTGGAGATCTATGTGCCTACGAAAACATGGCAGACCATATATGGGAAAAGCGACTTTACCCAGGTGACACTTCAGGCAGAATCCGCTGATCAGCTTCAGACGGCTGGAAAGAAGGCTGCGAGCTTACTTAACAAGATGCATAATACAGAAGAATCTTATATGGTCATCAACATGGAAGAAATGGCAGAAGGAATCGGCCAGATTACAAAGGTCATGACGTTAATCATCGGCAGTATCGCCGGCATCTCGCTGTTTGTCGGCGGAATTGGCGTCATGAATATTATGCTCGTCTCTGTAACGGAAAGAACGAGGGAAATCGGCATCCGTAAAGCACTTGGAGCGACCAGGGGACAAATCATGGGACAGTTTTTAATCGAATCTGTCACCCTGACCTTGATTGGCGGAGTGCTGGGAATCCTGCTGGGCTGGGGTTCGGCATCTCTCATTTCATTCTTTGCGGGCTGGCCATCGCTCATTTCGTGGCAGGTCGTCGCTGGAGCCCTATTCTTTTCAATGGCGATCGGCATTATCTTCGGACTGCTTCCGGCTAATAAAGCCTCTAGGCTGAGTCCGATTGAATCTTTGCGGTATGAGTGATTAGTAAAGAGGCTATCTTCGGCTAAGGCTGGGGGTAGTCTTTTGTTTGAGGTGAACAGAATGATTCAATTAAATATTATTTTTGTTTTGTTTATATTAACCTTGCTTGCGCGGTATTGGGTATTTGATGCATTTGAACCCGCTATTTTTGCGGCTGCCTTTTTGTTTCCTGCTGCATCCATTATGATTTTTTTCATTAGTAAGAGACTTGCAGACAGGGAGCGGGCTTATCAGCCGAAATCAAAGGATGATTGGTCATTTTATCACATCCAAAAGTCGTTAATGGTTGAAAAGCCGCTCTTTAAAGGACAAAATCTGAGAGGATACGTAAAACGTTATTTTCCTCAGAGATGGCAGTATGTCTTAGGAGATAGCTTCGGTTTACATTGGTATTTGTCTTTTGAAGTGCTCATTGACCAGGATTTGTATGATGTACGCTGGTATCGTAAAAAGTGGATAAGCCAACAGGATCAATGGAGGATCTATAAGAACGGAATCCAAATAGGAGAAGCTCATACAGTCATCACCTTAAAGAATGCAGCAAAATTAAAGGAAGCTATTGAATACAGACTTCATGACGTTTCTTATATATCCTCTGCGTCATCGGTTATGTCTGCCATTACTTTAACTAGAGAAACAGCCGTGCTTGGCGGATTAAAACGGAGTCATATCATTAGCGGTGTACAGGAAATCAATGTAGAGGATAACAATCCCGACTATCTTGTTGCATTAATCATTCATTCTTTTTATTTTAAAAACTGATTCAATGCGTTTTACCTATAAGCAATCCGGTAATATAGTAAAATAGAACTATTATATGATAAGGGTGTGCTTAGGATGAGCTGTAATGCTTGTATGGTGCAGGATTTGCGCTTTGAGGTAAAGGCAGATGGTGAACAGAATTGCCGAATGTTTTCAAGTGTGGCTGAGTATTTGGAGCGAAAAGGTGTTTTGGTGGAAGCTGAATCAGACCGGTTCGTTCTGAAGGAAGACGGCATGCGGGATTTTCTTGATTTTTGCAGGGACCATATGGAAGCCGAATATGTCAGCTTCAGGGCGGGTGATGAAGTCTGGCGCCCCATTGCGGAGGCTGCTGAGATCCTGGATAGCCAGTGGATTGATGACGTGATTGCCAATGGGCTGGTTACATGTCATGCTCAGCCGATTCTCAATGGAGAGGAAGAAGTGTTCGCCTATGAAATGCTGGCGAGATTTTACCGGGATGATGGGTCGGTTATTTTTCCGGGAGAAATATTTGGTGCAGCCAGAAAGCGCGGGAGGTTGTATGCGCTCGATCGCTTGTGCAGGATGACGGCGGTCAGGTTTGCTTCGTTTATCGATAAAAAGGCGTTTATCAATTTTATTCCTACAAGCATTTACTCGCCAGAGTTCTGCCTGAAATCAACGGTACAGCTTGCGAACCGCTTAGGTGTGAATCCGAATCGGCTCGTATTTGAGGTAGTGGAAACAGATAAAGTGGAGGATATGGAACATTTGAAAAGAATCCTCGCTTATTATAGGGAAAAAGGATTCTGCTATGCACTGGATGATGTGGGCGCCGGGTTCAGCACGGTCGAGTTATTGAGCGAGCTTCAGCCGCATTATATGAAGCTGGATATGAAATATGTTCAGGGCGTGTCAACAGATTTAGAAAAACAGAAAACAGCACATGCTTTTTTGCAGCAGGCATTGAAGATGGGGTCCGTCCCGCTTGCTGAAGGGATTGAAGCCCGGGAAGACTTTGAGTGGCTCCGGGACAGGGGATACCAGCTTTTTCAGGGATATTTGTTTGGAAAACCTGCGCCGATAGCTGAAAAAGGCAGAAAAGTAATATCCTAGTGCTGAATTAGCAGAAATAGTTCAGTTTTTACGAATAAAAGGTGTGCCGAAAAATTTCTGTGCGGATAGCTGAGAAATTTGTACGCAAAAAGAAAAATTCTGTGCGGATAGACGTATTTTCTGTGGGGATAAAAAAATTTATGTGCGCTCAGCATTTTTTAAAGGAAATATGGCTTAAATCAACGAACATACATAGGATGAAAACAGCTGAATAGGGGCAAAAAAATGGAGCTTAAAACAGAGAGGCTAACAATCCGTAAGTTTAAATCAGAAGACTGGCAGGCAGTTTATGAGTATACATCAAACCCGGAAGTGATGAGATATATTCCGGAAGGTGTATTTACAGAAGAAACTGCAAAAGAGTTTATCCGCAAGAATATAGAGAAAGCTGACCATTTCCCTGTTTTTATAGATGGGGATATTCTGATCGGTCATGTAGGGTTTCATAAGTATTTCGGTAATCATACATATGAAATTGGCTGGGTATTTAATCCGAAGTTTTATAATAAAGGCTACGCATCAGAAGCAGCATATGCTGTTCTGAGATATGCCTTCGAAAAGCTTGGCCTGCACAGAATTATCGCAACCTGCCAGCCCGAGAACCCGGCGTCTTACCGTGTGATGGAGAAAATCGGCATGAGGCGGGAAGGCTTTTTCAAAAAGTGCATTCCACATGGGGAAGAGTGGTGGGATGAATATTATTATGCGATTTTGAAGGAAGAATGGAATTCAGGTAAATAAAGGGCCATGTATATCACCATCCTGATTTGAAGAAAATATGTCCAGGAGGTGATATACATGGCTAAAGATGTTCTTTGTGAAGTAAATAACTGCACTTATTGGGAACAGGGAAATAAGTGCGCTGCAGAAGCTATTTATGTTGTCAGCCATAAAGGCAAGCACGCTTCCAACAGCAAAGAAACAGACTGTAAAACGTTTGAGCCGGAAATGTAAGCCTAAAGGGTAACCGATCTGGTTACCTTCCTGCTATTTATTATTGATAATAATTATCAGTTTCATTCAAAAAAATTTACCATGCTGATTCTTTTGTTTTTCGAAGCGGAGTCAGTTTTTTCATGTTCTTAAAGATCTTATAATGGGCAGTGGCTACTTTTTCTTCTACATAATCCAATGAATAATCACCCGATGGATCAGAAAGTTCCCCAATCGCACGTGATAAGTGATCAATGACTGTTCTGTATGCTTCATTCTTCTTATTGTCTTCCTTTGAGTTCATTTCTAGCATAATGTCGTGAGCAAGGCTTTGAATTCTCCGTAAACGAATTTGCTTCGCTGGCATAGTATCGCATCCTCCCCTTTTTTTGCTGAATCAATATATTATATATGGCCTTTCCAAAGAAAAAATAACTGAAATCCGATGTGCGCATATACTGCAGCAATATAGTATAATGAGTGAGTCTTGTTTTTTCTGACAATTTAGTAAAAGGAGGCGTTCAATATGCTAAATAAAAATTTAGTTATTATGGATCAAAATAAGGGGAGAACGCCTAATTAATAACAGCGTTTCCCCAAAAATGTGAAAAGGGGAAATTTATTTTGAATACTGGCAAAGTGAAAATTGAAGAAGTCACAGCAGACAATTGGTATGACTGCTGTTTATTGGAGCTTTCAGAGGAACAAAGAGCTTATATGGAGCCAAATGCTGTTTCCATTGCGCAATCTAAATTTGAAACAGCGCTGAGACCGTATGTGATTTACTTGGAAGATAAAGCTGTCGGCTTTTTAATGTTTAATACATGTTTAGAAGAAATGGATGCATACTGGATTTACCGGATTATGGTTGATAAGGAACACCAAGGCAGGGGAATAGGCAAAAAAGCGACAGAACTGATGATTGCTGAGATGGCGAAATTGCCGAATGCTAAAAAACTTGCAGTAGGCTACCATCCGGAGAATCTTGGGGCACACCATCTTTATGCAAGTTTGGGATTTGCAGATCATGGCCACCGATTTGGGAAGGAAATGGCGGTTGTGAAAGATATAGACTGAGTAACAGAGGGGAGATGCAGAATGAAAGCGGGAATGACCCTGTTTTTCGGAGGGCTGATTTTACTTATGTCCGGCATCTTTCTGTCTGCTTATTGGGCAATCGCCGGCAGTTTCATGGGGATCTTCGGAGGGATGATGGGAAGCTCTTTTTATTTCCTGGCGAAAACAGGGAAGAAGGCAGGTTAAGAGTTATGGAATTTATGATTTTTTTATTTGTTTTCTTTATCTTTCTGGCAATCAGTTCCGTAATGAATGTGTTATTCAAGATGACGGAAAAGAAGCATTGGGGCATGTCGCTGCTGCTGAGCCTGGTGTTAGCTGTCATAACAATTGCCATTTTGGGGATTAAATAGGAAGAAGGAAGTCCGGGGAAGATTCCCGGGCTTTTTATGTGTATAAAAACGTTTGGTAAACACAAACTTTAGGTATCTTACAACGGAAAGGTGATGAAAAATGGATAAAGAATATCAATTTGCAAATTTGTCCGATGGGGATCTGCAGCAGGTGCATAATCTGGAAAAACGCTTAAGTGAGGAAAAGGGAGAAGAAGTCATTCTCATTGCTTATCATGATCAGAAAGAAAATCAAAAGGAATAACAACGATAAAAAAACGCTTAGGAATCTCCTTTCCCAAGCGTCTTTTTGTCTATAATTTATTTTTTATCTACAGGCTGCGCATCATATACTTTCACTTGAGGAGGTACAGTAAAATATTTAGGAGCTGTTGCCGTAAACGATGTAAAGTGTTCAGTCTGGTTGTGGAACTTCACAGCGTCCATATCCTTCCACAATTCCACCATAGTATAGGCACCCGCTTTTTCTGTATCTTTTACAAGGTCATAAGAGATATTGCCTTCTTCTGATCTGGAAGCCTCGATCAGCGGACGGATCTCAACAAGAAAATCATCTTCTTTATCAGTTTGTATTTGGAAGCCAGCATGAATAATGATCATGTTGCATTTCTCCTTTGTGAGTTATTTCCACTCCGTGATATCTTCAACAGGCAGACGGACCGATTTATAGCCTTGATCAGCGGATTTCCCGATTGAGATTAGCATGACAGGGTAGTAGCGTTCTTTGTCCAAATCAAAGGCTTCGGCAATTCGGTCTTTTTCATAACCGCCAATTGGATTTGTATCATAGCCATGAGCACGTGCTGCAAGCATTAGCTGCATGGATACAAGACCGGCATCAATCAGGTTCATTTCTTTCTTTTGCTCGAATGTCATGTTTTCCACTAAGCCTTTGATGGATGGCACCTGCTTGTCCCTAACATCAGCAGGCATGTATCCTTTTTCAACTGCTGTGTCATAAATTTTTTCAATGAATGCTTCACTCTTCATATCAACAAAGACTGCGATGACAGCTGCTGATGTCTCTACTTGCCTTTGATTGAATTTTGCAAGTGGTGCCAGCGTTTCTTTGCCTTCTTTTGAATCGATTACCACAAAACGCCATGGCTGCAGGTTTACAGATGAAGGAGCTAAAGAGGCTTCCTCCAGGATTTCAGCCATTTCTTCTCTGCTGATTTTGACTGTTGGGTCATAATTACGAATGGAACGGCGGCCTGTCACGATTTCTTTAAAGTCATTGATAATGGTTTTATTCATGGTGAACTCTCCTTTATGTTTTTCTGGATGAAAATATTAAAGATTATCTACATTTTCCTGGATGCGAGTGAGCATATTTAATAGTGTGCTTCGCTCAAGCTCCGAAAAGCCGTTCAGGATTTTGGAAATAAACCGCTGCTTTTCTTCACAGTAAGCAGCAATCTTCGTTTTGCCTTCCTCTGTCAGGCTGACATAAGTAAAACGGTTATCTGCAGGGTTTTTCCTGCGTATCACCATGCCTTTTTCTTCAAGCTGTTTTAGATGCCTCGTGACAGCAGCATGATCGATATTTACTTTTTTCTGAAGCTCCCGCTGTGTAATTTCTTCCGCTTCAAAAAGCTCCCGGAGAATCTCAAGCCGTGACTGGCTGATGCCTGTACAGCGTTCAAACTTCGGCATTGTCTGCTTATTGAGCTCAAACAGCCGGGCAGCAATTAATTCTTCTTGCTTAGAACATTTGAACACAGCATCCCCCGCCTTTTTAGATAATTGATAGGTCAATGATTGATACGTCAATTAATATACTGCAAAATATTTTATAAGTCAAACTGGATGCTTAAGGCAGAGAAAATCCTGCTGAATAGCTTATAGATCAGCAGGGTTTTCAGTCATTGAGATTCATTTTCCTAAAGTTTCTCTGCTTCTATCAGCCACACATATCGATTTAGCTGCTTAAACTCAGCAGAGAACCCATTCGAATGAAACATGCTTTCTAATATGGGGATGGTTGTATAGTATTCTGTTTCCAGGTCTTGCGCCAGGCTGAGGTAGTGTTTGTTTTTAGCTTCCTGGATAAAAATCTCTTTTTCGTCCTTGCTGCGAAAGACAGTATCGGCAAAAACAACTTTTCCGCCAGTTGTAAGGAGGGTGCTGTATTTAGAGATGGCATTGGCTTTTTCGCTGTCTTCTAAATGATGGAATGCGTAGGTGCTGACGAAAGCATCTATCGGGCCATTCAATTGAAAGCTTAAGAAGTCACCATCCAATATTGTGAGATGAGGCATTTTTTTGCTTGCTATTTTCCTCATGGCAGCAGAAGGTTCAACTCCGATTACTGAACAGCCTTTCTCCAGGAGTATCTGAGTTAAGTTGCCTGTACCTGTACCGAATTCCACTACACTCCCATGAACAAGATCGGCTACTTTATGAAGGATCTGTTCATAATTCATAAACACCTCCTGATATTCAAGGTCTTTACCGGCCACAGTCTCATCATAGGATTCTGCCCAATGGTCAAACAACTCTACAAATTCACGTCCCATTGTAATATCACTCCTTCTAATTCATATAATACTTATTGGTATAGTATGAATTATTGTCTCACTTGGCAACTTTGCAATCTGCCTTAATTCTCAGATGCCAGCTGATTTTTTAGCTGATAATTGACAAAAATAAACTTAAAACATACTATACAAGTAGGAATAATAAGAATTAAAAAGAGCGTAATAATATCCAAAAAACGCAATGAAAAAGAGTAACCATTCTTTCTGAAAAACAGAGGTGCTGATGATGAATTATTACAGCAGCGTGAAAGAACTGATTGGGCATACTCCTCTTGTGAAAATCAAACACTATGCTATTCCGCAAGGAGTAAATGTTTTTGCAAAGCTTGAATATTTTAACCCGGGCGGCAGTGTAAAGGACCGGTTAGGACAGAAGCTGATTCAGACTGCGATTAAGGATGGACTTCTCCCGGAAGACGGCGCTGTAATTGAACCGACTGCAGGGAATACAGGGATCGGCTTAGCGCTGGCTGCTATTGGAAAGAAGATCAAAATCATCTGTGTTGTACCTCAAAAATTCAGCATTGAAAAGCAGGAACTAATGAAGGCTTTAGGGGCAGAAGTGGTTAATACGCCAACTGAAGAAGGCATGGAAGGTGCTATTAAGAAGGCAAAGGAACTGCTGAAGAAGATTCCTAATTCCTATAGTCCTCAGCAATTCAGCAATGAGAATAACCCGCTAACGTATTATGAAACATTGGGACCTGAGATCTATGAAGAGTTAGATGGGAAGATTGATATTTTTGCAGCTGGAGCAGGGACTGGCGGTACGTTCATGGGCTGCGCCAGATATCTTAAAGAAAAGAATCCAAAGATAAAGACAGTTATCGTTGAACCTGAAGGCTCCATTTTAAATGGCGGAAAGGCAGGACCGCATCGAACCGAGGGAATCGGGATGGAGTTTTTGCCCCCGTATATGGAAATAGGCTTATTTGACGCCATTCATACCATCTCAGATAAAGATGCCTTCAAACGAGTAAAGGAGCTGGCATTGCTTCAAGGATACTTAGTTGGAAGTTCATCCGGAGCGGCTTTCGAAGCAGTACTGAGAGAAGCTGAAAATGCTCGGCCTGGCACGAATATACTCACCATTTTTCCTGACAGCAGTGAGCGGTATTTAAGTAAATCTATTTATGAGGAGGATGAACAATGAGAAAGAAAACACAAATGATTCACGGGGGCATCTCCAGAGATGAACATACAGGTGCCGTCTCCATACCTGTCCACCATGCCAGTACGTTTAAACAAGATGGTGTGGGCAATTTTGTTTATGAGTACGCAAGAACAGGGAATCCGACCAGGCATGCTCTTGAGGAACTAATAAAGGATCTGGAAGGCGGATACCGAGGCTTTGCTTTCGGTTCCGGCATGGCGGCTATCTCTTCTGTAATGCACTTATTTTCAACAGGAGATCATGTTATTTTTACTGATGATGTGTATGGCGGGTCCTATCGGTTAGTGACAAAGGTTTTAACGAAATATAATGTAGATGTAACCTTTGTCGATACAAGTGATTTGGCTGCTGTGGAGGCGGCGATAAAGGAAAATACAAAGGCTATCTATGTTGAGACGCCAACGAATCCATTGCTGAAGATTACAGACTTGGCTGGAATCTCCAAGCTGGCCAAATCCAAGAATTTGCTTATGATTGTGGATAACACCTTCAGTACACCTTACTGGCAGAATCCAATTGAACTGGGAGCTGATATTGTCCTGCATAGTGCCACCAAATATCTGGGCGGACATAGTGATGTTGTTGCTGGGCTGGTTGTGGTGAATTCCGAACAGCTTGCAGCAGATATGCACTTTATCCAAAATTCAATCGGTGCTGTTTTGGGGCCTCAGGATAGCTGGCTATTAATCAGGGGGATTCGGACACTGGCCATTCGGATGGAGGAAATTGAAGAAAATGCGAAAAGGGTGGCACATTTTCTTGCCGATCATCCGCAGGTTTCAAAGGTTTATTATCCAGGATTTAAAGATCATAAAGGCCATGACATTCACTCGAAGCAGGCACGGGGCTTTGGCGGAATGATTTCCTTTGATGCCGGAACCGGTGAAAAGGCAGAAGAGGTGCTGAAAAAAGTAAGATACTTTACCCTGGCAGAAAGTTTGGGCGCAGTTGAAAGCCTGATTTCCCTTCCAGCCAAAATGACGCATGCATCGATACCGGGAGAACGCCGTCTGGAACTGGGAATTACAGATGGCCTGGTTCGGATTTCAGTTGGCCTGGAGGATGCCGAAGACTTAATTGAGGATTTGCAGTCTGCGCTATAAGGAAAAGCCCCATTTAGTTTAAAAACTAAATGGGGCTTGAGCATTTTTTTATGAGAATGATTAAGCTCTTAACGCTCTTCTGACTTTCCTTGCAAAATTGATTGGATGATCAACATCCTGGATATTCACGTAAATGAGGCTTGGCTGATCAAATAGCCACTCATTGTGTACGGATGAAACGGTTATTCCCTGTTTAATAATAGCAGCGGCAAATCCATCAACTTCCTTTTGCAAAAGGGCCACCCTGCCCAGACACAATGCCCGTCCTGACCTGGCATCCATTGATTCAAATGAGAAAGAAGTGGTTACGCTGAATGGTTTTCCCATAATGGTGACTTCCAGTTCATCCCGATTAATCGTTGCTACGCACTTCCCGCCGGCAAATCCTTCCTGGCCGCCGATTGTTCTTGCAAACTGCTGACAAAGCGCTTCTTCATTGGTAGCCATACCTTTATACCTCCCCGTCACTTATTATTTAGTGACCTGCTAACAACTTTGCTTTAATGTATGATGTTGGGCTTTGGAGTGTTCTAGGCACCGAAATTTCTTGTACGGGAATATGAAAATCCACTTGATGCAACGGAAAAGTAAGTGCCTGTCATCTTCAACAGGCACTTATTTTCTTAATTATGGTCTGCAAGGTAAACATCATCTATCTGCCGGGCTAGCTTAAAATCCAGACCTGTCAGCCCATTTTCACTCCAGGAAGTGAGGGAGACAATCACCATTTTGTATTGAATGGCGACAAAAGGATGATGATTTTCGTTTTCAGCAAGGGATGCAATTTTATTTACGAAGGCGATACCGTCCAAATATTCTTTGAAGCGATAGCGTCGTTCAATCCATTTGCTGTCTTTTCTTTTCCAGTCCGGCAGGGTGGATAGTTTCCGGGCTATTTCTTCTTCACTTATTTTTGTCATACCGTGACATGCCTCCGATCAAAGATGACATCGAGTCCGTTTTGAATCAGGCGGACATAGCGTTCTTCCTGACTTAACATTTCAAGCTGGTCCAGGAGCAGTTTTTTTAAAGGCGATTCTTTGTCATGCTTTTCAAGCAGCTCCAGAACTTCCAGCTGAAGCAGCCATTCTTCCGGGAACTCATCAAGAATTTTCCCGATAACACTGTGAAGAAGGACATCCTGTGGGAAATTCGTTTCCCGGATTTGTCTTACTTCCGCATATAATTCTTCCAGAGGGGTTAGGGCTGTTCCTTCTTTTGGGCTTTCTTCATTCATAACAGATTCCCCGTGATATGCAGCGTAATCCGCTGCGATTGGACGTGCGGAAACAATCTGGCTGCCCACAGCTAAATCATAGGTGCCCCAAGTGGGGTGGAACAAGATTTCATCTTCCTTTTTGACGAGACATTCTTCAAGTGATATTAAAACAAGGGAATCATGATTAAATAACAGATTCGTCACATGGCCGGAAATTTCTACTCCGCTTTCGAAGGTGATTTGCATCATTTTATTCATCTCGATGCCAAGTTTTTTCAGGCTCTGTTCTGTTTGATTTTCAAGCCTAATGCCTCCGGCCAATTTTCCGATCGGCGCTCCAAAGCCGTCATGGTGAATATCAGGACCATGATGATTAATTTGTTCATTTTGAATCGAAAGGGCACTCGGACCTGTCGTTTTGACATAGATGGCTTCACCTTCTGCATCCTTCATGATATCAGTGAAAAGACCAGTAATTTGAATGCCTGAATTGAGTTCGATGTGCGCAACCTGGCTTGAAGCGATTGCTTTTTCGATAGCCGCTGTTCCGCCTTGCCTGAAGGCCATGGACTCGCCGAATCTCGTCACTTCTTCTATCAATTGTTCAAAGCTTTCGCAAACAAATAGCTGGGTCTGCATAGAGGTAACGTCATAGCTGGTGTTAATAGCATCTTCAATTGTGAACCGGCGTTTCTTCACTTGATCGGACAGGCAATGCTTGCTTTCGCCCACAGATGACAGCAGTCCTGCACCAAAGATTTTGGGCTTCTGCAGTTCGCCAATCAGGCCAAATTCGACCGTCCACCAGAAAATACGGGAGATTTGCTCAGCTTCAGAAAGTCCTTTTACTTGCAGCTGTTTTTCCTTTAATCGCTGTTTGGCTGCTTCAATTTCTTCTTCAGTTGAGGCTGGACTTTCCATGGCAATCGATAAATGCCTGGTTGCCTCAAACACCTCATGTTCTTCTTTTGTCGCAAAAGCGTTAGCTCCGATATTCCCTATTAATTTAACAAACTCTGAGTAGGTTTCATCAAATAAAATCGGTGCATGCCCCGCCGCTTCATGGAGAATGTCAGGAGCGGGTGTGTATTCGATATTGGTCTTCTGGCGTATATCCGTTGCAATTGGAAGGATGCCATGCGCTTGAAAATCAAAAAATGCTGTGCCGGGAATCAATCCGTCGACAATGACTGCTCCCCAGCCGATTTTATCTAAATGATCGTTCATTTCACTTACACGTGGAATGCTGTCGATGGAAATGCCGGATGACTTCAGACCTGAAGTGAATGCATCATGGGCGATGTCCTCAAGGAAATGATGGTTTTGCCTCATCACATATCTCCAAACCGCATGGTCAATGGGGCTGTAAGCATTGTAATGCTGCTGGGCTGTAAATGGACGTAAGTGCAGGGGTATCGATTTCTTCATTTGGTATGTCTCCTTTTATTAGTTTTTTATGCTTAGACGCTTTTAAGTGCGAAAGTATTTGAGTATAAAAAATCCCTGCTGAATTTTCATTCAGCAGGGACGAATTTATTCGCGGTACCACCCTGATTGTAAGTATAGAACTTACCACTTCACAGAATAACGGCTAAACCGTCTTATTTCAGAAAAGAAATAAGAAGCTCCAGAAACGTAATTCGTGATCTCCTTTGTACTGGTTTTCAGCACCACCAGCTCTCTGCAACAGGGAGGATACCACTACTTCAATTCCTTCAAAGCATTTAAGTATTAGGATGCTTTATATCTTAAACGCTTTTAAGTATTAAAGTCAATACCTTTTAAATTTAATCAAAAGAAAAAGCCCAGAAGCCTTTCTGAGCTTGTGTATTATTGCTCAATTTTAGCTGATCTGCGCTCCTGCTCTGCCATGATTTCCGCATCTTCGGCATTGTCCCTTGTCACTTGCTGAGTCAGAATGGACCCGACCGCCACCAGAAGCATGACGGCAATGTAATACCCTTTTTCATTAAGCTCCATATCAGCATTGTAAAGTCCAATCAGAAACAGACCAACACCGGCAATCAATGTAAAGTATGCTAAAAATGTAAAAGCTGGCGTGTTTCTCCTTCTATACTTTTGCATGTGTTTTAATCCCCTTTTTTTCTTAACATATTTTCTCGTTCTCTCCTTGAAGCTGTAAGTTTCAATCCAACACAACAGATGTAACAATTTATTCTATAGTATATAAAATTACCCTTTTTTTGCAAAAAAATGCAACAGGAGTTTTTGGGTGTTTTTTACTGTTTTTGATTTTTGTTGAAAATTCACAAATTTAAGATGAAATGTTTGTGTAAAAGAGTTTAAATAAAGAGAGAGACTACAGCTTGATTTTAATATTGGCTGGAGGGAGGTAAAGATTTGTTAGCCAATATAGGTATTCCAGTACTGATTCTGCTTTTCCTTAGAAATGTGCTGATGAAAGGTTTGGAAGAGGAAAGGCCTGAAACAAGCCACCATTTAACTGTCAAGAGGATAATAGGTACTGCTCTAGCGGTGTTCGCTTTGGGAGCATTGTTAGGGCTCATAGCCAAATACGCAGATGGTTCAGCTTTGGGGTTAATTGGCTCTGGCCTTGGATTCTGGATAGCAGCAGCTTCTTTGCTTGCAGCCTGGAGCCGAACGCCAATGGCTGCTGGTCTGCATGTTTTAGTGTTTTTTTCTGCGATGCTGTCGGCTTACTATTTGTATTCTATGATTCTGTTGGGATTTTTTCCAAAATCCCAATTTATCTATTGGGGGAGCATTGCCTTGCTTTCTCCTGTTTGCGGCTATACTGTATGGTTTGCGAGAGGGGCAGGGTGGCTTGCAGCGTTTTGTGCTGCTATGCCGATAAGCCTGCTTATTGGTGAAGGGTTTAGCTTTATCTATACTTACTCCATCCCAAAAGGATTTGTTTTGCTGTTAGCAGTGTTTTTGTGGATTGTTTTGCCTAAAAATCATTTTCAGCGCATAAGGGTTATTCCACTCACGGCTGTTATCCTATTTGTCATCGAACAGCTTGAACTTCTTTCTATATTGGCAGGATAAAAAAGCCGGATTGCTGCGCATGAAGGAGAACTTATGAAAAAACTGTTACCATTAGCGGTTTTGGGAGTACTGCTGATTCTGCTTCATTCAACTCCAAAGGTGGCATTAAGAACCCACGTCTTTTTTAGCGGATATCCTGCAGCTGCCATCGGTTCAGGGATTATTGAAGACGACTTTCATAATGAGGTGGATCGGGATAGGTTTGCTGAGTTAAATGCTAAAGCTTATACATTAACGGAACCTCCTGTTGAAAAAGCGACTCAAGGAAAGTTGAGAAACTATTTAGTAAGAAAATATGGATTCTTCTATTTTGCTGAATACTACGGTGAGGGTTAAAAAGTACAGCGTAATGACCATGCAGGCTGGTTGCAGCCCCTATGATATTCAGTTGTTTAACGAACATATAAACTTCGGCTTAAAGTAAAGGCACAAGGCCAATAATGTATAGGAGCAATTGTTGAAAGGGTGAGGATCATGACTTATGAAGAAATCATGCAAAAGCTTGAAGAGCTTGGTACAGAGCAGACGAAGAAGACTTTCAAAAATCACGGGGCGAAGGAGCCTTTTTTTGGTGTGAGAGTTGGAGATTTAAAAAAGCTGGTGAAGTTTGTAAAGAAGGATCATGAGCTGGCACTTCAATTATATGAATCAGGAAATCATGATGCGATGTATCTGGCAGGATTGTCTGTCAACCCAAAGCTAATGACAAAAGAGACTTTACAGGAATGGGCTGAAGAGGCATATTGGTACATGGCTGCGGAGTATACAGTGGCCCAGGTGGCAGCGGAAAGTGAGTATGCTCTTGATTTGGCCCGGGAGTGGATCAAATCCGAAGATGAAATGGTTTCGGTGTGCGGCTGGAGTACCTATTCCAATTATTTATCCATAACACCTGATGATGAGCTAGATGTCAATGAAATAAGAGAGTTATTGACTCAAGTTAAAAATACCATTCACGATGAAAAAAACCGAGTAAGGTATGTAATGAACGGCTTTGTTATCTCAGTGGGCTCTTATGTACCAGAGCTGAATGAAGAAGCAAAGCATATTGCTGAGCATATCGGAAAAGTGCATGTGGATGTCGGAAACACAGCCTGCAAAGTGCCTTTGGCCAAGGAATATATTGAGAAGGTCGAATCGAAAGGCCGGGTTGGAATCAAGCGGAAGACTTGTATTTGTTGAGAATAGCTTTGAACAAAAGACTGAAGCAAATTCACCGCAATAAACTAATGCAGCAGATTTAGTTGAGTGCTAAAGTGACCTGGGATAGCTGAGGCACATTAAATGAGCTCAAAAGGCAATGCTTCTGAGCTCATTTGATTTTTATTGAGTTTTCGTTTCTGAATATTCTTTTTCCGTTCCATCTGGGAATTTTACTTCCAATTCGATTTTTTGGTAATTGTCCTCTACTGAAAATGCATCCTTTACCTGGTTAATGACCTCTTGATCTTCTGTATTTTGATCAAAAGACAGCCCCTCAAAAATTGGAGTCAGCTTCTCCATGGCTTCATCCGAAGTTAAATTCTGATCAGCAAGGTCATCCTGATATGACGCTTCCATACCGTTTTTTTCATTTTCATAATCCACATCAATGGCTTTATTATCTTTGTACTCCACCTCAAGATCGAAATTCGTAAAATTAAATGCAGCCTCATTGGAAGTTTCATTACTTTGGTTTTCAGCAGGTGCATTTTCAGGCGGATTTTCTACTTTGTCATCATTGCAGGCTGTAAGCAAAAATAAAGATAGAAATGCCGAGATTATAAGTTTCAGATTCATAAAGTCCTCCTTGGTCACGATGTTGATTTTATTGTACCCAAATCTTGATTGAAGCAAGCGTTTAATAGAAAGTAATTGATTACACTCGGAAAAATATCTGATTTAATTGGTAAAGTAGAGTTATTGAAAGGGAGAGAGATGAATGGAGAAACAGAAGGCGGGATTTGGCATAAGATTTGCAGCAGATTTAATTGATACTCTAATACTTACAATACCCATTTCAACGGTGTTCTTTCTGATAGCGGGAGACTCCCCGTTTAACTGGATGATGGGATGGACCTGGCCAATCATCTATACTATCTATTTAACACTCGTTCCCCTTGTCTGGAGCGGTTATATTATTGGGAAGCGCATTTTTAAGATTAAGGTTAGAAGGATAGATGAAGAAGGCTTAACGTTGAAAACGATGGTTCTAAGAGAAATTATCGGTAAATTTCTATTGTCTAATGTGACGTTTGGTATATCAACACTAGTCAGTATGTTTATGATTATATTTAGAGAAGACAAGATGGCAATTCATGATCTGATTGCCGGGACTTATGTTTGCAGGGAACAGGTATAGGATGTTATCCCTCGGAAAGGGGCAATGAATAAGCCTGTCTGCAACATTCGTTTTCGGGTGCTTTATTTATGGCATAAAGAATGACGTGTGAATTGGCACACGTCATTTTTTCCTTATTTAATGAGGTTTTTAGCCTCTTATATCGTTTTTGACATAGCAATTAACATTATATTTTATATTGAAAGTAAGTATGAAAAAATAGGTGCCTGACCTCACATCTGCTGAGACTTTAAAGCAGGTGGGGACAGGCACCATTCTTTGGAAGCTCTGCCCGCAAAGTCCCTTTGGCCAAGGAATATATTGAGAAGGTCAAATCGAAGGGACGGGGTGGGATTAAGCGGAAGACTTGTATATGTTAAGAGAATCTAAGAAGGCAGGCATGGTAATATCCATGCCTGTGAAATCAATAATAATACATGTGCTGAGGGAAATATTGCTGGGTATGTTGATATTGATATTGCAGGTTTGGCTCAGTGCTATAAGCATTTCTGCTGCAGTCTTTTGTCGGGCCGATAAAGGTTGAAGGCTTTACAGGTGCCACGGTCTTTTTCCATTGCTTTTCATCCATACAATAAGTATGCGCCATAATATTAGAAGGCGTTAATTTAAGAATGTCGGATCCCAGGATGACCTCTGGAACAGGAGCATTAAAGATGGCCAGCAGATGAGTGCCGTCGGTATTAGCTACCTCATAATGCCACCAGCCCTGAGGCACATTGGCTACTTGCCCAGGTGTAATGTAATAATTCTGGATTTGCTTTGTAAACGGATTAAGCAATGAAACAGTCGCTGCACCCGATATACAATAAACCAATTCAGCAGCGTTTTGGTGATAATGCGGTTCTATTACATTATTTTTGCTTAGATAGATGTCCAGAAGCGAGACATCTTCCAGCGTGTTTAATTGTTGAATGCCCAATACATTTATTAAGTTTCGGTTATCTTTTTTCATCAGATTGCTATTATTCACATCGAAAAAGTAATTTAAAGATGGAGAGGTGTAATCCAAATATTTAACCATTGCTGTTCAGTCCTTTTGGGAAAATAAATGTCTCAGATAAAGTATGCATATGCCCACCATCAGTGCATGTACCTGAATAACGTGGTTCTGTTTGAAACAAATGAAGAAAAAAAGGCATTAAGGTTCGTGGCTGTTATGAATTGAAAAAATCATCAATGCCAATAAGAGACGATCAGTTCAAGGCAAAAGAAAACTCAGAGCTGCATTCCTCGATATTTGTTTGCCTGCCCGTGTTTACCTTCCATTATTCCGCAATTAACCTGCTTTAATTTCATATTGTCCATGTTGATCAAAAGAATCCGATCATCTATTACGTCTCAAGTCCTATTTGAAAATAAAGCTGAGGCTCATTATAGACATTTCCATATACAGGTAAGATGAAATCGAGAAAGGGAATGTGCCTATAGATATTTTTTAGCATCCCAACAATGGGACACTCCGTTGGTTAAGACCGTTGGTAGAAGGAGAGGTTATATGGCAGTCTTGCCGTCCAGTTTATTAAAAATAATATTGGTTCTTTTCTTGTTCACTTCTTTTAGTTATTTGCCTGAAAATTCAGCTTCAGCTGAAGAAAACATCGAAGCAAAAATTGAGAAGGCAATTAAGGATTACCTGGAAGACTATCAAGTTCCGGGGGCTTCAGTTGCCATAGTGCATAATAATAAACTATTTTTTTCAAAATCATGGGGAGTTACTGGAGAAATAAAGGAGGAGGTTACAGAACAAACTCCTTTTACGATTGGCTCCATTAGCAAATCATTAACGGGAATGGCCATTATGAAATTAGCTGATAATGGAACCATCCGCCTGGATGCCAGCATTCAAGAATATCTTCCGTGGTTGAAACTGAACAATGGGAAAGCGGGCGAAATCACAGTGGAGCGATTGCTCGCGCAGACAAGCGGATTCAGCACCTATGACGGGCTTGCCCTATCTGATAAAGAGTTAACAGGAAGGAATGCAATTAAGAATCAAGTCAAGAAATTGTCAGAAGTTGAACTGACTGCTGCACCTGGTGAGAAGCATCAATACAGCAATGCCAATTTTTTAATCTTGGGTGCGATGCTTGAAGAACTGACGGGAATGTCCTATGCAGAGTATATGGAACTGCATATCTTTCAGCCTTTAGGGATGAAAAATGCTGCAGCCAATAAGGAGGATTCTTATAAGAATGGATACCTCAGCGGTTATCAATCCTGGTTTGGCATGCCGGTGAAAAGTTCTGTAGCTTATGATGATGCTGGCGCACCTTACGGATACATTACGTCCAGTTCTGCAGATATGATCCAATTTGTAAAATTATTGAGCGGGAAAGGGCCGGATCATTTTATCAGTGATAAAACTTTGGATTTATTTAAGACACCGCAGGTCCAAACAGGAGAAGACCGTTATTATGGTCTAGGAATCCGCATATCCAACCCGGATACTCCCAAAGAAATGATCTGGCATTCTGGTTCTACCCCTGATTCGCATGCAGAAGTCTTTTATATTCCGGGAACCGGCTGGGGCGGTGTGATTCTAACCAATAAGAATCATATTTTAGAGGAAGATGGACTTTACTATTTGAAGGAGCATATTATTAGTCTATTAAATGGAGATGAGCCTGATCAAGTACCTGATCATAGTTTGACCATACAATACATTATGGTGGGGGGGTTCCTGCTGCTAGTTATACTTTCAATCTATTTATGGAAAAGATTAAGAACCCAGAAATATTTAAAAAAGGGAATGGGAGTTTTCTTAGGGATGCTTATTATTGGCCTGTCAGCAGCACTGGCCCCTCTTTTCACATTTAGCACATCTTCGCCTTGGCATTCCATCACTGTCTTTGCACCTGATATTGCCCTTTTAACGATTTTGGCTGTGATTATGCTAGCGATAAATGGGCTGCTGGTTATTACATTAGCCTTTAAAAGTACGAGGTAAAGTAAATGCCTTTGAAACAGGCATTTTAAAATGATGACTGCTTTCTCTCTAACCTGGCAGTCATCATTTTCCACAATCCAAACCCTATTAAAGCTCCAATAATATTTAGAATAAAGTCATCAATATCTAAACTGCCTCTTCTAGTTACCAGTTGTATAATCTCTACACTAATGATTATGACAGTCATGGTAACTGCAAATGAATTTAGTGTATTTAGCCTTCTAATAAAATAGGGAAGAAAAATTCCCATTGGCAAAAATGCAGCCACATTGCCTGCAAGATTTTTTATAGGAATGATTAAATTCATGCTTCCATTTGAAATAGCTAGTACATACCCATTAATTGTCTTTAAAGGCACAAAGTTTGAGGAAAGTTTCATATATTGCATTAACGGCATGTCTGACCAAAATCCTCTCGATATAAAGAACAGTAATACGGTTAAGGCACATAAGTAAGAAAGAAAGCTAATTCTCATGATCAACCTTATTATCTTTTTCATTATTATCCCCGCTCATAAATAGTCTTTGATAATAATATCATAATTTTTCCATATTCCACTCAAAAAACTATACTGTCAGTTATTTTAAAGTACTAGCCGTGAAAGAGCTGCCAGATGATTTGAGGGAGTATTTTATGAAATTGCCTTATTAGATTAATAGTAATATTTTGGAAGGTGGGGACATCTCTTATACAGAGGTGTTTATTATGAAAAAGAAACTTATATGGCTCTGTTTAGTTATAGTCTTAATCTTTACAATTTATGGGGTAATGTTAAAAACCAAAACGGTTCGCTATACGGGTGAAAACGGGGATTGGTCAGTTGAAATTAATGCTAAGCTGACTGGTCTTGAAGGAAGTCACTCCATTAAGATCAGTTATACAGGGGCAGGCACTGTTGAGCGGGCAGATTATAGAATCTTCCCGAATGATTATAAAGGTAGCTATCCGGATTTCGATAAAAAAGGAAACTATTATTGGGCGTGCAGTGACTGCGGTTATTATGACCAGAAAGAAGAACTTCTGTTTTTTATTATATGGAAGGAAAGAGGAAAAGCAGATGAAAATGTGGGTTTTATTGATTTAAAAAGGAGCCGTTAGGAGGAAATGATGCTGTGGGTTATGACGCAAGATAAGAGAATTTTAGTCAATGTGAAAGAGGTAACCGTTAAAGGAAAAACTGTGGAAGGTATAATCAGCAGGAGTTTTTTTGTGTATTGGAATAGAGTGCTAGGGGAATATGACACTCATGAAAGAGCATTGGAAGTGGTTGAATGAACAGATTCATAAAAAATTAGAACATGAAGAATATGGTTCAACGGCTTTTTCTATGCCTGATAAGTAGAATCCAAGAATAGTATGCCGTACCCATTAATAAGCTGGGAGCGGCATTTTTATATGGTAAAAGTGGATGGTTAATTTTAGATCTAATTGGATGGTTAATTGTTGGCCCTTTTGCGATATTATTTAGATATAGCAGTTTATTAAAATGTAAAAGAAGAGGTGCGCAGCATGGGAGTAATGCTTGGACTGGTACTAATTATCTTAATTTTTGCTGTGGTTTCAACTTTGCTGCTGACAGGCAAGGCTGACGAGAACTATGGAAATTCAACAAAACGGAACACCACCAATTTAACCTTAATATATGTGGTAATTATTTTTATCGGATTAGCTTCTCTAGGAATTTATATTTGGCGGATCTAAATACAGATGGAGATGAAGAAATATGACATGGGCCGTATTGGTTTCAATTATTTTCGTTAGTCTGCTGAAAATTGTGCTGACCTGTATGCCGACAGGCACGGTTAATTGGCTGATCCGGAAATTTGAAACTCATTCCAAGCTTGATGTAAAAGAGGTTACAGTCACAATTGGTGATAATAGACTTGAAGATGAGGAGAAACTTCAGATTATCAATCAGTTCAATGAAGGAATATTTATTAAGAAACATTATATCCACCCTGGGAACGAACAGCTTTTTTTACGGCCGGAGATCAGTGGAACACCTATAGTTATTGAGTTTCTGGAAGGAGAAGCCACGCTGTTGGTATATAGCTATAAGGACCGCATTGATGTGGTTAAACAGCGCAGAAATAAGGTAATCGCATACAGCTTGATTTCTGATAGCCTTCAAAGCAGCTCATTGGCAATCAAAGCCAGTTAAACTAATAATATCAAATGAAAGCCTAGTTCCTTGGTGATCTAGGCTTTTTTATGTCTGCAGGAGGGGTGTAATTAACTGCAGCTCACCATGCTGATCATGCGTGTTGCTTGAATTCTGGTGACAATTGGAAATTAGCCATCTATACTAAATTTATAAAGTAATGGAAAGGAGGAGTGCCCTTCATGAAAATCGTGCTTAACATCGACCCGCGCAACGAAGAAACCTCGGTGACAATCCATTGCAAAGTAATCACCCCGGCTATCCAGGAAATCCTCGAGTACCTCAAAAAGAATGAAACCGGACTGATTGTCGGAAAGGAAGGAGAGAATCAGCACTTAATAAAGCCTGATGAAGTTCAATATTTCCGTTCAGAAGGAGACACAGTAACAGCTGCCACCTCAGAAGGAACTTTTAAAGTAAAGGAAAAACTATATGAACTTGAACAATCCCTCCCTTCCCACCGTTTTATCAGGATATCCAAGTCAGTCATAGCGAACCTTTACGCCATGAGCCATTTTGAGCCATCCTTTAACGGGACACTCTGTGTTCACTTTAAATCGGGGGAGAAGGAGTATGCATCACGCCATTATGTCGGACGGATAAAGGAGATTTTAAGAATGAACAGGAGGGATTCGAAGTGAGGGCATTTTTGTACAGAAGCATGATCGGCATATTCTTTGGGGGATTCATTTCTACAGCGGCAGCTATAGCCTTAATTTATTTCGGCGGTCAGCCCACGTTAGATGGTCAAACATTTATCATAAATGCATTGGGGTTTATTATCAGTGGCTGGCTGTTTACGGTTACTCCGCTTTATTTTGAAATCCGCTCACTTCGCCTGCCCATGCAGACAGCCCTGCACTATCTTACAGTCACGATTGTTTATTTCACTTTAGGGCTTTGGATTGGCTGGATTCCGATCGGAATAAAGAACTTTTTCATCTATCTTGCCATCTCTCTATTGGTTTACGCGATTGGCTGGATCGGATTTTATCTATACTTTAAAAACGAATCGAAGAAGCTGAATAAGGATCTGGAGTGCCTCGAATGAGGGTGTGCCGATCATGCAGGCGGTTCTGCCATACGAGGAGAATATCCTGGACGTTTCGCAAATAGACATAAGGGAAAACCATTCATGAGGTGAGGATTCATGAAGATTAAGGCAATTAGTATTGCCGCTTTTCTGATTATTCTTTCAGCCTGCACCAGTGAACCTGCCATGACGGAACAAACAGACGATGGAAAAGTCCAGAGCAGCAATCAGGAAACTGGAAACACCCTGACTGAAAATCAAGAAGCAGCTCACGAGCGGACATTAACTCCTGAGGAAGTAATCGCTGAAACAGAAAAGCAATTGAGCACGGAGGTTCCAATTAAAATGCCTGATACGCTGAACGTGAACCAGGGATATCATTTAACAGCCAAGACCGTCTCTGATCGAGAGTCTTACCAAGTTATTTTCTTCCAGACAGAAGATGTAATTCCTATAAACAATGCTAAATTGGATCAGTTGAGTGACAACTCTATTCTTGCCGTTCTGTCTGGACAGAATTTTGGCAATGAGGCTGCATCTGAACAAATTTCATACCAGAATTTTGAGGAGATCGGCGGAAAACCGGTTGATCTAGGATATTCCATTACAGGCTACCAGGATGCAGGGGCCGGTTCCGTATACCTTAGCTGGAATGAGGGTAGATGGGCATTTACATCACGGGCGCGAACAGAAGATCCTGAAAATCTCCTGACTGACTCCAAAAAAATAGTCGAATTCTTAGAAAGCAGCACGCTGCCGCCTCCTAAGATGTATGGAACCGGCAAATTTGACACAATCAGTGAGCATTCCCGCGATCAATTTCTCGTCTGGCAGGAGGAACGAACCGTCTATAAGATTGAAAAAGCCGAGGGAGCACTAAGGACATTGGAAATTGCTGCTTCTATCAAATAGAAAAAATGCCTGTTCACTTTAACATAAGTGGTGCAGGCATTATTTTTTTAAAACAGCCTTCACTGACTGATAATGAAATTTGCAAGTCGGAAGCTAATATGTGCATCTTATCATACTCTTCCTGCGTGACGCCTTACAATTGGTGACATTTGGAAATGGCACCCCTATACTGATTATATAAAGATTAAAGGAGGATCCGGATGGAAAGTGTCATTTCTGTAAAAAATTTATCTAAAAATTTTGGTGCCACCCGGGCGATAAAGAATCTTTCTTTTACCGTTTATAAAGGGGAAATCTTCGGAATTATAGGACCGAACGGAGCAGGAAAAACGACAACACTTGAAATACTTGAGGGGATTTCCGTTCCGAGCGGAGGGGAGGTCGAAGTGCTTGGTCTTGTGCCCAGCAAGCAGCTGCGTGAATTAAACAAAAAAATCGGCGTGCAGTTTCAAGCCACATCCATTCAGAAGAAAATGAAAGTAAAAGAAGCGCTGGATCTCTTTTCTTCCTTTTATGAAGGCCCGACGCAAAAAGATTATTTAATAGACATGCTTGGTTTGAGAGAAAAAATGAACGTAAAGTTTGATGACCTGTCCGGCGGCTGGAAACAGCGGATAACGCTCGCCTTAGCCACCCTGCATGAACCAGAGATTCTTTTTCTTGATGAACCAAGCATGGGGCTGGATCCTTCAGCAAGGAGGGAAATGTGGTCATTAATTCGGCTGTTAAGAGAACGAGGCAGCACCATTGTCGTGACCACACACTATATGGAAGAAGCTGAGCAGCTTTGTGATCGGGTGGCAATGATCTACAGCGGCCAATTGAAAGCACTGGATGCACCACGTGAGTTGCTAAATGAAGGGGCTGCTGACTGCCTGGCTTTTACGAGTTCCGGCCTTAGCCGGGAATATTTAAATTCCCTTCCTGGTGTTGAACGAGTGGAGAATAATCTGGACGATTTCAAAGTGTACTGCGATGATCAGCAGACAACAGCTTATCACATTTTCACTCATTGCCAGGAAAAGGGGATACGTCTGACGGGCTTTAAATTTGAGAAGGGCTCACTAGATGATTTATTTGTCCAGTACTTAGAAAAGGAGAAAATCGGATGAATGCCATTGTAAAACTCGCCAGCCTTGAAACGAAAATGTTCTTTAGGGACCGGCTAAGTATGTTCTGGACGTTCCTGTTTCCAGTAGTCATGATTTGGCTGTTCGGTTCCATGTTTGTGGGAGACAACATGAGCCAAAAGGCTTTTGCGGAATACTTTGTTCCTTCATGGATTGGCGTCAATATTGTGACCACTTCCTTTTTTACACTGGGAACTGTCTTAACCAATTACCGGGAAACAGGCGTATTGAGAAGATATCAGTCGACTCCGCTTCAGCCTTGGAAAATCCTCGCCGCCCATACCTTTCAAGGCACCGTCATCTTTGCCATATCTGCATTGCTGCTAATGGTTTTTGGCATGCTCCTCTATGACTTGACCCTGCCGGCTTATATAGGAAGTACGCTGCTCTCGCTGCTGATCAGCATCCTGGCTTTTTTTCCGTTTGCTTTATTCCTTACATCCTTAGCTAAAAATGCACAGTCTGCAGCAGCCATCAGCTCCTTATTCCTGAACCTGATGCTGTTCCTCTCAGGAGCGACCTTTCCTCTTGAGATGATGCCGACGGTCCTGCAATATGCAGCTAAAATCCTTCCGCTTTATTATGTGATTCAATTGCTGAGGGGAACCTGGACGGAAGCACCTATTACGGAATATGGGTTTGAAGCTGCTGTTTTGATAGGGATTGCGATTGTGTCTGTTGTACTTGCTGTGCGGTTCTTTCGGTGGAGCGGGAAGTAAGTCCTAAGAGATTGGGGCTTTTTTCATTTTATGAACATATTGAGTTTACAAACATTTGTTAATATTTATATAATTACTTAATTAAAGTTATAAAGGTGGTTATAAAAATGGAAATCTATCAAGCTTCAATGGAGGATCTAGAAGGAGTTTCCGCTTTATTTAATTTATACCGTGTATTTTACAGCCAGGCACCCGATTTGGCAGCAGCAGCCGATTACATAAAAGAACGCTTGGAGAAGGAGGACTCTGTCATATATGTGGTGAAAAAGGAAGGAAAGTATCTTGGATTTACTCAGCTATACCCAACTTATTCATCTATATCTATGAAAAGGGCCTGGATCCTGAATGATTTGTATGTAGATGGAGAGGCAAGAAAACAGGGAATAGGGGAAATGCTCATAGACAAGGCAAAAGGTCTCGCTGCTGAAACTGGGGCAGTGAGTCTCAGCCTGAGTACGGCTCATGATAATATATCTGCACAAAGACTCTATGAAAAAATTGGGTTTACGCGGGATGAGCAATTTTATCATTTTGAATTAAGTATTTAATGAAAATGAAAAAACGCCTGACAACAGGCGTTTTTTCATTATTCGAGATTTATCAGAGCCTCGGCAAACCGTTTAATCCCTTCATGGATGTTTGCTTCATTTTCCCTGCCAAATGTAAATCGAACGAACCCTTTCTCGGATCCCATGGTTGTTCCGGGAACATATATGACACCCTGTTTTATTGACTCTTCAAGCAGCTGATTTTCATTGTGCTCTTTTTTGATCCGGCACCAAAGATGGATTCCGCCTTGCGGTGTACTAAATTCCACTTGGTCTTCCAGAAAATGATCCAGGCTTGAGACAATTGAGTTTCTCCGCTGTTCTAATTGCCTGGTCAGTAATTTTAAATGTGACTCAAATTCTGCGGACTCAATAAAATCATTCGCAACCCATTGTGAATAGCTGCCATGGCCGAAGTCCACCTGCTGCTTGGCATCTGATAACCGCTCAATTACCGATCTGGGGCCAATGATCCAGCCGATTCTAAGCCCGGAAGCGACAATTTTGGTCAAAGAACTAATATATAAAACAATGCCATTGCGATCCAGGGATTTGAGTGTATTCATTTTTTCACCGGTAAAGGGTGTTAGGCTGTAAGGATCATCTTCCACCACCGGAATCCCGTATTCAGAGGACAATTCAAGGATTTTTCTGCGCCTGTCTTCAGGAAGCAATGTGCCTGTTGGGTTTTGAAAAATAGGATTTAAAAAGATCATCTTTATTCGATGCTTTTTATATAAGGCTATAATATCATCAGGATTTACTCCATGCTTGCCTGTTTTTAAATAATAGGTTTTGACTCCGGCTGATTTAAAGATTGGCAGGCTGTAGTGATAAGAGGGATCTTCGATGGCAACAGAGTCCCCGGGTTTTAAGAGGCATTGGACGACAAGGTGCAGGGCCTGCTGGGCACCGGATGTAATAAGTATGGAAGAAGGGCTGGTCTCGATGTCCCGGTACTCTTTTACATGATCAGCCAGTGTACTTCTCAGAATTTCATTTCCCTGCGGGTGATCGTACCCCAGTGTCCCGATAAAAGAGCGATTGGAAGTAATTTCTCTTAGAGAAGCCAAAGGAAAGAGGTCGTGAGAGAGTTCCCCGCTGGCCAGGTTGATCAGTTTTGTCTCTGCCAGTTCTTTATGTATCCTTTGTGTGACTGGCAAGTTGGGCAAAAAGGAGCCTGCTTCAATATACCGGTTCCAGCTTGGAATACGTCTTTTCGCCATTCCCCAAATATCCTTGCTGACCATCGTACCGCTTCCCCGGTTTCGTTCGACGATCCCGTTTGACTCCAATTCATCATATGCAGCAACAACCGTGCTTCTATTGATATCAAACTGTTTTGCTAATCCTCTTTCTGAGGGCAGAGGTTTGTCTGGCGGGAAGGTGCCATCTGCTATTCCGTTTTCTATATAAATCGCCAGCTGTTTATAAATAGGTGTTTTTGATTTTCTATCAGGTTTCCAATCCAATTGAAACATCCTTTTATAAAAAATGAGTTATATAATATTATATCAGCTCTTAGAAAAATTATCGGCTGCAATATTGAGTAAAAGTTCATGTTGACTTTTGTAACTGTAAATATTATTATTACAGTATATCCTTGGTATAAATGAATCCTGATTAATGGTATATTAACTGTAATTTTTATTATTACATTTTATAAAGATGAATACAATCGAGGGAGTGTTTTAAATGGTGAATCTATTCTTATCTTCCAGCTGTGGTTCCTGCCGGAAAGCACGTGCGTGGCTTGAGGAGCATCAAATCGAATATGTGGAACGGAATATTGTAACGGAGCCGCTTACCGTAGATGAAATAAAATCGATTCTTCGCCTTACCGAGAATGGGACTGAGGAGATTATTTCAACTAAATCAAAAGCTTACCAGGAGCTAAATGTGAATATTGATTCCATGCCGCTAAAAGAGTTATATCAATTAATTATTGATAACCCGCAAATGCTGAAGAGACCGATTATTCTGGATGAAAAAAGACTGCAGGTCGGCTTTAACGAAGACGAAATCCGCAGCTTTCTTCCACGGAAGTTTCGTACGTTTTCTTACAATGAACTGCAAAGATTGGCTAACTAGACAGCGCCATGCTGTAAATTCTTGACAAGCTGATCTGTGAAACTTACCATTACAGTATAACAGCAGAAATATAGGAGGCCGGCCATGAATAGCGACTTTACTCTTGCCATTCACAGTTTAACGTATCTCGCCCTTCAGCTGGATCGCATGTCAACAAGTGATGCGATTTCTGAAAGCGCATGTGTCCATCCGGTCCGCATCCGAAAAGTCCTGAGTTTATTAAAAAAACATGGATTTATTAAATCAAAAGAGGGAACGGGCGGCGGATTTATTTTTGCCCGGGATTTAAGTGAAGTGAATCTTTGGGATATTTATAAGATCACATCTGAAGGTGCACTTCAGCCGAAGTGTCCGGATTCCAATGAAGCGTGTGTAGTGGGGGCGAATATGCAAAGAGTTCTGATCAGCATCTTCTTAGGTGCAGAGGAACATCTGGGTGAATATTTGAAGCACTATACCTTAAAAGATATTGTTGATCTCATCCATAAAGAAAAATAATTGGGAGCTTATTGGCTTTCCTATTGTTGAAATGTAATAAAAAACGTTACAGTTCTTAAAAACTTTTCGAAGAAGGTGAATTAAAAGATGTCCAACCATAATGCAATACTAAAAACGGGAGATTGGGTTAAGGGGAAATCCCGTGAAGGGGAACTGATCATTGGCTATATTGAGAACCTTGAAGAAGGAATGATTAAGACAAAGGTGGTTTCGAGTGATAATAAAACCATTGAAGGCAAAATCATTCCCCTGCAGAGCAAACAGGTTAAGAAAATGCCGGCGGTGAAAGTGGCCAACAAGGAACAGATTCATTTCCTGATTGATCTTGCTCTTTCCACTGGAGATGAAGAATGGTTCTTTGAATTGACCTCGAAGCTGAACTCAATGAGAGAGCTTGTGAAGGATGTTAAATAAATCCGGGGAAGTGCCTGTGTCAGTCTGCTTATCAGCAGGTGGATGCAGGCACTTTGTTTTTATTTTTTAGTTATTCCCATAAAAATACCATTTGAAGAGGGATTAGAGCTTGGATTTCGAATATATTATTCCAGGTGGGTTACCACTATTTGTAAGTTTTAATATCGCGTATCGGCTGATTGGGAGGATAGTCTTTGATAAAAATACTTCGAATAGTTTTGTCTGTTGTTATTATTCCGTTAGCACTTTATATGTTAATTACTCATAACTTTGAGTGGATGCCCTTTAATTTGTTTTTGCTAAGCTTGTTTATGATGGTGATGGGGACGGATGAGTTTATAAAAGGCAGAATACAGTATAGGTATCTAAATTTAGCTGTTTCATTTTTTATGGTTTTTGTTGCTTTTTATATTTGGTGAAAGGTCGCATGTGAGTAATCGTGCAATTTTATTAAAAGGAATGATTTTATATCAAATACAATATCAGTAAAATGCTGGCAAGAAAAATAATAGCGGCATCCATAACAGGGTCGCTGTTCTCTGTTATGTTAGGTATGATTGCAGCGGATCCGTTTGCCGGAGAAGTTAATTCAGCTGGCGATTATTTTCAGGGAGTTATATTGTCCATTCCCTTCTATCTTTTGTACAGCTTCCCGGTCATTTTGGTTTATGGCACAGTAACTTCCGTCATTAGTGACTGCATAGTCTTATTTTTTTCGAATCATACAAACAGGAAACTGGAATTTTATATTTCATTACTTCTTCACCTGCTTTTTGGATTAATTTTGCTTGGATTAAGTTTAGCTGCAGCTGTATTATTTTTTGTTTCGGATATTGTTTTACGCCGTAAACAAATCGGCGGCTGGAGGAATGCTTTGAAATCATTATGTTTGCCGGTTTTCATCTGGATTGTGTTTATGGGCGGCGTGTATCTTATGGATGTTGGTGGGATTTGATGTGTATTGTCCGAGTCAGCCTATGTTTGTCCGAACACATGGAATTCCAAGATGCAAATATCACAATACACCATTCCCTCCATTGCCCATAAACTTAAATCGGGGTGATGAATATGTTTAGACTAAACCAAAAAGATATAGAATCCTATCATCAAAACTATTTCCGCCCGTCCTGCTTGCGAGCGATAAATCTATAAGAGAAATTTTCACAGGCTGTTAAATCGACAGCCTTTTCAAGATATGCATTTTGGGTTTACTTACCACTTTTAATGATGATACCCTTTAGGAAAGAGGTGGAAAAATGAACCTGATTCTTTTTGCTATTATTCACATTGTAATGGGGTGTGTATTGATCTATACATATGGTAAATTGCCAAAAGCATTAGCCACATTTGCATTCGTTTTTCTAACTATGAGTTTTCTTTATTGGGGAGCAGTGATAATCAATTTTGCCAATTAGTTCAGCTGCCAGAGGGCGGCTTTTTATTTTTGCCAAACAACAGTTACAGGGGAGGATTCCATGAAGAAGAGGAATACGAAAAAGTATTTAAAGAGAATTATAATAACATTATTATTGTCCTATTTTGTATATAGCACTTTTATTAATCTCGGTTACAGAAATCATATAAATCAAAGTCAGGAACGAAATTATCAGCATTTGCAGGCAATATCTGCAATTGGAGATAATCTGGCTCACAGGCTGGAGGAATTCACAAGGATACCGATTGAACAGGAAGATGAAAGGAATGCGGAATTGTTTGACACGTGGAGGGTTGTCAGCAGTGAGAGCAGGAGTATTTACTCCTATTTGTCCGGTATGTCCACTTTACATATGGAGGATGAGGCAGATGACTGGAATTTGCTTCAATACAGCTTGTTTCGCGTTGATATGTTTATAGATGGCATGACTAATAAATTTCTGGAGAACCGGTCATATCAGATAAGTGATGAAGAAAAAGAAAAAATGGATGCAGTTATTTCTGTATATCGAAATGTCAGCAAAGAGGCAGAAAAGGAGTCTGTCAATATAGAAAGGCTCCTGGAATCTATACAGGAACCCATGCTGATTATAGATAATTATTATTCAGATGCCCTTGAAAAATCAGATAGGAATTACTAATACCCCCACAAAACGTGGGGGTCATGTTCACCAAATATAAGCGCCTTCACATGTATTGGCCTTAGGCTCATAATAGCAATGCTGTTTGAATTGCCCTGAGAAAGGCTGATCGTACCATGTTGGCGGACATGCAGCGTACGGGTTGAAATACCAGAGAGCAAACTTGGAAGGATGCTGTCTCCAATAATCTAACGTTTGTTTGGCCAACCTCTTTTCCACACTTCGTGCCCTGTTGTAAAAAACATTTCCTTTTTGTACAGCTTCAAAAGAATAATTCCCTCCCTGCACCTGGAAAATGACTTGCGGGATGGTCCTTAATCCTTCAAAATCGAGGCAATTAGCTTTTCGGCGGTTGACGATTACATTCCCGACCATAAGCATCCCCAGTTTTCCTTCACCTTCGGCCTCTGCTCTCATCATCCTGGCCATTATTGCCACATCGCTGTCGGTATATTGTACTCTTGGCACTTTTTATCACCTCTAAAGGAATTGTATTAAGAAATTCTGCAAACATGTTACCAGGTTCAGTTTTAAACTTAGAAAATATTAATTGGGGGTGCAAACTGCATCGCGTTCAGCACCCCCTTATTAGATATATAAATATTAGAGTTAATGAGCTTGCTAATTTATATGCTATGTCTGTTAGAGAAATGCAGAAAAGTAAACATTGGGTGAAACTTTCACTTTGGGAATTCGTACCACTATTTAAGGGGGAAGGTATCTTGAAAACTAAAGATGATAAAAGAGAAGTAAGCCTGAAAAATTTATTATATGGTATAGGCCTATTTATTTTCGGTGGTATGGCTTTAACAAATGTGACGACACCACTGCCATCAAAGGAGGAAACAAAAGAATTCCTTCTGTTTATTTTTGGATGTGCATTAATCTATTACTTTTTAGTAAGTATCTACTACATAGGCGGATTTTGGAGGAAGGTTTTTTATATAATGTTAATTCTGCTATGCGGGATTAGCATCTCTATGGCTTTTTATCTTGCAGCTACTTCAATAGCTCACTAACAAGAAAAGGACAAGGGGACAGACAGGTATTCTGTCCCCAATTTTCAACTGGGACGGGGCATCTGTCCCTCTGTCCCGCTCTTAAACACTGTTGCAGGAATCCCCATTGTTGTTTTTCGAGCTCTTGTTTTAAGTGCCGAGAATAAGAAACAACCCGCAATGACAATGATGCTTCCAATGGCTTGTATCCAGTTCATAACCTCTCCTAAGAAGATAAAAGCTAAGAGGGCAGTGAATACCGGATTAAAGTTTAGGAACAGGCCGGAAGTGCTTGGGCCCAGCTGGCTGATCCCGATGTTCCAGAGCACCATGCATAGGACTGTTGAAATCAGACCCGTATACAGAATGGATAAAAGAAAGGAAGCACTGACATCTGTAACGTTGAAATCAGCCGTGCCGAATGGCAGAAGCACAAGAAGGCCAAATATGCCTGAGTAAAGAATGGACATCATGGGTGAAACGAAAGACATGGCCCATTTGCTGCAGACTGAATAGATTCCCCACATGCCTACTGCAGCCATCATATAAAGATCTCCGGTATTAAACTGCAGCAAGACCACTATCTCCAGGCTTCCTTTTGAAAGGACCAGAAGTACCCCAAATAATGATACGAACATGGACATGAGCTGCAGTGTGTTTATTTTTTCTTTTAGAAAAATGAAAGAGAAGGCAGCAATGGAAAACATATTTAATGTAGAGATTAAGCCAACACTGGTAGCCGATGTCTTTTCCAGTGCCATGAATTGCAAAGCCTGAAACAAAGCAACGCCCGTGATGCCCATCAGCAATAATGGCAGGATGGCATTTTTCGGCGGCAGGAGCCGTTTCTCTTTATGCCAGACAAGAGGAGCAAGACAAATAATGGCGATGGTCCATCTTAAAATGGTTAAGGTAATAGGAGATGCGTGGTCCACAAGCGTTTTTCCAACAATAAAATTTCCGCCCCAAAGTAAGCTTGTTAATAAAAGGAGAAGATAATATTTCACGTCATTTAGCCCCTTTTCAGAGCCATTGTGCACAATGACATTGTTTATATGAATAATTTTAACATTTTTTATATTAAACAAAAGAAAATTTTGTATAATAAAGTTAATTTAAAATAATTAAAAGTATATTAGATAATAAGTATGAATAATTCAGTTTTGATATGTGATTTGAAAAGGATTTGGAATAATTGAAAAAGGGTGGATGGACAGTGGAATCGATTGTAAGTAAGGTACTGGATCACCTGGATATAAAAATTTTGGATTTGCTTCAAAAGGATGCGCGGATCAGCAATCTGGAACTGTCGAAAAGAGTGAATCTGTCAGCTCCGGCTGTGCATGCGAGAATTAAGAGGCTAGAAGCGGAAGGGTATATCCAGGAGCATGTCGCTATTCTAAGCCATGAGAAGCTGGGCTTTGATTTATTATGCTTCGTGTTTATGAGCACCAATATGCATCAGGCGGAAAAGCTGGAATCTCTTGAAAAGACGCTGGAATCCATGAAGGAAGTTTTAGAATGTCATTGTTTAACAGGAGAGTATGATTATCTTTTGAAAGTGGCGTGCAAGGATCGCAAGGGGCTGGAGATGTTCATCAGGAAGCTGAATGAAATGGGAATCACGAAAATACAGACCAGCCTGGCGCTGAGGGAGATTAAGGATTCGACGGTGCTGCCGATTCAGGAATAGCATTTTTATGGGAAAATTGATACCTTTTCCAGAAAAAATCGTAGAATCTAGAAACAAAGTTCAGGAGGGATTAGGTTGACGAAAAAGCTCGCGCAGCTCCAAACCCGTCATTATGTGCTTTTTGGCGCAGTAATTGGTTCTATGATCGGATTAGTGGCTTATGTGAAAGATTGGATTTAAACGATGGATGACCAGCCGATTAGCTTTTCTGTATGAGGGTATTCTTGTCTGTGTTTAAAACAAACATAATCAGGAAAAATACCTATAAGTACTTGTGCAGGGGAGGAGACAAAAATGCCATACGATAAACTAAGCGATCTGCCAGACTCCGTTAAAGACAATCTTCCGCATCACGCCCAGGAAATCTTTAAGGAAGCGTTTAATTCTGCAAGTGAAGAGTATGACGAGGAAGAAACGGCCTTTAAGGTGGCCTGGAGTGCAGTGAAGAAGAAATATGAGAAGAATGATGATGATAAATGGGTTGAAAAGGAAGAGTAACTAGTTAAAAGGTGTCCGGTTTGAGGACACCTTTTTTCAATCGTCTTCTGCTTCATTCTCAACATATTTCTTCAAGTTCTGGTATTGCTCTTCAAACACAAATTTAGCCGTCCAGCCTAAAAGTTTGGTTGTCAGCTTATAAAAGAGGCTGCTCGGAATCAGGCTTGCTTCTACAATCAGGCGCGTCCCGTCATGTTCCCTTGATAAGAGATACCTTGAAATGCTTAATCCCTCTTTGGAATGGGAGTGCATAACAACTTTATAGGGAGCCTCATATTCGATCAACTCGGAATCGATTTTGATAATTTTTTTATCCAATTTCTGAACGGTGACAAACTTAGTCCCAGGCTGCGGGATTGGCTTATTTTCCTCATTGTCATAAATGTTTTCGATCAGCATGGTATTCCAGAGCTTTATTTTTTCATCGTCATCCACGTATTTAAATACCAGATCAATCGGGGCGTGAATGACATCTTCATACCTGTAAACCTTTATTTCTTCCATTTTAAAATCCTCATTTTCTATTTAATCAAAAGCATCTTACTAGTTTTTTCGGCCAAGCTTGCTGGAATTTAATAAAGGGAAAAATTTTGTAAATTTTCTGAAACCAACTAAGCACTTATCCGTATATAAAAATAAGAGGTGATGGACATGTCAGGAATAATTATTATGGGTTTGCTTCTTATTATTGTAATTGGCATTAGTGGTTCCAAACCATCAAAACGTACTTATGATAGTGGGAATTCCTCCTCCCATTATTATATAGGAGATTATAGCAGCAGCTCGGATAACTGTGAGAGTTTCGGAGGAGATAGCGGCGGGTGCGGAGGCGGCGGTGACTGAATCCAGGCCACATATTAATAAATAGAGGTGCTAAATGAACTATCTTTGGAAACTGGCTGCCGGTTTATGGCTGGTTATGGCATTGACAGGATGCATAGCGGAAGAATATGATTTGACTCCGCCAGCTGTAACTCTCTCCAACACCGATAGTGTACAGTCAGCAGAATTAAAGGAAGCAAATGTTGTTTGGATAGGAGAAAATAACAAACAGATCAAGAAAGAGGCAGATGATATAATATCATTTGCGAAGAAACAGGAAGCACTGTCCTATAAACCCGGACAAAAAATAGATCTGCTGTTTGACAGTGAAGATTTTTTGGTGGAAGAATTATCAGTTTCCCTATGGAAAAATGATGAGGAGATTCAATTGGCCTTAAATGACCATCGTTCTTTTTCTCTTCCTGAAGAAAAAGGTGAATATGTAATAGAAGTGTATCTTCGTTCTGATAGTGGAAGTGCACAATATGCAGGGAATGTGGTCATTCAGTAATTGGAGGATTTTCCAAATTTGGATTTAGAGAGATCTGCATAGAGTGCCCCCCTAAATTAAGGGGGCATTTTAATTATGCCAGGCAAGTTACAGGGACAGGTATGAAAGGAGAGGGTATAATGCTTAGAGTTCTGATAAGAAGACCAAAGGCAGCGGATATGGAAGAGCTGAACCATTTCTTCAGAACAGTGATCACCGATACATTTCATAAAGAAGGTATAGGGGATCTGCAGGAAGACATGGAAGAAGAGATAGAAGCCAAGAATAGCTATCTGCATCGCGATCTGTTAAGCGGCGGCAGAGATAGATTTTTCTTAATTGCTTTAGCTGGTGATAAGATTATCGGCACTATTGAATATGGCCCGGCAAGTGAGCTTATAAACCAAAGTACAGAAGGGTCACTTAATGATCTTTATGAAGTGGGTACAGTATTTGTTCATCCTGACTATCAGAAATCAGGCATAGGCAATGAATTGCTAAATGAGATGTATTTGACTCTAAAGAATAAAGGTGTGGAAGAGTTCTGTCTGGATTCGGGCTATAAACAATCACAAAAGATCTGGACAAAGAAGTTTGGAGAACCGGAATATCTGTTAAAGGACTATTGGGGTAAAGGGGCTCATCATATGATTTGGCGGGTCAGGGTTCATTCTATTTTATAAACGATGCAAACTCTTGAATAAAAGTTATGTGTGAAATTTCTTTTTGGAGGTTACTTTCCATTAATGTCAATATAGCCTCGCTTCTAATGCTCCATTTCAGAGCGGCAGCAGTTACTTTCAATATAAACTCCATTCTATTTTTCTCCTAGTTCACAGACAAGATTTATGCGTTAAAATTATGGCTGCTCTAACTGCTAATCCATTAATCCTTAAATTTCCTTTTTCAGCCAGCTTGATAATCAGCCAACAAAGAAATATTTTATTGTTTAAAAGGACCAATTCTTAAAAGAGGTCCAGTTATTTCAGAGGATAAAAATTCACGTAATTATTATTCTATTACCAAGTATGAAAGAAAAGCAGACATGTGATCTAAGATGAACGTATTTTCAGCATTATTGGGAGAAAGGTGAAAAGGATTGAAAACGGTTTCAATC
This sequence comes from Bacillus sp. 22-7, assembly GCF_010628845.1. Classification (NCBI taxonomy): domain Bacteria; kingdom Bacillati; phylum Bacillota; class Bacilli; order Caryophanales; family Bacillaceae; genus Bacillus; species Bacillus sp. 22-7. The sequence continues at coordinate 42,950 of NZ_NJQY01000001.1, read as the reverse complement.
CCATTGAACTGCTGCAGCTGTGAATATATGATACAGATAGAAGGTTTAAGCAGTATAGCTTCTCAGCAAGATAAAGGGGGTCAGTATCAATGAAAAAAGCTTTTGAAAAGGCACAGCAATTTGGTAAATCATTTATGCTGCCAATAGCCGTTTTACCGGCAGCAGGTCTGTTATTAGGAATTGGCGGAGCGCTGTCTAACCCGAATACGGTTTCAGCTTATCCGTTTTTAGATATTAGCTGGCTACAGGCTATTTTTACAATTATGAGTGCGGCAGGTTCGATTGTGTTTGCCAACTTGCCGATCATATTTGCAGTAGGGGTAGCGATCGGTTTAGCACGTTCAGATAAAGCAACGGCTGGATTAGCAGCCATGATTGGTTATTTTGTTATGAACAGCACCATCAGTGCGCTGCTTTCATTAACCGGAGACCTGGCGAAGGATAATTTGGCAGGAGCCGGTCAAGGAATGGCTGTTGGGATTCAGACTTTGGAAACGGGGGTATTTGGCGGAATTATCGTCGGGATAACAGCTGCTGTCCTGCATAATAAATACAATAAAATTCAGCTGCCTCAAGTGTTAGGATTCTTTGGAGGATCTCGCTTTATTCCTATTGTCGTTTCATTTGCTTCGATTTTTGCAGGAGCGATTCTATTTGTAATATGGCCTTATTTCCAGGCTATGATCAATGGTCTTGGGTCGGTGGTTACAGGCACCGGTGAAATCGGAACTCTATTCTACGGATTTATTTTGCGTATGCTCGGACCGTTGGGGCTGCATCATATTTTCTATCTGCCATTCTGGCAAACGGCTCTTGGCGGAACGCTGGAGATTGGCGGGAAACTGGTCAGTGGTACACAGAATATCTTTTTTGCCCAGCTTGGTGACCCTTCGACTGAGCAATATTATGAAGGCGTATCAAGATTCATGTCAGGCCGTTTTATTACTATGATGTTTGGTCTGCCAGGCGCTGCATTGGCCATTTACCATTGCTCTAAAAAGAAAAACAGAAAAGTGGTAGCAGGAATTTTGCTATCAGCAGCGTTAACATCATTCTTGACTGGTATCACAGAACCGCTTGAATTTAGCTTCTTGTTCGTAGCGCCACTTCTCTATTTGGTGCATGCCATTTTCGATGGTTTTGCTTTTATGATGGCTGACATTTTCAATATTACTGTCGGTCAAACCTTCTCAGGCGGATTTATTGATTTTATTTTATTTGGTATTCTTCAAGGTGCAGATAAAACAAATTGGCCATATGTGTTAATGGTAGGTATTCCATGGTTCTTCCTATACTACTTTACCTTTAAATTCTTAATCAGAAAAAAGAACTTCAAAGTTCTTGGACGTGAAGACGAAGAACAGGCAGCAGAGCAAGTTTCAGCTACAGACCGTGCCAAAACGATTGTAGAAGGATTGGGCGGAACAAATAATATTGATATTGTTGATTGCTGCGCGACTCGTCTCCGGGTAACTGTTAAAGATGATTCCCTGGTAAAAGACGATATCATTAAACAGACTGGATCAAAAGGAATTGTGAAAAAGGGTACGGGTGTACAAATTATTTATGGACCTCAAGTCACCATTGTAAAAAACGAAGTAGAAGAGTATTTAGGTCAGTAATAAATAATAAGGACGTGTTTTAAATGCATCAAGTGCTCGGACAGATCAAAAACGGATTAATTGTATCCTGCCAGGCTTTAGAAGGAGAACCGCTTCATAGCTCCTTCATTATGGGACGTATGGCATTGGCTGCAAAGGAGGGAGGGGCCGTTGGCATTCGGGCCAACTCTGTCCCTGATATTAGGGAAATAAAAGAACAAGTGGATCTTCCTGTGATCGGCATCATCAAGCAGGTATACAAGGACCATCCTGTCTTTATTACACCAACAATGAAAGAAATCGATGCCTTAGCTGAGACGGGTGCTGAAATCATTGCGACAGATGCGACGAATCGGATCCGACCAGATGGCAAGGATTTAGAAACTTTTTATCAAGACGTAAGATCAAAGTATCCTAATACTTTGCTGATGGCGGATGTTTCTTCAGTGGAAGAAGCCGTCTTTGCCGATAGGCTGGGGTTTGATATTGTCGCACCGACATTATACGGATACACAAAAGAGACAGAAGGCTTGAAAATTGATGATCATGACTACAACGTAATCAAACAAATCGTCAAAGAAGTAAAGCATGCAAAGGTTATAGCTGAAGGGAATGTTTCAACGCCGGAAATTGCCCGCTCTGTGCTGGATATAAATGTTCACTCGGTTGTTGTAGGCGGTGCGATTACTAGACCGCAGATCATTACGAAAAGATTTGTAGATGCTATGCAAAAATAAAGACTAGCTGAAAACTGCTCAGGCTGCTGACTGGGGTGTTTTCAGCTTTTTGCATTTTTATTGCTGGTTATGGATATTTCATAGTTTTCAGCGAATTGACTAAAATAAGGCTATGATCTTGTATAATGAACCTATGGATTATCTAAAGAGGAGAAAGAGTATGGAATATCTAGGAGAAAATCTTATGCATGGCATAGTCTGCACCATGGAAAAATTCACTAGTTCAGAGTCGGAATTAGCAAAGTATATTATCGATAAGCCTGATGAAGTCAGCCAACTATCGATTAATCAAATCGCTAAAAAGATTCATATCTCCCCTGCTACTATTACCCGTTTTTGTCAGAAGATCTCTTTTTCAGGTTTTAATGAATTTAAGCATGAGTTAAAAAGGTATATCGATTTAAGGAACAAGCCGGCTATGTCCAGTGATATAAAGGAAATTGATTATTTTTCCAACCTTTATCAAAATCATTTGAAAATTATCGAAACGACCTTTCGGAACATGACTTATTTAGATATTCAGCAAGCTGTTTCACTTTTAACAGAGGCAAGGAAGGTGCATGTTTACGGCATCGGGAACTCAGGAATTGCAGCGCAGGAGTTCAAATGGAAGTTTTTCAGGATTGGAATCCAGGTTGAGTCTATTACAGACCCTCATCAAGCAGTGATGGATGCTGCCTTAAGCTCAGGCGGCAGTCTGGTCATTGGTATTTCAGTTTCAGGGAAAACAAAAGAGGTCATTGATGCGGTTAAAATTGCTAAGCGGCAAGGGGCCACAGTTCTCGCCATAACAAGTGATAAAACATCTGATCTTTCCCGGTTAGCAGATCTATCCCTTCTCGTTATGAGTAAAAGCAGTATGCATATGGGCCAGAACATTTCTCCAACGCTCCCTCTGTTTCTGCTCTTTGATTTATTGTACACAGAACTTGTTGCAAAGGATTATATCAACCGTGTTCAGATTCGTGATAAGACGCTGAGGGCCTTAAAGGATATTTAATAAAAGGAGTGGGGGGTCTCCTAAATCAAAAAAGAGCCCTAACGTAAAGGCTCTTTTACCGTTTCTTCACTACTGGAAGAATTCAAAGCAATTATTCCACCGATAATCAGCATAATTCCCGCTATTTTAAGGCTGCTAAAAGCTTCTTCCCAAATAATGGCGCCTATCAAAGCAGTTAGCGCTGTTCCTGCCCCAGACCAAATGGCATAAGCCAGGCTTAATGGAACGGTTTTTAGACATAATGATAAGCAATAAAATGAAAGTGCATAGCCAAATACGACTCCTGCAGATGGTAGGAGCATAGTTAATCCATCCGACAATTTGAGCATGGTAGTGGCAAAAATCTCTCCAGCGATAGAAGTTGTTAAGAATACATAACCTCTCATACTAATGGCCTCCGCCGCTATTCAATAGGATGACGCCGCCGACTATCAAAGCCAATCCCAGCAGCTTTTTGCCATTTACATTCTCTTTGTAGATAAAGATCCCGACTAAGGCTGTCAGCACGGTCCCGAGGCCGGCCCAGATCGCATAGGCTACGCCGAGAGGCAGCGTTTTTAATGATAAAGATAGCGCGTAAAAAGCGACACTGTATCCAATGATTACACCAATGGATGGCAGGAGCTTTTTAAATCCGTCTGCTGCTTTAAGCAAGGAGCTGCCAGCCACTTCACTTACAATGGCTAATGCTAAAAGAAAATAGGCATTCATATAGTCTCCCCGTTTCTTCTGCGAATGGTTTCAATCTATTTTACCTTTTCGATGTCTCCTTTTGCCAAGTATATGAATAGGTGAAACCAATTTATTTCCAAATCGTATTAATAGGTATAGTCATATTGGGACCCAAGTTGGAGGCTTGTTAATGAACTTCATAACTCGAAAAACAAAATCACTTTGGATAGATCAAATAGCCGGCAAGAGCTGTGAAATAACGGATCCACTTGATTTCTCCTGTATGGATCGATATGTTGAGGGGAAAAGGATTGTGCTGCTGGGAGAGAGCAGCCATGGAATCGGAGATTTTTATAGAACTAAAGTGAATATGATCAAGTATTTGCATGAGGTCCATGGATTTAAGGCTGTTGTATTGGAGAGTGGTTTGCTTGAAGCGGTATTAAGCAGAAGTCTGCTGACAGACCTTCCTGCTAAAGAACAAATTCAGCACAGTCTTCTTGATATTTTTCATAACGAAGAGATGCTTCCTTTATTTCAGGAGTCCTGGGCGGATAGCCTTCATATTTCAGGAATGGATATTCAGCCTGCATATCAGCAGGTATCCCATAGGATGCTGGACTGGCTCAAACTACATACTGACGAAGAAATGGTTTCTTCAATCAATCGGGCAGAAACCGTATTCTTTGAAATCGATGAGGAGATTAGGGGCCAAGCTAAAATACCAAAAATGGTCAAAGAAAAGATACGAATGTGTATGGGTTTATATCAATCATGCCTGGAGCTTTTTGCAAGCAGGGTAATTGAAGCTGATCTGGAAAGAGAAGAAATCCTGAAGGTTATTGGACAGGGGCTGAAAAACCGTCTGAAGTGGCTGGAAATCAATACAAAAAGCTGGATGGCATCTGGTGTCATGCGGGGAACGAATATGTTCAAAAATCTGCAGTGGTTATTAGAAGAGCATTTCAAGGGTGAAAAGGTCATTGTCTGGGCTCATAATTTTCATATTAGAAAAAGCAAAACACTGACCTCAAGCCTTTTGGGAATTACGACTGTCGGACAGCTCCTGTCCAATAGCAGATATAGTGATCAAGTTTATTCAGTAGGGTTTTGTGCAGGAGAGGGTGAGTTTGCTTCCCTGCTAAGAGTTAACTTTTCTATTGATGCCACCAAAAATAAGCACCTGGAAAGTTTGTTTATGGAGGCTTGCGGACATGACAGCTTTGTGCCCTTATGTGACAAGGGGCTGCCGGAGCGCAATTGGATGAAGCGGAGATGGCAGCTCCTTGAAGCAGGAATGATGGGACAGCTGCCAATTTCCATTTATCCTCAAAAGCATTATGACGGCATCTTTTTTTGCAGAGTGGTGCAGCCGCCCGTTTATTTAGAGCGGTGAAGGGGTGGGAACAGCATGAAACTTTTAGTTAGCAGGTATGTGGACATGGCGAATATGGTTTTGGTTAATCTGGCAAGTGAATATATATTAAATGGAGAGTACTCGGCGCTTGCAAGCTCGATTACCGTTACTTTATTTTTCCTGGGGACTTTATTTATTATTAATACAAGGTACTGCTTCTCCAAAAAATGAGTGCTGGGACATCAATCCGTGATGAATAATGGGACGCCCGTCAGGCATTCTAATTAAGAATGCTTAGTAAAAGGAGGTTGATGATCCATGTACTTTTATAAAGAAGATTTAATCAATATGATTGTACCTGATAAGCCGGATCCTCATGCGGCGAGAGTGCTGCAGGAGGCATTGGGCGGACAGTTTGGTGAAATGCGGACATTGATGCAGTTTTCATTCCAGAGTGCGAATTTCAGAGGCAAGGCGAAGCAATACCGAGATCTGATAAGAGGCGTATTTTTGGAAGAGCTGAGCCATGTGGAGCTTGTCCAATCCACGATTAATCAGCTTCTGAATGAAGCTGGAGGGGATATGCCCGGCAACCAGGCAGCGGATGGGGCCCCTTTGGATGATGTCATCCAGGGTGGAGCGAATCCGCATCATTTCATTATTGGGGCAAAGGCGTCACTTCCAGTCGATGCTGGCGGCAACCCGTGGAATGGCTCCTGGGTATATGACCATGGCAACCTGGTGGCGAACCTCCTGAATAATGTGGTTCTTGAATCCACCGGAGTTCTTCAGAAATCAAGGATTTACGAAATGAGCAGCAATAAGACACTGAGGGAAACGATTGCCTTCCTAATAGTGCGGGATAATGCCCATCAAAATGCCTTCGCCAAAGCACTGGAAACGCTGGGTGTTGATTGGGGCAAACTATTCCCGATTCCAAATTATGATTTAAATAAATACCCTGAATGCCGTAAGTACGTTGAAATGGGCTTCCATAATGCGCAGTTCAATTTCAGGCTTGATGAGACCCGGATTGGTGAAATTTTTCAAGGACCCACTCCTAGCAGAAATGGCGGAGACCTTGCCGTTGTAGAACCGCCAAAAGGCTATCCTGTCCCAGAAATGCCAGACATGCCGAATGAACATGCACCTGGGCTTTTTGATTTGAATAATTAGTTTTCTCCGGCGTCCTGAATATAGGACGCCATTTTAATATATATTTTTAAGGTTTCCTCCAGCATTTTTGGGGAATCTATAGTTATCAACGAAGAATATGCTGCTAAAAGGAGTGCTGCGGATGGAGTCCATATGGCTGGAGTATGCCTGGGCATTATTAATACTAATTGGACTGGAAGGCTTGCTGTCAGCGGACAATGCCCTTGTTCTGGCAGTCATTGCCAAGCATTTACCGGAAGATGAGAAGAAAAGGGCAATCAATTATGGAATCATTATGGCATTTGTTTTCCGATTTGGTGCGCTGTTTGCCATATCTTTTATTGCAAACGTCTGGCAGATACAGGCCATTGGAGCGGCCTATCTATTGTACCTTGGTTTAAAACATGTGATTAAGGCCAAGTTCGGTAAAGAAAATAAAAATATTCGCGAGGATGTGAAGAAAGACGCAGCCGGGAAAGGATTTTGGCCTACTGTAGGAAAGATTGCATTAGCGGATCTTGCCTTTGCCATCGATTCGATTCTTGCGGCTGTTGCACTGGCACTTGGACTGCCGGATTCACCGCTTGATGATTTCGGCGGCATGGATGGAGGCCAGTTTATTGTCGTCGTTTTAGGCGGGATTGCCGGACTGATCCTGATCAAATTCGCGGCTACCTGGTTTGTGAAGCTGCTTGCCAAACGGCCTGCATTGGAAACAACGGCCTATGCGATTGTCGCATGGGTTGGTGTCAAGCTTGCTGTTATCACACTTGCCCATGAGGATATTGGTGTCCTTGATCATCATTTTCCTCATAGTACAGGCTGGACTATCGTCTTCTATGGCGTATTAGTGGCCATTGCGCTGCTTGGGTGGTTTGCTCCGGGTAAGAAACAAACGGAGGGTGAAGCTTTATAAAGAGAAATGCGTTGATCTTAGGATTAACGCATTTTCTTATGGACAGCTTTTGCGGGCTGTCTTTTTTGATTGGGAAAATAAAACTGCTGCAACATTCGATTAAAGTATAAAAAATTACAGGTGATATTAAAAGAGTGCTAGTGATAACGCTTTCATGAACTGGGAATAAAGTTATAATTTTTCCTGTAGACAGGTAATTCTTATCCATTATAAAGGGGGAAAAAGAATGAAAAGAAAGTGGAAAGTCGTTTCTCTTATGTTGTTGATATTTGCATTTATTGCAGCAGGGTGCAGCCAGGGAACCGGCGGCGGAAGCAGTGAAGTAAGTGTCGGGATTGTTTTGCCAACGAAAGATGAGCCTAGGTGGGTTCAGGATGAGCAAAGGTTTAAAGATGCGTTAAAAGGAACGGAATACACAACTGAAATTTTATTTAGCCAGGGATCTTCGGCTAAGGAAAAAGAAAATGTAGAGACTTTGCTGAACAAAGGGATTGATGTACTGATCATCTGTCCTCAAGATGGTGATGCAGCTGCATCGGCGGTTGAAGCCGCAAAGAAGGATGGCGTAAAAGTCATTTCCTATGATCGTTTAATTACTAACACAGATGCAATTGATTATTATGTAACATTTGACAGCCTTGCAGTAGGAGCTGCACAGGCACAATATTTAGTTGACAACGCAAAGGGCAAGGACGTGCCTCTGTACCTATATGCCGGCGCTGCTTCTGATAATAATGCCTTCTTATTCTTCCAGGGAGCATGGAGCGTGCTTCAGCCTAAAATTTCAGATGGCACATTCAAGATTGCTAACTCAAGCGAAGCCGAAGCTTTGAAAGATACAGCTGATCTGTCCCGTGACCAGCTAAGCAAAATTATTGGTCAGGTAACAACGAACTGGGATCCTAACGAAGCAAAGAACAAAGCGCAAACCCATTTGACAGCAGCCTCTGACGATCTGAAGGGCGATGTGGCTATTCTTGCTCCGAATGACGGAACTGCCCGTTCCATTGCAGATGTATTTGGAACTGACAGCGCAGTATCCAGCTATCTTGTGACAGGTCAGGATGCAGAGAAAGCTTCCATTCAATACGTTATTGATGAAAAGCAATCCATGACAGTATTCAAGGATGTTCGTACTCTCGTAAAAGATGCAATGGGCATGGCGATTGATATCCTTGAAGACAAAGACCCTGAGACAACTGGATCTTACGATAACGGCAAGATTGAAGTTAAAGCAAAGCAAACAGATGTAATCGTTGTCGACAAAGATAACGTAAAAAATGAACTGATCGATTCTGAATACTATAAAGCAGATGAATTTACAGGGCTTTAATCAATAAGGACGAGAAGTAGTGATAGATGCGTCTATCACTATTTCTCCTTCTGAATAGCTGTTTGGCTAAGGGGGAGTCATAATGAGCGAAAATATTTTGGAAATGCACGGAATCTCCAAAGAGTTTACAGGTGTTAAAGCGCTCAGCAATGTCAATTTCAAGGTGGAGAAAGGTGAGATACACTGCTTAATCGGTGAAAATGGAGCGGGCAAATCCACTCTGATGAAGGTGCTCAGCGGCGTATATCCTTATGGCACATATGAGGGTGATATTGTATTTGAGGGCAGTGTGCAGCAATTCAACAAAATTAGTGACAGTGTAAAGGCAGGAATCGTCATTATCTACCAGGAGCTTGCCTTGTTTCCTGATCTCACAGTCTATGAAAATATTTTTGCGGGCAATGAAATCAAGCAAGGGGGAATCGTCGATTGGAACCGGACCATTGCTGAAGCTAAAAAAATGCTGGATAAGGTTAAGCTCGATGTGAACCCTGAGATACTCGTTAAAGACCTGAGCGTTGGAAAACAGCAGTTGGTCGAAATAGCCAAAGCTTTAAGCAAGGATGTGAAACTGCTTATCCTGGATGAACCGACTGCAGCATTGAATGAAGATGACAGCGAAAATCTGCTGGATTTGTTAGGTGAGCTGAAAAAGCAGGGAATTACCTGCATTATGATTTCCCATAAGCTGAAGGAAGTCATTTCCATTGCAGATAAGGCTACGGTGCTACGTGATGGCCAAACAATTTGTACCCTGGACGCAGCAAAAGGTGAAATCTCTGAAAATGTCATTATCAAAAACATGGTTGGCAGGGAGATTGAAGATATTTATCCGAAGAGGCCGAACAAGACGTTTGGCGATCCTGTTCTTGAGCTTCGCAGCTGGTCTGCGTATGCTGTGCATTTGGGCAGGCAGGTTGTAAAAGATGTTAATTTTCATGTTAAAAAAGGAGAAATTGTCGGGATTGCTGGCTTGATGGGGTCAGGCAGGACAGAACTTGCCCTGAGTATTTTCGGAAATCCAAAATCTTATAAATTGCAAGGCGAGCTCCTGGTGGATGGCGTTCCAAAGACGCTGAAGCATCCGAGTGACGCCATCAGGTCAGGGATTGCGTATGTGACGGAAGACCGAAAAGGGGACGGCCTGTTTTTAATACAGGACATTAAAAACAACATTTCTGCAGCAAATCTCAAACGGGTTGCAGTAAATGGAGTGATTAACGATAACGAAGAAGTGAAGGAAACAGCGGAATATAAAAAGTCCATGTATATCAAAGCTTCATCACTTGAACAGGTTGTCGGCAACTTAAGCGGAGGAAACCAGCAGAAAGTATCCCTGGGCAAATGGCTATTTGTCGGGCCGAAATTGCTGATTCTGGACGAGCCGACGCGTGGCATTGATGTGGGAGCTAAGTTCGAGATTTATACGATTATGAACCAATTGATTGAGGAAGGCATGAGCATCATTATGATTTCTTCGGAACTGGGTGAAGTTCTTGGGATGAGCGATCGTGTCTATGTCATGGCGGAAGGCCAAATGAAAGGTGAGCTGTCGATTGAAGAAGCCAATCAGGAAAGTATTATGCAGCTTGCTACGCAATAGGAGGTTAATCTAATGGAATTTATTAACGAAGCGAAGACGCTATTTAAAGATAATATCCGTGACTACGGCATGTACATTGCCTTATTCGTTATTATGCTCACTTTCACCATTATGACTGACGGGCTGTTTATGTCTTCACGAAATATAAGCAACATGCTTGATTCAACGGGGTACATTGCTGTCCTGGCAGTGGGGATGACGCTGGTTATCGTGATTCGCCATATTGACCTCTCAGTCGGATTTGTTGCAGGCTTTTTGGGGGCCATTGCTGCAATTCTCCTGACGGGAATGGGAGTGCCTTTTTATATCACTATTCCGGTTATTCTGGCGCTGGGTATTTTTGTCGGACTGTTCAACGGTCTTCTAGTTGCAAAATTTGGTATCCCATCCTTTGTTGCTACACTTGCAGGAATGCTGATCTTCAGAGGAGCCCTTCTTCAGGTAACAGAGAAAACAGGGACCATTATCATCAAGGATGACGGATTTAACGCAATCGGGAACGGATTTATTCCTTCCGTTATGCAAGTGAATGGACTGCACCTGCTTACACTGATTCTGGGATTACTGGCGATATTGCTGTATATATACAGTGAAATTTCCACCCGGACAAAAAAGATCAACTATCAATTCGAGGTAGTGTCTAAAGGGATTTTTATTGTCAAATTAGTTTTCGTTTCAGCTATCATTTCCTATATTACATGGATCCTCGCAGGCTACAACGGATTTTCCTGGACAGTTGTCATCATGCTTTTAGTGGTTGTCGTCTATCATTTCCTGACAACGAAAACCGTGCTCGGAAGACATATATATGCAGTAGGAAGCAATCCGGAAGCGGCACATCTGAGCGGAATCAATGTAAATAAAATTACGTATATAGTCTTCGGTTCAATGGGGATGCTGGCAGCCCTTTCAGGTATATTATTTACCTCCCGGCTTCAGTCAGCGACTACTACTGCCGGGACATTATTTGAACTTGATGCCATTGCAGCTGCTTATGTTGGCGGGGTTTCATCAGCAGGGGGCGTGGGCAAAATCACCGGTGCTATTATTGGTGCTGTGGTCATGGCCTCTTTATCCAGCGGTATGAATCTGCTCGGAGTAGGGGTTTCCCTCCAGTATATGATCCGTGGAGGCGTATTGGCGGGTGCTGTGATCTTTGATGTCATGACTCGGAAGAAGAGAGGCTAGATTACCAGTTTCCTGCATTCATAGTTTTGAAAATGGGGCATCCGGCAAGGGTGCCTTTATGATGCAGATGGGCAGCATTCCATAAAGCGCTGATTATCCTCTTGTTAACACCAAACAATCCTCTCACTTTCTAACTCTTCTATCAGCCTTAAAAAGGTGATAGAATATAATTATTTAACTATTCATACTTAGAAACGGAGATACAGCCTTGCGTAAAACGGGTATTTTAATATTTTGTCTAACATGTATCGTCCTTGGTTATTTCACATTCACGCTTTATAAGAAAGCGTTTACATCCGAACGGGATCTTCCGGCAGCATCAGATGGACAGGAAGTGAAATACCGGCTGGTTCTGATAACGCAGGAATTAGAGACCCCTTTTTGGGATAAGGCAGGTATTGCTGCACGGGAACAAGCACGGAAGGATGGGGCAAGTCTGGAAGTCTGGGGAAGCTATGGAAAGAATCAAGAGGAATTTTTAAAAAAGCTGGAGATAGCCATTCAATCAAAAGTGGACGGCATCATTGTTCAGGGTCTGGACACTCAGGAATTCAAAGATTTAGCAAAGATAAAAGCAGCTTTTTATGGAATTCCGATTATTACAGTGGCCAATGACGTGCCCAAATCTGAAAGTTTGAGAAAAACGTACGTCGGCTCTGATCAATATCTGGCCGGGCAGTTAATTGCAGAACAGCTTCTTGACGATATGGGCCATGAGGGAAAAGTCATCCTTATGGGCGACAAGCATAAAGAGTATTATCAGCAGCAGCGCCTCGATGGGATCCATGAAGTACTGAAGGATTATCCAAATATCCAGACAGTCTATGCGGAAACGACTGATGTTAGGGAGGAAATTATTGCTGCCACTCAGAACATGCTGAATCAAAACCCGGATACTGACAGTTTTGTAGCTATTAAGGCCAATATAGCCGGAGCGATGATTCATGAAATTGGCAGGCGATCACTGGTTGAACCTTATTATATCTATTCTTTTGACGATGGTCCGGATTCAATTTCTTTGCTTACTCAGGGAAAACTTGATGGAATCATTGAACAATCCCCTGAGAAAATGGGAAGCCTCAGTGCAGAGCTGATTTTAAAATGGCTCAGGGATGAAGAAGTGCCGCTGAAATCTGATGGCTACCTGACCGATATCAGGATATTAAAGGCGCTGGAAAAGAAATGAACAAAATACATAAGAAAATCTGGACACTTACGACTGTAATTCTTTTGATCATGGCAGCCATTTGGATCACACTTACTTATTATAATCAGAAAACTCAGAATCAATATAACGATATTCTTCAGCGGTACCTTCGGATGAATGAGGTTACAAGGACAAGCCAGCAGATGATTGCAGACTTGAATAACTATTTTATCACCCCCATTCCGGAGAATTTGGACAAATTGAACACTAGCAAGGAAAAAATGATAAAGGTGAGAAGTGAAGTTTCATATCTGCGAAATTCAGAAAATGATTTTGCACTGACAAATTATATGAATCTAATTGATAGCCTGGTTGAGACGACGGACCGCTCCCTTCTTTTCTTTAAAGAAAAGGAGACAGAGGACTCGGCCAAGGAATTTTCGGAAGCAACGCGCATCTCCATGTATATATCTGAGATGACGCTGACACTGGTCGATAGTGAACTGAATACATATGAACGGTTTTACCGGGGGATCATTGAACAATCCGAAGAAATTAAAAAACTGGGGATTTGGCTCATGCTGATGATCACATGCCTTTTAATGTTCTTGACCTATGGCTTTTCCTTGAGCATCACGAAGCCTGTACAGAAGCTGACCAAGGCAGCCAATGATTTATCAAGGGGAAGATTTCATTTGCCGATAAAGGTTGATTCGAATGATGAAATTGCTTTCCTTGCGCAGACTTTTGACCGGATGCGGGTTAATATCAATAATCTGATTTCAGAAATCCAGCATAAGGCACAGCTGGAGCATGAGCTGCAGGAAAGCAAGTTGCTGCTGAAGGAAAGTCAGCTCTTGAACCTGCAAAGCCAAATTAACCCTCATTTTTTATTTAACACATTAAATACCCTTTCCAAGAAAGCCTATCTGGAAGGTTCTCTTGAAACAAGTGACTTGCTTGTAAGTGTTGCCGGCCTGCTGCGCTATAACTTAAAAAGGCTTGATAGGCCCGTGACACTTGGTGAAGAAGTGATGGTCCTGCAGCAGTACATGGATATTCAAAAAGCCAGATTTACAGATCGTCTGCATTTGAAAATGTCTATAGATGAAACGTGTCTGAATGTGGACATTCCGGGTCTCACGCTGCAGCCAATCATCGAGAATGCCGTTAATTATGCAGTCGAGCCCAGGGAAGATGGCGGGAAAATCTGGTTTCGCATTCAGGACGGAAATGACTGTGTAATTATAGAAGTGGAAGACGATGGTCCAGGAATTGAGGAATTAAAAATTAAACAGATTCTTCAAGGGCAGTTCATTCAGAAAGATGGAAATTCAACAGGCATCGGGTTTACCAATGTAGTCAGGCGTTTGCGCCTTTTTTACGGCAGTGACGATGTCATGAGCATTGAGAGCAGTGCTGCAGGCACAAAAGTAGTGATGAAAATACCGAAAGATAGGAGGGGGGCTGCATGACAAAACTTCTGATCGCGGATGATGAACAAATTGAGCGGGAAGGACTGGAAATGATTCTGCAGAAAGCCTTTCCTGGTGTTGAAATCATCCAGGCGAAAAATGGAAAGATGGCCGTTCAGCTGGCTAAAGAGTTTATGCCTGAATTAATCCTGATGGACATCCAAATGCCAGGGATGAATGGCCTGGAAGCTATAAAGCAAATCAGTGAAGAGATTCCGCATATTAAATTTATCATGATTACAGCTTTCGATACATTCGATTATGCACGCCAGGCGATAAAGCTTGGGGTAAAGGATTATTTACTGAAGCCAAGCAAGATCACGGAAATTGAAGCAACAATTGGGAGGGTGCTTGAACATATTGAGGAAGAGCGGAGGTTCCGTGAAATGACAAAGCTCCAGCAGGATGCGCTGCAAAGGGCTCTTCCGGTCATTGAGACAGATGTCGTGACACAGCTGCTGTTCGATCATGTCCATGAAGTTCATCTGGATATGCTGGTTGAAATGCTCGATATTCGCTCAACAGATGAACAGTTTGTCATGAGCATCCTGCTTCCCGATGGACAGGGACACCTCTATACCGCAGTCAAAGAGAAGGTCAGACAAGCAGGCAGTGCATGGGTAGGTGCACTATATGGCCGTCAGCTTCCCCTCATTGTTTTTCGGGAAAAGCAGCATTCATTCCGTTCGCAGGCTATATCCATGGCCGGCGAAATTCTTTCTCTTGCAAAAAAAGGGTCATCAGAAGGCTGGTTCGTCGGGATCGGGAATGCTTGCGGTTCCCTGCAATCCATCCGTCAATCCTATCAGGAATCTCTTATTGCCACTTTGGATTCAACTCTTCCTGTTAAATACCGTTTTTATTCCGACGTGCCAGTACTTAGTGCAGGGGAGGATCTGCAGCTGACCAAAGAACGGGAAAAACAGTTTTTCGATCAAGTCAGGCTTGGAAAATGGCAGCAAATCAGCTTGCGTGTAATGGAGATGATTCAGCGTTGTGAAACGGAAAGAGCAGGGGTGATTCAAGCGCAGCAGCGGGTGCTGCAAATGCTTTGGATTGCTTCACGCGTAATGAGTGAGATTGGGGTTGAAGCTCCCGCACCATTTTTTGCCTATCAAACGCAGGATTTCCGGCAGCTTCGCTCTGAAACGGATGAATTGTTAGGACAGATGAGGAAATCGTATATGGAGCATTACGACAGGCTGGAAGCGGATACTGTCCATCAGCTGAAACAATATATAACCGAACATTCCCATGAAGATATTTCTCTTGAAGCATTGGGAAGGAAAGTGGGGTTAAGCCCGATTTATATCAGTAAGATGTTCAAGGAGAAGCTAGGGGTTAACTATATTGACTTCCTGACTGAATGCCGTATTGAAAGAGCAAAGAAGCTGATGGCAGATCACGGGAAAAGTCTGAAGGAAATTACCTTTGAGGTGGGCTATCATGAACCGAACTATTTCAGCAAGGTTTTCAAAAAGATGTGCGGCCGCTCACCGACGGAATTCCGCAAAACCCTTCTGGGCAAAAAAGACTGATGGAAGGAAAAGGGGCAAGACAGATGGATAGGATTCAAAGGAAGCTGACTCTGGCTGCACTGTTTCTGGTTTGCCTCCTGTCAGCCTGCCAAATGGATACAGCAATCGAAAAAAATCCCGGGAAAGCAATACCTGCGGCAGGCAAAGTGCAAGGAGGAGAGGATGGGAAGAAACCCATTAAAATCGGCTTTTCAATGGATACTTTATTGGAAGAACGCTGGCTGAAGGATCGAGATCTGTTCAAAGAGGCTATAGAAGAGCTTGGAGCGGAAGTGGAGATCATGGCTGCGAATGGGAATGATGCGGTTCAAATATCACAGGCAGAAACATTAATAAAACAAAGGGTGGACCTGCTGGTTGTCGTTCCCCATAATGCTGAAGCCACCGCTTCGATCGTCAAAAAAGCACATGAGGCAGGCATTAAGGTCATCTCATATGACCGGCTTGTGAAAAATGCTGATATCGACTTATACATATCCTTTGATAATGAAAAGGTTGGTGAGCTGCAGGCAAAGTCCATCACCAAACTGGTACCTAAAGGGAAGTATGTGTATATTGGCGGAGCAATCACTGACCATAACGCACATTTATTCAAACGAGGAGTCTTTAACGTGCTTCAGCCTTTAATTGATAAAGGAGATATTCAGATTGTTTATGATCAGTGGTCCAGAGATTGGACACCGGCGAATGCATTTGTGAATATGGAAGAGGCTCTTAAAGCCAATCAAAATCAAATTGATGCAGTGATCGCGGCAAACGATGCAACTGCAGGCGGTGCCATCCAGGCATTGGCGGTGCAAGGGATGGCAGGAAAAATCCCTGTAGCCGGGCAGGATGCCGAGCTTGCCGCTGCCCAGCGGATCATCAGAGGCACGCAGACGATGACAGTATACAAACCTATCGGCACACTGACCAAAGAAGCTGCTGAACTTGCGGTCAGAATAGCAAAGGGTGAACAGGTAGAAACAACCCGAAAAATTAATAATGGCAAAATTGAAGTGCCTTCAGTCCTTCTTTCACCTATTGCTGTTGATAAACACAACATGGATAGCACCATTATTGCAGATGGGTTTCATTCCAGAGATGAAGTTTATAAGTAGGGACGCGGGGACAGACACCCACGCCCCCGACTGGGACTTGGAACCTGTCCCTGAGTCCCTATTGCGTGAACGGTTCTCTGCTGGTATGATAAATGTAATTATAATGAAATGGAGGTTTTCCTGTTGACAGCATCAATGAGATTAAGAAACCCGCTTTTCAATCGTTAATTGAATACGTTTGAAGGCTCTGCCTATGTTCAGAGCGACGGGATTGGTCTGTCTATTTAAGGAAACCTAAATTTAACGGTATTTTTTAAAGAGGAGATGAATTTCTCCTCTTTTTTGCTTCTTCGGAAATAGAATATAGAGATCGGATGGATTCAGCTGAATATAGGCAAAGCTTGTTTTTATTAAATATAGAAATGAGTGATTAATATATGAGTACCTTAAATTCTAATCTGCAGGAAAATTGGCTGAAGAATATTATTCTCTTTTTAAGCAGCCAGACGATCTCCCTTTTTGGATCGTCCCTCGTTCAATACGCCATTATGTGGCATATTACGTTAACGACAGAATCCGGTTTGATGATGACTCTCTACATTATTTGCGGGTTCATTCCGACCTTCTTTTTATCACCGGTTGCGGGCGTTTGGGCAGACCGGTACAATCGGAAAATGCTGATTATTTTAGCGGATGGCCTCATTGCCTTTTCAACACTGATACTCGCCATCCTCTTCTTAATGGGATATGAGTCCATCTGGCTGCTGTTTGTCATGGCAGGAATTCGTGCCCTTGGAACAGGAATCCAGACTCCTGCTGTCGGGGCGATTCTGCCTCAGATTGTTCCGAAGGAGAAGCTGACAAAGGTGAATGGAGTAAATGGGAGCATACAGGCTGTCATTATGTTTGTTTCACCGATGGTCAGTGCCGCTTTAATCGCTATGGCATCGCTTGAGGCCATCTTCTTCATCGATGTCATCACAGCAGCGGTTGCCATTGTTACACTGATGACGTTTGTCAAAATTGCTGTGCACAAAAAAGCAGCAGCGGAACAGACAGCAAGTTACTTCAGCGACTTTAAACAAGGGCTTCAATATGTGAACAGTAATCCTTTCCTGAAGAAGTTTTTCTTATTCTTTGCCGTATTCATCGTGCTAATGGCGCCTGCGGCCTTTCTGACGCCGCTGCAGGTTACCCGCACCTTTGGAGGAGACGTGTGGGAACTGACTGCCATTGAGATTGCCTTTTCAGTCGGCATGATGGCAGGAGGCGGAATTATTGCTTCCTGGGGTGGATATCCAAATAAAATTACAACCATGACCCTTGCCAGTCTCATCATGGGGATCTGCACCCTGGCACTCGGCATCGTGCCGGTTTTCTGGATTTATTTATTGTTCATGGCGTTTTTCGGGATTGCCATGCCAATTTTCAATACACCGGTAACTGTATTGCTTCAGGAAAAAATTGAAGAGGATTATTTAGGCAGAGTGTTTGGTGTCATGGGGATGATCTCCACCTCCATGATGCCGATTGGCATGCTGATATTTGGCCCGGTTGCAGATGTCATTGCCATTGAATGGCTTCTTGTGGGAACAGGGGCATTCATTATCCTGTTAGCTGTCATTTTAGGCCGGGATCAGGTGCTTCTGGAAGCCGGGAAGCCTGAGCTGAGTGAATCGTAAAATTCTGATGAAATGGAGCTGTCATATTGGCAGCTCTATTTTCATGTGAAAACAGGGAACAAAAGTGCAGAAGGAGAATAGTTATACGTAACATCACTTGAGGGGAAGTAGAAAGATGAGGCAAATTATCGCACTCGGAGGAGGAGGGTTCTCTATGGAACCGGAGAATCCATTATTGGATGAATACATTTTACGCCAGTCAGGTAAAGAAAATCCAAAAGTCTGTTATGTGCCTACTGCAACAGGAGATTCCGATATTTGTATTAAATGGTTTTATGACTTTTTTGAAAAGCAGAAGTGCCAGCCTTCCCATTTATCTTTATTTAAACCGCCGACAAGAGATATAGAGAGATTTATACTGGATAAAGATATCATTTATGTTGGAGGCGGGAATACGAAGAATTTATTGGCTTTATGGAAAGAATGGGGATTAGATAAGATTTTACGAAAGGCATGGGACCAAGGGATCGTATTAGCCGGCATCAGTGCGGGCTCCATTTGCTGGTTTGAAGAAGGGGTTACGGATTCTTATGGCGATAAACTGGAGCCATTAACATGCCTCGGCTTTTTGAAAGGAAGCAATTGCCCTCATTACGATGGAGAAGCGGAAAGAAGGCCTGCCTATCATGAGCTTTTGGCTTCTGATAAAATAAAGCCTGGAATTGCAGCGGATGATGGAGTGGCAATCCACTTCATTGAGGAGGAGGTCAGGCGAATCGTAAGCTCTAGACCGGATGCCAATGCCTATAAGGTCTATTTCGATAAAGAAGTTAAAGAGATTGAACTGAAAACCGAATATTTGGGTTCTTGATGCGAATCAGTCTTTTGCTGTTAACTTTATTTAAATAGAAGGAAGTGCTTAAAGATGGATTTACAGACGGTTATGCAGGAGCTTGAGGCTCTCGGCAAGGAACGGACCAAGAAAATGTACATATCTAACGGAGCGCATGAGCCGCTTTTTGGTGTTGCAACAGGGGCAATGAAGCCAATCGCTAAAAAAATTAAAAGAAATCAGCCTTTGGCGAAGGAGTTATACGCCACAGGGAACTACGATGCCATGTACTTTGCAGGCGTCATTGCAGATCCTGAGGCCATGACCGAAGCGGATTTTGACCGCTGGATGGATGATGCATATTTTTATATGCTGTCCGATTATGTAGTGGCTGTCACATTAGCTGAAGCAGATATTGCACAGGAAGTTGCTGATAAATGGATCGAAAGCAGGGAAGAACTGCGGATGTCAGGCGGCTGGAGCTGCTATTGCTGGCTTTTGGGAAATCGTCCTGACGCTGAATTTTCAGAGGCGAAGCTGGCCAAAATGCTTGATAAAGTGAAAGACACCATCCACAATTCTCCGGAGCGTACGAAATCCGCCATGAATAATTTTGTCTATACAGTGGGTGTTTCTTTTTTGCCGCTCCATGAAAAGGCGGTTGAGATTGCAAAAGCCATTGGGCCGGTCGAAATGAAACGGGATAAGAAGAAAAGCACCATCCTGCAGGCCTCAGAAAATATCCAGAAGGAAATTGATAGAGGGAAGCTAGGCTTTAAAAGGAAATATGTAAGATGTTAAAACTACTATGGGGGACAATGAACCTGTCCCTTTGTGTTATAATGAGGAACTTAGGAATTATGAGATGCGCTAATAATGGAACGGATGAACGCTCAGGCTATTAAATATGGAGGGTAAGGTAATGAATAAACGATGGACCATCAGCAAAATTAACGATTTCGTTGAGAAAAACTCGGATAGTAAGCTCCTATCGACTGAATATCATGGCTTTTCTCAAAAGCTGCTTTTTCAATGTGCATGCGGCAGCCAGTTTGAAAAAACATTTACGAAATTCAAAAATAATCACCAGCGCAAATGTGACGTTTGCCAGCCGCCTAAAGCGTCACGCTAAAGGGAAACGGGGACAGGTACACTGTCCTTTTTTCAGTTCTGTATTTAAAGAATTCATTTGAAAGCAGGTCATAAATTGAAAACAGAAAAAGAAAAAATGCTGGCAGGAGAAATGTATGATCCTGCCGATCCGGTATTATTAAAGGAACGCGAGGAAGCAAGACGAAAGGTCAGAATGTACAATCAGACTCTGGAGACTGAAGGGGAAAAGCGAATAAAGTTATTAAAGGAGCTGCTTGGGTCTACCGGAGAAAACGTATATATGGAGCCCAATATCAGATTTGATTACGGCTATAATACGCATGTAGGTGAAAACTTTTTTGCGAATTTTGACTGTACCATCCTGGATGTCTGTGAAGTGCGTTTTGGAGATAATTGTATGCTTGCGCCCGGCGTACATATCTATACGGCAACACATCCTCTTCATCCTGCAGAACGCAATTCAGGCAGGGAATATGCAAAGCCGATTACGATTGGAAACAATGTGTGGGTCGGGGGAAGTGCAGTCATTAATCCAGGTGTAACAATAGGGGACAATGCGGTGATCGCTTCAGGTGCAGTTGTTACCAAAGATGTGCCAGAGAATGTAGTAGTTGGCGGAAATCCAGCGAAAGTAATTAAACAAATTGAGCTTTAAATTCTCCTCAGCATCCATAAAAAAGCCATTCCCGGTGGGGAATTGGCTTTCTTATGTACTAGTGTATTTTTCAAGCTTTCGATAATTCTTAATTACAGTGGCATTTTGCATGAATATGGCGCTAAAGCTTTTTAGAAGGGGCTGCTCCAACCTCAACACGAATAATATTTCTCATCTGAGATAAAACTTTAAAATAAACAAATAGGAGGGAAGACATGAGAGAAAAGAAAGAAAAGCCGCTCGGGGATATCCAGAAAAATGCTCAGGGTTCATATGAGATAAGCAATACAGACTACGGACTTGAATCAGTTACTGAAGGCTGTGATTTCGCTGAGGGGGAAAAGGACAAACCGCCCAATTGTGGAGGTTTATAGAGTCCTGGTTTAATTCTGGGCATTATTTTGAAAGAGGAATTCAAAAAGATGGCTGCGATTTAGCAATCAACATAGAAAGTGAACAGTGAGAACGAGTGAAAAAGTGTAAATACAGAGAATAAAGAAGAAGAGCAATGGATTTGCACAATGCTCTTCTTCTTTTTAGTATTATGATAGGGAATCCCATTAACAGGTATTTAGGTTCCAGCAAGGATAGGAGATGATTTTGGTGATTGATCAATTAATGAAAATGCTGGAAGAACGAGAAGAAGAGATGATTAAGATACGCCGTTATTTACATCAGAATCCTGAGCTTTCATTTAAAGAGGAAAAAACGGCAGCCTATATCGCTGATTTTTACAGAGGGAAAGCTGTTGATCTTATAACGAATGCAGGGAATGGATATGGCATTGTTGTCACTATTGAAGGTGGTAACCCGGGAAAAACCGTGGCACTTAGGGCTGATTTTGATGCGCTTCCTATTAAAGAAGAACTAAATGTTCCGTTTAAGTCAAAAAAGGAAGGTATCATGCATGCTTGCGGCCATGATGCACATACAGCATACCTTATGGTTTTGGCTGACTGTTTAATCCAATTAAAAGATAAGATCTATGGCACCGTGAAAATAATCCATCAGCATGCGGAAGAAGAACCTCCAGGCGGAGCAAAAAGCATCGTTGAGGAAGGATTTCTCGATGATGTCCATGCCATTTTTGGCATTCATGTTTTGCCGATCGCCCCTGCTGGAACTGTTGGCTATCACAGCGGATATTCCTTTAATGGCCGCGCTTATTTTAAACTTAGGGTGCAGGCAAGCGGAGGACACGGTTCTTCCCCGCATAAAGCAAACGATGCTATTGTTGCAGGCGCTTACTTTGTAACAGCTATCCAGACGGTTGTTAGCCGCAGAGTGGATCCGTTTAATGCCGGTGTAGTGACAATTGGTTCATTTGACGGTAAAGGGAGTTTTAACGTGATCAAGGATAGTATCGAAATTGAGGGGGATATACGCTATTCCAATGATGAAACAAAGGATGTGATGAATAGAGAAATTCACCGCATTGTAAATGGTGTTGAGGAGTTATTTGGTGTAAGCTGTGAGCTAACGTATGAACCTGATTATCCGCCGCTGTATAATGATCCTGAATTGACAAAATTTGTCGCAAATACGCTGACATCAGTCGTGGATAGAGACATTATCGAGGTAAAAGAATTTCCTAAAATGGCACCATCGGACGATTTTGCATATTATTCGGAGAAGGTCCCTGGCTGTTATTTTTATATTGGATGCACGCCAAAGGGAACAGAAGAACCATACTTCAATCACCACCCTAAATTTGATATCGATGAAGGTTCGATGCTTGTTGCCGCAAAATCAGTGGGATATGTCGTTTGCCATTATTTTAATAAGGAAGAAAACAAAAGCTCATGCTGATGTGAGCTTTTTATGTTTGAAGGAATTCGTTTTTAGCTTCTTATTGTTTTTGAATAGATTTGATAGGCAATCTCCAGCTGTAATGATGCGAAATTCCTCGAAGCATTAAAGTAACAGCAAAAAGAATATAAAAATGATAAGACTTTGACAACCAATCAAGGCCTATGATAAACCCGGCAAAGATGGCCCATAAAAGATATACTTCATCACGTAAAACAATGGGCTTTCGCTGAGCCAGCACATCGCGGATCATACCTCCGCCGGCACCGGTTATGGCAGCGGAGAACATAACAGCAAATAAGGGTAAATCAATTGATTGTGCATACATAGCTCCCTGGACAGCAAAGGCTGACAAGCCAATTGAGTCAAAAATGCTCCATTTCGTCAAAAGCTGAACTGCGCTGCTTGGCAATATAATGACAAAGCTGATGGTAATTAGGGCAACAATAAAAAGAGTCGTTTGCTGCCATAATTCTATGATCGGAATGCCGGTAAAAAGGTTTCTAATAGCACCGCCGCCAAATGCTGTAATTAATCCTAAAACATAGGCGCCCATAATGTCGTATTTTACTTCCAGTGCAACGACTGCCCCACTCATTGCAAATGCAATGGTTCCAATCACGTTCAATACATCCCAAACCATACAATCCCCCTAATCAAGTATCTCTGTCCTTGTACCTGAGAGGTTTACCTAAACTATAATAAAAGGCCTGCCCCGCGGGTGCGTGATACGCTCTCCAGAGTAGCGTCCCGCTGCAGTCTTCTTACCTGAGAGATTCATCTTTCCTATAGATTTGCCCCTTCGGTGACGTCAATACGTTCTCTCCCGCAGCAGTCATTCGCAAATACTGGTTTTTATAATTATAAGGTATAGGAGTGAGGATTGGACAGTCAATTAAAAGGTGTAAGCGGATTGGTGTGTCCATTTCTATTAAAGCGGAAATAGAGGAGGGGCAGTCGCTTTTGGGGGCTTGGCAAAGAAGTGAACGCAAAAACCCCCACATGCAGGTTATTCACCTTTCTTTTGTTTCTTTGCCAAGATCTTCCGCAGTTCGTTAATTTCCTCCTCAGACAGGGAGTCTTCCTGAATGAATTGGACTAGCATGGATTTGACCGTTCCGCCATAGATTCGCTTGATAAAGGATTGAGCTTCTGCCCGCTGGCATTCATCCTGTGAAAAGAGCGGGAAAAAGGTATAGATTCTCTGGTTTTTATTTACGCCCACTACATTTTTATGGACAAGCCTATCCAGAAGAGTTCGGATTGTTTTGGGCTTCCAGTCTGTGCGCTCTTGTAAGGATAGAATGACTTCATTAGCGGTTTTCGGTGCCCCGTTCCAAAGAACTGTCATGACTTCCCACTCGGATTCTGAAATGCTGGGAATCCTATCAGTCATATTACCACCCTCCTTATTTAATGAGATGAACGATTTAATAAATGCCTTTTTGCTTCAATATGGATAATGTGATTTCAGCTGCTTTACTTCCATTAGAGTTTTCTTCATTCTGTATATTCGTTGCAAAAAAGTATGTGTCCTGCCCTGACTCAACATATCCAATGAACCATCCATTGATGTTTTTTCCATTTACAGTGCCTGTACCTGTTTTTCCTGAAAGGAGGGCTTCCTCTTTTCTCTCTAGTTTAATGGAATCCTTCACTGTTTGGATATTCTTTTCTTTAAATCCAAATTGATTTGCATAAAATTTTTTAAGCAGCTGAACTTGTTCCACTGGAGAAATTTTAAGGGAAGATTCCAGCCAATATTCGTCTATTCCACCAGTTAGATCACGATTCCCGTACCTGATTCGGTCTAAGAAGGTTTGAATCGTACCGGGCTGCACCTGCTGGTCTAACGATTGAAAATACCATGTAACAGAATTTCTTATTGCAGAAGTTAAATCCTGATCCGCATTCCAGGAATCAATAGGATACTTAAGTCCGTTCCATTTGGCCGACGAGTTTTCAACCGTTATGGTGCCTGATTCTAAACCAAGCAGAGCACTATAAATCTTATAAGTGGAATTTGGTGAAACCCTTAATGTGCTTTTATTTTGATTATGAATAAGATATTGGTCTGCTTCTTTATCATACAACACAAAGCTTCCATCAAACCCTGCAAAATAATTGCCTAGATCCTCATAAATAATGTTATCATCCTTAAATTTATAGCTGCTATTTTCATGAGCCATTACAGAGATAATTGGAGCTTGGCCTGCAATAAATATCCCCGCAAAAAGGAGTACAGCCGCACTTTTCCATCTCAGCAGTTTTGATTCCGGTTTAAAACAGGCTATTTTTTCGATTCTCGTTTGGATCTGTTTCTTTGACCCGTTTAAATGGTTTGCCAAATCGACAGTCACTGCCCTTGAGGCTTTATGGGCAAAATGAATAATGCTGTTTCCATACTCCATATATGCCTTCTCATCCAAAGAATTTAAAACCTCAGCATCACAGGCGATTTCGCGATCCAGCCTCATTCTCCTAAAAGCAAGCCAAACTAGAGGATTAAACCAATATAAAACTTGAAGAATCACCATAAAATAATTGACTGCAAAATCTTTATTTTTATAGTGACTCAGTTCATGTAAAAAGATATATTCTATATCCTTTTCAGAAAGCCACTCGTCAAAATGGCGGGGAAGCACCACATAAGTCTTAAGAAGTCCAAACGTCATTGGGGTTTTAACGAGAGATGACTCTCCGACAATAATACATCCAGTAATCTTCAGTTTGTGTTTGCAGTGCTCGAATAATGATAAAAGCCCGTTATTTCTCAGGCTGTTTGTGTTTTTCTTTATTTTACTGATCTTAAGCATTGCGAGCAGCGTAAATACAGTCAAAATAGCCACTCCGGAAATCCAAATAAAGAATAAAGCATTATTTAATAATGTTAAATCATAGCGTTCTACCGAGACGGTTATGTCCTCCATCCAATTATTTTGCCTTAATGGAACCTCTGCAGATGGCGCAGTTTGGGATTGAAAGCTGCTATTGCTATTCCAAAAGGATAATGAATACGCAAATGGCATGAATTGTAATGGAATAAGAGGCAGTGGCAGAGCAAGCAATACTAGAAACCAAAGATTATAGTGAGCTTGGGCTGTTAAATGTTTCTTTAAAAGTCTTTTTAACAGAAGAATGACTCCGATTGTAAAAGAAGACACCAGCAGACATTCCAAAAAAACAGATAAGAACTGTGAGCTTGTTATCATCCTCAGACCTTCCTTCTAAAATTTTATATCTAGTTTTAATTCCCTAGATAAAATGAATACCAATCCTGCTAGCATTCTATTTTTACTTTATCAAATCATGGTGATCTTGTGAAACACCATAATATCATGGGTTTCTAGCGGTTGACAAAACAAGATTACAAATGTAGTATTGTATTACACTTGTAATCTTTATTCATTGTTTAAAAGTAAAAAGCTTAAAATTTTTATGGAGAGAGGTAATAAATATGAGGAAACAATATCATTCTGTTTTTAGGAATAGGTTAAAAGCAGTCCGGCTAGTCAGTTTGGTTCTGCTTCTTGCTCTGACTGGCTGTGCAAATGGCAGTTATCAATCAGATGTCAGTGCGGCAGAAAACTCCAAAGAAACTTCTGTAAATACAAAACAAAAATTCAAAAAGCTGGAGAAGGAATTTGACGCACGGCTTGGTGTGTATGCATATGACACAGGAACGAAAAAGACAATTACTTACAGGTCTAATGAGAGATTTGCCTACGCATCTACATTCAAACCGCTGGCAGCTGCAATATTGCTGGAGAGAAAATCACTGGAGGAGATGGATGAAGTCATTACATACACAAGGGATGACCTGGTTACATATTCTCCAGTTACAGAAAAGCATGTAAAGACTGGAATGACTTTAAGGGAACTCTGTGAAGCGGCAATCCGGTTTAGCGACAATACAGCAGGCAACTTAATGTTAGAGGAATTAGGAGGGCCTGAAGGATTCGAAGCAGCTTTGAAAGAAATAGGGGATACTGTCACAAAGCCTGAGCGCTTCGAGACAGATTTGAATGAGGCTGAGCCAGGGGACATCCGGGATACAAGTACACCTGAAGCACTTGCAATAAGCCTTCAGAAAGTCTTAATTGGCGATTTTCTGCCTGAAGAAAAGCGGAACATTTTAACCGATTGGATGCGGGGTAACGCTACTGGAGATCCATTAATCCGTGCTGGTGTGCCAAGCGGCTGGGAAGTAGCTGATAAGAGCGGTGCAGCAGGCTTCGGCACCCGTAATGACATTGCAATTGTCTGGCCGCCAAACAGGGAGCCGATTATCATGACGATCCTTTCCAGCAGGGATTCAAAGGATGCCGAATATGATAACGCTCTGATTGCAGAGGCAGCGGAGATGACAATAAAGGCTTTGGATTAAAACATTTACCAGCGGGGAAGATAACCCCGCTGAAATGTGAAAGGGTATTTTTATTCAGTTTCAAATAAACGTTTTGTAAATAATCGTAAGGAAAATGGCCGATTTTTGTTAACATGATCTTTATTTACCTATAAAAATAATCACACACCCCTTCAACATTCCTTTTCTAAAATATGGTTGAATACATATTTAGATAGGAGATGGAGAGCATGAACAAAAAATTGTTAATTGGTACAGGGGTGGCGTTGTCGCTGCTGCTCAGCCCATTCAGTCAGGCGTTCGCAGCAGAACCGGCAACAGGAGAAAGGAAACAAGTGGATAATATAGCGCACCGCGGTGCAACTGGATATGCACCGGAGAATACAATAGCCGGCTTTGATCTGGCTGTAGACATGAAAGCTGATTATATTGAAATTGATGTCCAGCGAAGCCAAGATGGTGAATTAGTGGTAATCCATGATACTACTGTTGATCGTACAACAGATGGAACAGGGAAAGTGGGAAATTTACCGTTTGACTATTTAAGAAGTCTTGATGCCGGCAGCTGGAAAGGGGAACAATTTGCGGGAGAATCAATTCCGACATTTGAAGAGATTCTGGATCGCTACCATGGTAAGGTTGGAATATTAATAGAATTGAAGACTCCAGAGCTTTACCCTGGCATTGAAGAACAAGTGGCAGCTGCATTAAAAGCACGAAATCTTGATAAGCCGCAAAATGAAAAAATCATTATCCAGTCTTTTAACTTTGACTCTATGAAAACAATGGATCAGCTTCTTCCTAAAGTTCCCATTGGTGTATTGACCTCTAACCGTGCCGATACTACAGCGGAAGCTTTACAGGAATTTTCAGCTTATGCAGATTGGTTCAATCCTAGCTATGGAATTGTCACCGAAGAATTAGTGAATCAAGTTCACTCTCTTGGCATGCAAATTGGGTCATGGACAGTGCGCAGCCAGGAAGCCGCCGACTTCTTGTTCGAAATGGAAGTTGACGCCATCATTACCGATTATCCGGATTATGTAGATTCTAGAAATTGATATCCGGAAAAGGGGCAGCTGCTGCTCCTTTTTTTGTCTGGAATTTATTTGCTGAATAAATTGAATCTGCTCATATTTGAATGGAATAACATTAGGAATGTATTAATTAAATTCTAATCCAGGAAACCTGTCATATTGACGGGTTTTTATTTTTTACTCCAGCTCTAATAGATTTTTATAATAATAATATTATTTTAAGAAACTAAATAAACAGAAATATGCTCCATACAAATTCTAGGATGATATCGCTTACATAAAATTTTTAATAATTTAAATTGACTGAAAAGTATAATTGTATTATTATTCTAACAATATATATTCTTCGCAACACGAATGAATAGGAATTCATCTTAGAGAAGGGATGGGAATTATGTCACAGTTATTAGCTTTGGTTATTCTATTACTTATTTTATTTATTGGAGATCTTGTTGCGGTTCGCACAAAGGCGTGGGTGCCGTCCATTTTTGTCTGTGCCGTATTGTTCCTTGCAGGTTATTGGACATTCTTTCCGCAGGATATCGTGGCATTGGCAGGGGTTCCGCCTGTTGTGGCAACGATGATGATGTACCTATTGATTACCAATATGGGAACATTGCTTTCGATTAAGGAATTGAAAAATCAGTGGAAGACGATTGTGATTGCTTTATCAGGGATTTTAGGAATTATTGCGATATTACTAGGAATCGGAACATTAATCTTTGGATTTAAAACTGTGGTTGTCGCTATTCCTCCATTGGTTGGAGGTGTAGTATCTGCCCTGATCATGTCGGAGGGAGCAAAGGAAGCGGGACTGGCTTCACTATCGGTTTTTGCAATCGTGATTTATGTGATGCAGGGATTTGCGGGATATCCGCTTACATCCATCGTCCTGAAAAAAGAAGGAAAGCGGCTTTTGAAGCAGTACCGCAGCGGACAGCTTGCTTATAAGGCTCAGGGGCCTGCAGTTGAAGAGACGGCTGCGTCATCAATGACAGTTTCAAAACCTGAACTTAAGCTTTTTAAGAATATGCCTGAGAAATATAATACAGATTTCTTCAAGTTTTTAAGATTGGCAGTAGTATCCTACCTTGCTTATCTGACATCGACATTGCTGGCTCCAGTTGCCAGTGTCAGTCCATTTGTCCTTTGCCTGTTGTTCGGGGTGATTGCCACAAGCATTGGCTTTCTTGAAAAGCAGGTGCTGCAAAAAGCAAATGGCTTCGGTTTTGCGATCATGGCTCTAATGCTCTTTATTTTTGACGGCTTAAAGCAGGCTACACCAGGGATGATGCTTGAAATTATCTATCCGCTTGCCGGAACCATTATTTTGGGTGTAATCGGAATGTATGTCTTCTCATTTATCGCAGGGAAAATTTTAAAAGTGAGCAAGGAAATGGCTTTTGCTGTTTCACTGACGGCATTATATGGGTTCCCAGCTGACTACATTATTACAAATGAAGTCATTAAAGCATTAACCGAGGATGAAAAAGAAAGGGAAATGCTGACCAGCAATATGCTGCCGCCTATGCTTGTCGGCGGATTCATCACAGTGACCATTGTGTCGGTCGTGCTGGCCGGAATATTTGTCGGACTTTTATAAGAAAGGGATGGAATTGAAATGAGTGAAGTTCAGACAGGGAAAAATGTGAATCTGGAAAAAGTACAGGAGAAAATAGAAAGTCATATTGACACATTAAGCAATTATACGGCAACTCCTGGAAGAGGGACAACCAGGCTGACATATAGTCAGGAGGATCTGCTTGCACGGCAGTATATTAAAGAAAGAATGAAGGCAGTCGGCTTGACTGTGCGTGAAGATGGATTGGGCAATATTTTTGGAAAACTTGATGGATCCTTAAAAGATGCACCGAGTGTTCTGGTCGGCTCTCACTTTGATTCTGTGCCGAATGGGGGATCCTATGATGGGCCTGCCGGAGTTGTAGCAGGACTTGAAGTGGCCGCACTTTTTACTGAGTATGGATTAACGCCGAAGTATTCTCTGGAGGTTATTGCTCTTATCGAAGAAGAAGGCTCCAGATTTGGCGGCGGCTTAATGGGTTCGCGCGGAATGACCGGTTTGCTGGCTGAGGAAGACTTCAAAGCATTGAAAGACAAAGATGGCATAACGACGGTTGAAGCCATGGAGAAAATCGGGCTGGATCCATCTCTCCCGAAAGTTCGTGACCCTCAAACAGTAAAGGCTTACCTGGAATTGCATATCGAACAGGGTCCAGTTTTAGAAGAAAAGAATATACCAATCGGAGTAGTCGAAACGATTGTCGGTTTAACACAATTGGAAGTAACTGTAAAAGGTAAGGCCGGGCACGCAGGGACCACTCCGATGGACAGAAGGTCGGACGCGCTGGTTGCCGCTGCCGGAATGATCACCCAATTTCCCGAGCTTGCTGCGGCAGAAGGAGAAGGGACGGTTGTAACAACGGGACGATTGCAGGTGTATCCAAATGGAGCCAATGTGATTCCCGATCAAACAGTATTTTCTGTAGACATACGCTCCGGCAGGGAGGAACATGTCCAGAATGTCATTCAGAAAGTGAAGGAATTAGCAGAGTCCTATCTTGATAGCGGATTAGAAATAACGGTTGAACAGCTGTTATATATTCAGCCAAAAGAGATGAATAAAGAGATTGTCAGTCTGCTAAAGGAGAAAAGCAGTAAACTTGGTTTCCCTTCATGCTCCATGAATAGCGGCGCCGGACACGATGCCATGGTTTTTGCTGATTACACAAGTACCGGAATGCTGTTCATTCCAAGCAAAAATGGACTGAGCCATTGTCCGGAAGAATGGTCTGATTCCCGGCATATTGCCGAAGCAGTTCAGATTTTGTTTGAGGCAGCAATAGAGCTAACGGAGGCGGATTAAGAGATGATTCATAACAGGCTAAAGGAATTGATTGGGGAATATAGTGATGAATTAACTGCACTGCGCAGAAAATTGCATCGTGAACCGGAATTGTCATGGGAGGAATTTAAAACGACCCAATTTATCTGTGAGTATTTGGATGGCTTAGGCATCTCTTACAGAAGGACAGAACCAACGGGTGTGATTGCTGACATTGCAGGAGGACAGCCGGGAAAGACGGTAGCTTTAAGGGGAGATATGGATGCGCTGCAGGTGGAGGAATTGAATAAGGATCTTCCTTATGCATCCATGGAGAACGGCAAAATGCACGCATGCGGACACGATGCTCATACTGCGATGCTGCTGGTTGCTGCCAAGGCATTAAATGAGATAAAAGAAGAATTGCCGGGGACTGTCCGCCTGCTTTTCCAGCCAGCCGAAGAGGTGGCGGAAGGGGCAAAGATGATGGTGGAACAGGGAGCGATGGAAGGCGTGGACAATGTCTTTGGCATCCACATCTGGTCACAAATGCCGACACACAAGGTATCCTGTACACCCGGACCGTCCTTTGCATCAGCTGATATCTTCAAGGTGACATTTAAAGGGAAAGGCGGACATGGGGCCATGCCGCACGATTGCATTGATGCAGCTGTCGTCGCCTCTTCCTTTGTCATGAATGTGCAGAGTGTGGTCTCCAGAACCATTGATGCCCAGCAGCCTGCCGTACTCACCATTGGGAAAATGACTGTAGGTACAAGATTCAACATCATTGCTGAAAATGCAGTCATAGAGGGAACAGTTCGCTGCTTCGATCCTGAAACAAGAGATCTTATTGAAAAACAGCTGCAGCAATATGCTGAAAATACGGCAGCTATCTACGGTGCTAAAGCAGAGGTGGAATACATACGGGGTTCGCAGGCAGTAATAAATGATGAATACAGTGCGCAGCTCGTCCAAAAGGTTGCCTCTAAAGCTTTCGGGGAAGATGTTCTATTTACTGAAAAGCCCACAATGGGGGCCGAAGATTTCAGTTTTTATCTGGACAAAGCACCTGGCAGCTTCGCCCTTGTCGGCAGTGGCAACCCAAAGAAAGACACAGAGTGGGCTCACCACCACGGCAAATTCAATATTGATGAAGACGCCCTAGCGACAGGTGCAGAGCTTTATGTGCAATATGCATGGGCATACTTGAACGAAAAGCAGTAAATCTGATCAATCCGTTCCTCTTATGGGAGGAGCGGATTTTTTTAACTTTTAAAGAAATAAAAAAAGGAAGCAGTCGATTAACTCTGCTCCCTATACACTATTGATTTATTTAATTCCTGTGACTAAGGAGAAAAGGTGGTTGTCGATGGACTCTAATAGTTGTGCAGATAGTTTGGCGGAATGTAGTTGAGGGGCAGTGGACGTAAAATTACTTTAATGTCAGTGGGCATTTCAAAATCCTGCTGTGCTTGTTTTAAATAACGATACATGGCTTTCCCGCCTACTGAGTTGGCAGAGTGAACAGTTATTCGATCCGCGAATAGCTGTTTTTGAACCATAATATGAACAAGCATAAGACCATTTCTCGATTTGCTTACTAAGTCATGGTCTAAAGACAGGTGGTCAATTTCATAGGTCTGAAGCAAAAGGATACATTCATCAATGGTCTCAACTAATACATGACCATGCGGTGCTCTCCGATAATCATCCAGAAATACGCTTATTTTCTCCATTTTTTAATCCCCTTTCAAAGGGGTGACTAAGAAAAGTCGAGTTGACCCTAGAGTTTTAATGCTTATTTCAATTGTAACATACATATGTAAGCAAAGATACCGAAGAGGGATTCATTGGAAGACAATCAAACATTCCTGCATCATTAAAAAGATAGTGAAAGGAGGTTGGGGCCTTTCCATGTGAAGTCAAGCACATTTTCAGTTATAAGCTTATTGATCTTAGATCCTTTCGTGTTCATGTCTGTACTATTGCCGGGTATAAAAGAGATAGATTATTTGTAAATAAAGAGAAAAGCCCAAAAGGATTAGATTCCTTCTGAGCTTGAAAACTTATCTGCCGCCGTTTAGTTCATTAACAAACCGTTCAATTACTTCCTCAATGCTCATCACACCGATATTTCCTTCTTTACGTTTTCTCAGTGCCAAGGATTGCTGCTCCATTTCTTTATCACCAATCACCAGCATGTAGGAAACTTTCTGTTTTTCGGCTTCCCTGATCTTGAGTCCCAATTTCTCTGTTCTGAAGTCGACTTCTGCACGGATACCAGCTAATTCCAATTGTGATTTTACATAGTCTGCATATTCTGCATGGGCATCTGAGATGGGAATGATCTTTGCTTGGATGGGTGACAGCCACAGTGGGAAATCGCCAGCAAAATGTTCAATTAGAATGGCCATGAAACGTTCAACTGAACCAAAGATTGCCCTATGAATCATAATGGGAAGGTGAAGTTTGTTATCTTCACCTACATAAGCACAATTAAACTTTTCCGGCATTTGAAAATCCAGCTGGACTGTACCGCATTGCCAGCTTCTGCCGAGTGAATCCAATATATGAAAGTCAATTTTCGGCCCGTAAAATGCCCCATCGCCAGGATTAATCTGATAGTTAACTTCTTTGTTTTTCAAAACAGATTCCAAAGCCCCTTCCGCACGTTCCCACATTTCCTGAGATCCCATGTATTCCTCTGGGCGTGTTGAAAGTTCAACTTTATAGTCAAAACCAAAATGGGAGTAGAATTCATCAATTAGGACAAGTATTTTATCAATCTCCGCATCAATCTGGTCAGCCCTCACAAATAAATGCGCGTCATCTTGAGTGAACGACCGAACTCTTAACAGTCCATTTAAAGAACCTGAGAGTTCGTGTCTGTGGACTAATCCCAGTTCCGCATAGCGGATAGGCAATTCCCGGTAGCTTCTCCGTTTGCTGTTGAAAACCAATATCGCACCCGGGCAGTTCATGGGCTTTATCGCATAATTTTGTTCATCCACATTTGAGAAATACATATTTTCATGATAATGATCCCAATGGCCGGATTGTTTGTTTTATGCTCAAATAGATAACGGATTCCCCGATTATGGATACTCTGATATAGATCATTTCCCCATAATAGCTCCAAGGCGGTAAATCATTCCCTTTTCTTCAGGGCTTGCAGCCGGTGACCCTGATCTCTGGAAAGAAAATGAAGAATAATTCATGTCCTTATCAACGCTAACTATATAGTTTTAATTAAAATAAAAAGCCGCACTTATCCCAGCAAAAGGGACGAGTGCGGTCGTGGTTCCACCCTAATTCCATAAAGCGTTTCGAAAGACTGCTTTATGCTCAAAAAGATAACGGATTCCCCGATTATGGATACTCTGATATAGATCATTTCCCCATAATAGCTCCAAGGCGGTAAATCAATTCCGTTTCTTCAGGGCTTGCAGCCGATGACCCTGATCTCTGAAAAGAAAACAAAGAAAGATTCGTGTCCTTATCAACGCTAATAATATAGTTTTAAATAAAATAAAAAAACGCACCCATCCCAGTAAAAGGGACGAGTGCGGTCGTGGTTCCACCCTAATTCCATAAAGCATTCAGAAAGTCTGCTTTATGCTCAAAAAGATAACGGATTCCCCGATTATAGATACACTGAGTACATCATTTCACTATAATAGCTCCAAGGTGGTAAACCAATCCCTTTTCTTCAGGGCTTGCAGCCGGTGGCCCTGATCTCTGGAAAGAAAATAAAGAAAGATTCGTGTCCTTTTCATAGCTCATATTGGATATTTTTACTGATTTTAATACACATTTTGGAAAAGGTCAAGAGGGTTAATAAAACTTTTAAAGCCTAATGAAACAACCCCGATTTCTTCGATTTTTTCATCAGCGCCTTTGTTTTTCTGCTTAATGGCTCTTTCAGGAAAGTTCCCATTAATAGTGCAAGGAAGCCGAATAGCGTCAGGATCAGGAGGTCTCTGTATACTCTCTCCCAAACAATGCCTCCAACAGCTTCTCTCATTAAATCAATTGCATAAGAGAAGGGCAGGAAAGGGTGGATGGTTTGGAAAAATTCAGGAAGCAAGGCGGTCGGATAAGTTCCGCCAGCACCCGCAATCTGAAGCACCAGCAAGACAATCGCCATGGCTTTTCCGACATCGCCAAATACAGATACTAATGTATAAACAATTAATATAAACACTAAGCTGCTTACCAGTCCAAACAGGATAAACCATACTGATTCTGCTACATCCACTCCGAGAATTAAGGTATCCCCTATTGTCACTACAAGGGTCTGTGCAAATCCAATGCTTAGGAAGGTGAGCAGTTTGCCGAAATAGATTTGTTTTCCCGTAAAGTCTTCAGGATGATGGACATCTGTAGCCAAAAGGGAAATTAATAGAAGGGCACCTACCCATATCGCAAGTACGGTATAAAAGGGAGTCATGCCTGTACCGTAATTTTGGATTGGGAATAGGCTGTTTTTATTGAGCTGAACAGGTTCCTCGAAGAAATCCTTCTCTGCCTCGGGATCATTTTGCAGCAGTTCGATGATCTCGTTGATGTCTGTCTCGCCCTGGATATCCCGAATCCGATCGGCTAATTGATTGATCTTTGAACTAACGTATGGATATTCTCCTAGTATATGTTTAAGAGTTTCTTTCCCTTTGCCCAAGTTCCCCTCTGTATTAGCAAGGATTTTTCCGATTTCAGGAATGGAAGATTGTATTTCAGTCAGGATATTCCGGGCATTACTCAATGTTTCCTTGGCGCTGGCCACTTCCTGTTTGATGGCTGGACGGATGTTTTCATTATATTCTTTAACGAATGCGTCGATCCTGCCTGCAGTTGCAGCTGAATTTTCCTGAAGCCGGGTGATTAAATCATCCGCTTCCTGCTGCTTGTCTGAAAGAAAGGCATTGACTTTCTGCCCGTTTGCCTGGATCGTCTGCAATTCCTGCTTTAATGCAGCCAATTGTTCCAGAGCCTGATTGATTTGTTCCTGATTCTGGCTTGTGCCTTGTTCAATATTAGATTCCTGCAGCTGCTTTAGTGCTGTTTCGATAGTCTCGATATTCTGAAGCGAACCCGCAATCTGCTCATTGATTCTATTGCTAATTTCCTTTCCCTGGTCCAGGTTCAAATCAGAGGTTTGAACCGAAGAGATAAAATCGTTCACCTTTACCGCCATATTCTGCACATGCTCCAGATTCTCCTGAATTTGGGGCTCCATTGCATTCAGACGATTCTCAGCCTCATTTATAAATTTCATCGTTTCATTAATTGTCTGCAGACCGTTGCCTGTTGCACGTTTGGCATCAGGAACGAGTGCTTGTGCCTTATCAATCATTTTTTGGGCATTTTCCGCATCTGACAGGGAGCTGCTTAATAAGGAATGGATTTCAGGAAGCTTTTCCTCCATTTGAAAAACATACTCTTCGAACCGCTTTATATCCGGAAGGTCTTTTTCAATCTCCAGACCCAATTCATTAAACTTCTCAAAAATAGTACCGTTCACGGTCGAGATAAAATTGCTTGTAATTGTATCGACAATCCCGCCTGCACCTTTTTCTGTGATTTTAGGTGCAATGGCATTGATTTTTTCATTCACATAATACTCGATTTTCGCTTTTTCGGGCTGATCTTCAATGACACTTCCCAGCTTCTGAGAGAAATTTTCCGGAATCACAATGACGGCAAAATAGTCGCCGTATTCCAGCTTATCCATCGCGTCTCCCCGTTCACCAAAGTGCCAGTCCATATCATCGTTCTTCTTCAACTCCTTGACGATGTCATTTCCAATATGTATGTCTTTATCACGAACCACTGCTCCGGCATCTTCATTCACGATTCCTACTGGAAGCTGATTCGTTTGACTATAGGGATCCCAGGAAGCCTCGATGTTAAACCAGGCATATAAAGAAGGCAGCAATGTCAAGCCTCCGATTAATACGGCAGCAACCCAATTCTTAAAAATACTTCTAATATCCTTTTTGTAAATTTTCCACATGCTGTTCAGTCCAATCTGCTCGTCTTCCTATAGATTTTGTGAATAATCGGTTAAATATATTCAGAATCTCAGTGTACAACAATTCTACCCCTATAAAAAAACGGTGTAAAACCAAAAGGGCATGGGCGATTATTTTCGGGGCTAAAGGAGCAGGTTCATTCGCATGAGGAAAAGAAATCCGAGCGAACGAGTCCGAACATGGTGCTCTTTCAGACAGGGGAGGAAGAAATCTGAGTGAATAAGTCCGAATTTGGTGCTCCTTTAGACACGGAGGTAGAAACCCGAGCGAAACAATAAATGACCTGCATCTCTGTTTAAGAACTCATTACTTTTATAAAATCTTCAATAAATCCCTGATAATTAAAATCCAGAAAAATATTTATATTCTTTTCAGAAGGCTTGGAACTGACTCTGAAATCAGCAATGGATGTACCTCTTCCATCATCCGCTGTTAGTATTTTCACATCTCTTCTAATGGAGCTTCCCATTTCAGGATTGACCATGAGGAACAGTGTTAAAACATCATGTAATGGAGCACCATTAATCCCGGGAATGAGTTTTTTATATGCTTCTATATAGTACTCCATTACCTCATCCATAATCTGAATCAGCGGGTTGTCAGTCAGCTTCTGGATCATATTAATATGCTCCATTGTAACGATGGCCTTGTTCGTAACATTAAGCGGGACAATATAGATATTATCCATATTGTTTACTACTACCTGTGAAGCAACGGGGTCACCATAAAAATTTGCCTCAGCTGAGGAAGTAACATTTCCAGGAACCAAAAAAGCACCGCCCATAATATAAAACTCTTTGATGGCGTCGGATATATTTTCCCCTAATAAAAATAGTGCAGCTAATGAGGTATTTCTCCCAACGTCTACTATAGTAACGTCCGGATTCATTCTTATAATGTTATAGAGCTCCGAAAAATTCGTCAGTTCCCCCTGCACATCCACCGGAGGGCGTATCGGACCCAATCCCTCTTCTCCATGAATTTCAGGATAGAACCTTGGGATTTCCCCTGATGATGGGCTATTAGCTCCGCCGATAATAGGGATATCGCTCCTGCCGGCTAGTTGAAGCAGATAAGTGATATTTTCTGTTGCTTGTTCTTTAGTGACATTCCCGTAACTCGATACGATAGCTAACACCTTGATGCCGGGATTAAGAAGGGCATACATGATGGCAACGGAATCATCAATGCCAGGATCTGCAAACAAAATGATTTTTTTCATTTATCTTCCTCCCATATAAAATATCCATTTCTATAACATATCAAAGGAGGAAGGGGGTTATGCCATTAAGGCAGAGAACCTTACCGCTAATATTGACAAACATTTCAAAAAATCATATGATAAAAATCCTGCCAATTTTACATTGGCCTAAGGGGACTGTGAAAAGTTCATTCTTCTTTGAAAAGGATGGGTACGATGAATAAAGAGCAATTGATGGAAAGTGCACGCAGTATGAAGGAAAGAGCGTATGCTCCCTATTCCAAATTTCCGGTTGGATGTGCATTATTGCTGAAAGACGGCACTGTCATTAATGGCGTGAACGTAGAAAATGTTTCGTTAGGTGCAACGAATTGTGCTGAAAGAACAGCTATTTTTACTGCAATTGCTAACGGTTACAAAAAAGGTGATTTTCAAGCTATAGCTGTAGCTGGTGATACGGCAGACTTTCTTCCGCCGTGCAGCATCTGCAGACAGGTGTTAGCCGAGTTCTGTATGCCTGATATGCCAGTCTACTTAACAAATGAAAAGCAAGAAATATTGGAACTGACATTAAAAGATTTATTGCCGTATGCGTTTACGGATTTAGAGATGTAGCATAAAAGGAGGGCAAGCTTTGAGAGATATTCACTCAAAGCTTGCCCTCTTTATTTTACAAGGCGATAACCACTCTATTTCTTCCCTCATGTTTGGCCTTGTATAACGCCTGGTCTGTTTTGTTCAATAACTCTGAAAAGCTGTCCACTGCAGCGGGATAGCTGCTAATTCCCATGGAAACAGTGACTGGTTTTCCGGAGGGGCTTAAAGTGTATTCAGTGATTTTCCTTATCAGTTCTGCAACAGATTCCGTGATATAGATATCGGTTTCTGGAAGGATGATTAGAAATTCTTCACCGCCTATGCGGAAGCACAGATCACTTGCTCTCGTTTCCCCCTTAACTAATTCGGACAAAAATTTTAATACTTCATCTCCCACTTGATGGCCAAACTGGTCGTTTACTGCTTTAAAATGGTCAATATCAAATAAAATGATGGAGTACCTATCGAGCTCACTTATCTTTTTTTCTAAAAAACGGCGGTTATAGAAGCCGGTAAACAGATCCAGGTTCGACTCACTTTCCGCATTCGTCAGTTTGGTCTGATAAAAATCCACAGCTATTAAAATAGCACGCTTTAATTCCTTTAACTTAAAATACCAGTTGGGAATTTGCGGCACAGGACGAGATGGTTCGGTCGTCATCTGCTTTGCGTATAGAGCTAAATTTCTGATCGGATTGACAATTTTTTTCAGCATGATCAGGGAGAGGGCGAATACAAACAGCATAAAGAGAATGGCAATCACACTTACTTGCCTGGCCATATCAAAGGTCGGCTCCATCACAGATTCTTTAGGAGTCTGGGATACAATGCCCCATTTACTTGTTGAGGCAGCAGAGGCATACCCGGCAAGCATGGCTATGCCTTTCGTATTCGTGACTTCCAGATTTCCGTTTCTTCCTTCTAAAACGTACTGTACCACTTTGTTTTCCTTCACATTATCGTTAATTCTATTTTTATCCGGATGATAAATAATATTACCTTCAGAATCAACCACATATACATAAGAGTTATTTTCATGCTTTGGATGCTGCCCCAGAACCTGGATGAGGCTGTTATCTTCATGTAAATAGATGGTTCCGGCTAAAAATCCCTCATACGATCCGCTTTCATCAAAAACGGGGACAGAAATAAGCATAATTAATTTTCCGGTCACACCTACATAAGGCTTTGATATTATAGGAACTTTCTTTTCCAGAGATTTTTTTGCACCACACTAGTTAATTTTGTTCCATTTAAAGCCATATCAGGAGCAGATGCTACGACGCGGCCTGTTTTGTCCGCAAAAAATGTAGAATTGAAATAGGTAGTCGACTGCAGAATGAAATCTAACTCTTTGTGGATTTTTCGGGAATCGTTCGTCATAAGATCTTCATTTCGTGCTTCCATCGTCAGATTTTTAATCATATTGACAAAAAGAGAATCTGTAACAGTTGCGAGTTTTTGAGCATAATATTGGTTTTCTATTAAATAATTTTTCTCCAGGTTGTTCCTGCTGACTACTACACTTGAAATGACACTTCCTGCATAGGTGCCAAGCATAGCAAAAGCCAGTAAGCCTAAAATAAGCCACTGGATGCTTAATCTGATAGGTTTTTTCATATCTCTTCACCGATAATAAAGTGCTGTTTATAGTTCAAATAACCTACTAAAATATACCATGAGATTTGTAGGAGTCACAACAAAAAAATTACGGATATAAGAAGGGGTTTCCAATTATTAAAAGAAATGAAAATGAATGTAAGATGATTCTGTCTGACTTTTAATCCACTGTGAGGAGGTGCCGTTCATGATCGAAAAGGATAATAAAGTGAAGAAAAAAGCGATTTGGGGCATTTGGGGTTTGCTTATTGGCGCAGGTGCTGGTGCCATATTGGGAGTTATAGCTTACAATCAGCAATGGCTGGGGTGACTAGGGAGTAAAGTGGTTTCTGCTTCTGGATAGTGCGGGAACCACTCTTATTGATTTCTCATAATATTATATGTGAGAAATGGGGGGTTCCATGTCAAAGTATATTAGTATTTTCTTCTTATTCGTGATGGTAAGTGTCTTACTCTTTTTTATCTTTGGTTCAGTATTTATGGGAGGAGGGGATCCGGCGGAAGAAGCGGTATACACATTCGGCATAATCATTGTCCTGCATCTGTCCTTTGTTATTTCACAGATCTGTTATTTAATTGATTTAATTAATAAGAAACGGTAACTCATTGATTGTCCGCTACTTAAGCGCGGCCGGCTCCCCAAATTCATCAAAAGGATGCTTAAAGTCAAATGCAAAAGAGTCAGGTCCATGCTGGATATAAGAATCATATCTTTTGAAAGCTTCCTTCCAGGAAACATTTGATAGCATATCCGGCCACCATACCACATAATTAGGCTGTCTCTCCGGAAGAGGATCAAACCACTTATTCCTGTCCAGCAATGCTTGTCTATGAAGACCTGAATAGGTAAACCGATATAAAGATTGCAGGTCTTTCCATACTGTTAAGGTAAGAACAGGAGTACCATTCCCTTTGATCATTTCTTCAGGGAGCTTCACTCTATTTGGGTTGAATTCTTTGATGAGCTGTCCAGTTTTAGCAGCCTCTCTCATTATATGATTTCCTGCTATAAAGAACTCCCTGGAGGCAGGGTGCTCTTCTGTATGCTTTAGCTGTCCAACTGTCAAAATTGCCGCAAATGCCAAGTTAATTCCTCCATCATTCCTTT
Organism: Bacillus sp. 22-7; assembly: GCF_010628845.1. NCBI lineage: Bacteria > Bacillati > Bacillota > Bacilli > Caryophanales > Bacillaceae > Bacillus > Bacillus sp. 22-7. The sequence goes on along the minus strand of NZ_NJQY01000001.1, from coordinate 1,351 downwards.
TTATTTACCTATATTCTGAAAAGAATGGACTAATACCTGGATGGAGAGGTTAATTTAATGGATGTTGCCATTTTAGATTCTAATAGGGGTGCTTATTTAATTTCCCTTAAGCCCTGCCCTTCAAGAATATTCCGGATACCTTCTTCACAAACGCCATATGAGCGCCACGAACAAGTTTCACAAACAGTCTGTATATCTGAGGGAAGAGCATACTTCTGGATGTTTGACTCGATGTCCTGCCAGTACAGAATTTGTCCGATATTCATCCCTAATTTTTCTAAAATAACAGCATCCCTTTTATAAATATCGTCGTGCTCACAATGGTATTCGCCTGAGTTGGGATATTTTGCACATAGATGGTCCGGCCCCTTTACAAGCTGTATCCATGTCCTGGGGTTGTCTCTCAAGGTTCGATGCATACGGGTCATATTTTCCACATATTCCTGAGAGTAGCCCATTCCCCGATAGCCCAGAAGGCAAAAGAGGTGATGGCCACGCAGCTTATACATAAAATCCCCCCATTGTTCGATTAGATATATTGGTTAACTAAAATGACAAATAGGTTAACATAATTATTTATATTATCATATATTTTTGCCTTATGAACAATGATTGAAAAGTGGAGAAATGGGAATATGTAATAGGATCTAATGTTAACTTTATAAATGAGCACATTGATTGTTGACGCAATTCATTTTGGTTTTTATAATTTTATCAAGTGATAGGGTTCGCTTACTTGAAAGGGATTTTGTTTATGTTACTAAATGCAAACGATACACATAAAAAAATTGTGAAAGCAGCACATAAGCTTTTTATGGATTTAGGGTATCGGGCGGTTTCCACGAGAAGAATTGCTGAAGCCTGCGGCATTACGCAGCCTACCCTTTATCATCATTTTTCCAATAAAAAGGCCATTTATATGGAAGTGCTGAGGACTGAACTGGTTGATATGCAGAACGCTTTAAGCAGAATTATTAAGCGCTTTGAGGATGATATTGAAGAATGTTTATTTCAGGTCACTTATTATATTTTAATCAATAAGCCTCCTTCGATGGGCCAGATGTTTCATGATATTCAAAAAGAATTGGATCAGGAGCATCAGGGAACCGTCCGGAAATGGTGGATGGAGTCTTATCAGGAACCGCTTGCCTCGATCTTTGAAAAAGGGATTAAAGACCATAAACTGCGGGATCCAGCGGAAATAGGGTCTGACCCGGTTTCATCCGCGTACCTTCTGTTAAGTCTGATTTCATCAAGAAATACCGATTACAAATTGAAAGAAAGCCTGGCAAAAGAACAAGCCAGATTATATGTCAAAGTGATTCTTTATGGTTTATCGCAGTCTAACGGG